>CAYGRI010000366.1:0-5216 GCA_964352155.1 uncultured Maritimibacter sp. | reverse complement strand
AGACGATGCGGTCCTCCGGCAATTGCGTGTCAAGGCTGGCATGGTCGGGGCCAGCATGAACTGGCATTCGCCCCGCATCAGGGATTGCACGCAATTTGCCACCTGCCGCGAATCGAGCCGCGTCTGGAAGACGCCGGTCTGCTGCTCGATGGCCTGAATCCAGCGCGGAAAGAACACCAGCGACAGGCTGTGCGTCGCGGTGAAAGAGACGGTGCTTTCCTCGCCCTGCCCGATCCGGCGGATCTCGTCCCGGCTGTGCAGGATCCGGCGCAGCACTTCTTCGGCCACGGGGCGGAATTCCTCCCCCGCCCGCGTCAACTCGATGGGCTGGGCCGACCGGTCGAACAGCGGCGCGCCCATCCAATCCTCCAGCGCGCGGATGCGGCGGCTGAAGGCGGGCTGGGTGGTCGCCCGGTGATCCGCAGAGCGGGAGAAGTTGCGCGTATCGACGAGCGACAGAAAATCCAGCAACCATTTGATTTCCATTGCCGGTCTTTCAAGCCATCCATGTCATGCCACGCCCCGACGCTAGCAGAGACCGCAGGGGAATGGAAAGCGCAAGCGCCCGCTTGGTCGCGAGGCACGAGGGGCGGCCTGTCTGCTCCGGCACGGTCGGGAGGCGCCGCCGGTCTCGCAACGGGAGGGCGGCGCGGGGCACATGCCGACAGGGCATCGCATGATCTGAAAACAGCATTTCAGCGCGGGCCGGTCTTGCCGTAGCCTCGGGCCAGACTGCAACGCCAGCCGCCCGGCCCGGTCGACGGGCCTGGCACCGGCGCAATGGAGGCGTTCGATGACTTTCCCCGATATGTTTCGTCTGGACGGGCAGCGCCTGTTCATCACCGGCGGCAGCCGTGGCCTTGGACGCGAAATGGCGCTGGCCATTGCGAGCGCGGGGGCGGATGTGGTGCTTGCCGCCCGCCCCTCGGACAGTCTGGAACAGACCGCCGACGACATTCGCGCCCGGGGCCGCGAGGTCTGGACGATCGAGGCCGACATCGGCGCCCCCCAGGCCTGCGAGGATGCCTGCAAACGCGCGCTGGAAACAGCCGGCCCCATCGACATCCTGATCAACAATGTGGGCGGGCGCCGCGTCAACATTCCGACCGAAGAGCTGCCGCTGGACCAATGGCGCGCCCTGATGGACCTGAACCTGACCAGCACCTTTCTGTGCTGCAAGACGATCGGCGGCGCGATGATCGCGCGCGGCAAGGGCGGGCGGATCATCAACATCGCCTCGATCAACGCGCTCGTCCCCGGGCGCGGCATCGCCGGGCGCCATTATGAGACAGCCAAGGCCGGTGTCGTCCAGCTCACGCGCTCCCTCGCGGTGGACTGGGCGCCGCATGGGATCTCTGTCAACGCGATCTGTCCCGGCATCTTCCTGACAGAGCCCAACCGCGCCTGGTCGAAATCCCACCCCGAGGTGATCGAGGGCATCCTGCGGAACATCCCCCAAGGCCGGCTGGGAGAACCCGAGGAGATCGGGCCGCTCGCGGTCTATCTGGCCTCTGCGGGCGCGCGCTACATGACCGGCGCCTCGCTGGTGATCGACGGCGGGTATACCTGCTGGTGAATGGAACCCGGCCCCGATCCGATGTGGGGCGGGATGTCCCGCGCGCCCGCAGTCCCCTGCCGCCGCGCGGTACGGCCGGATCCGCCGCCGTCCGGTGACATTCAACGCAAATCACCGTTCTCTGTGCGAATAATTGCGTAAATCGCAGGCAGGCAAGGCTTTCCTGCGCCATGGGCTACATTTTGAGCGCCGGTCGTGTTGCATTTCTGTCATCTTGCTGTTCATATGACTTAACGACATGCGACAAGGTCGGCTCCTGCAAAAGGCAGGGATCAGGAATAGCACTCGCCAAGCAAAGTGTGATCGCATCCGGCTGGTTCTGATGGACTGGCGGATCCCGTGACGGGACATGCTGTGCGCGCCACGCCGGATCACGATGCCAGATTGTTTCACGGCGTGCGGGAACGCGGCTGGTCGGGCGGTCTGCTGCTTAGCCCCGCGGCTACACAGGAGCCCCACCAATTCGATCTGAAAGACTGCCACAGGAAAAAGCAATAAAGAGGCATGAGGATGAGCAAACAGGCAACACAGATTGCGGCGTTGCCGATCCGGCGCGACGGGAAGGGGAATATCCGGGTTCTGATGGTCACCTCGCGCGAGACGGGGCGCTGGGTCATGCCCAAGGGCTGGACGATGGACGGCAAGAAACCCTGGGCCGCCGCCGAGATCGAAGCCCTGGAAGAAGCGGGCGCCACCGGCCACATCGCGAAAGAGGCGATCGGGACCTACGATTACGACAAGGTGCAGGAGG
This sequence comes from uncultured Maritimibacter sp., assembly GCA_964352155.1. Lineage (GTDB taxonomy): Bacteria > Pseudomonadota > Alphaproteobacteria > Rhodobacterales > Rhodobacteraceae > Psychromarinibacter. Next base: position 2,889 of record CAYGRI010000366.1, on the reverse strand, counting down.
ATGGCAACCTGCTGCGGTGCCGGGTGTATCTTTACCCGATGGTCGTCCAGAAGCTGAAGCGGAACTGGAAGGAGCGGGCCGAACGCAAGCGCCGCTGGTTCTCTCTCAAGACAGCCGCCAAGGCGGTGCTGGAACCCGGACTGAGCAAGCTTCTGCTCCAGATCGACAAGAAGCCAAAGCGCCAGCCGGTGCTGCGGGACTTGCTTAAGGCGGCCTGAATCACGGGACCGACGCACGGGGCAAATGCACAAGATAGACGCACCGGACGGTCATGCCATCAGGTACGCGGGACGGTCGTGCCATCCGGCAGGCGGGATGGTCGGGCAGCACGGACGCGCGGGCCTGACGTGCGGGAGACCTGCGGATCCGGCCTGCCAGGCGGGACAGCCCGCGCGGCGGCGGGGCGGGACAGCAAAGCCGCGCGACCAGGTGTCCGGCGACGAACAGATCGCGTGGGGGCCGGTCAGGACGCGTGCCAATCCATCACGACCTTTCCTGCATTGCCGCTCAGCATGGCCGCGAACCCCTCTTCAAAGGCGTCGATGCCGATACGATGGGTGATCAGCCCGCTCAGATCCAGACCGCTTTGCACCAGCGCGATCATCTTGTACCAGGTCTCGTACATCTCGCGGCCATAGATCCCCTTGATCGTCAGCATCTTGAAGATGATCTGGTTCCAGTCCACGGCGAATTCCGTCGGCGCGATCCCCAGCAGCGCGATCTTGCCGCCGTTGTTCATCCGGGCAATCATCTGCCGCATCGCATCTGCGGCGCCCGACATTTCAAGGCCCACGTCAAAGCCCTCTGTCATGCCAATCTGCGCCATCACATCGGCCAGCGATTGCGACGAGACATCGACCACCACCTCCACCCCCAGCCGCCGGGCGAGATCCATCCGGTAGGGGCTGATATCGGTGATCACCACCTTGCGCGCGCCCACCTTCTGCGCCACCAGTGCGCCCATGATGCCGATCGGCCCAGCGCCGGCGACCAGCACATCCTCGCCCACCAGATCGAAGCTGAGCGCGGTGTGCACCGCATTGCCGAAAGGATCGAAGATGGCCGCGATCTCGTCGGGGATATCGTCGGGGATCGGAACGACATTGCTTTCGGGGATGCACAGGTATTCGGCGAAACTGCCGGGGCGGTTGACGCCCACGCCTCGCGTGTTGCGGCACAGATGCCCGCGCCCGGCCCGGCAATTGCGGCAGATCCCGCAGACGATATGCCCCTCGCCCGAGACCCGCTGACCGATCCGATACTTCATCGCCGCCGCGCCCAGCTCCACGATCTCGCCGCAGAACTCATGCCCGACGACCATCGGCACGGGCACCGTCTTGGCCGACCATTCGTCCCATTTCCAGATATGCACATCGGTGCCGCAGATCGCCGATTTGCGCACCTTGATCAGCACGTCGCGAGGGCCGGGTTCGGGCACCGGAACACGCTCCATCCACAGGCCCGTCTCGGGGCGGGCCTTGACCAGCGCCTTCATCTCGTTGCTGGCCATCTCAGATCACCCCCATCGCCTGTCCGACCTCGACAAAGGCGTCGATAGCGCGGTCGAGCTCCTCACGGCTGTGGGCGGCGGACATCTGGGTGCGGATCCTGTCCTGACCTCGCGGCACCACCGGAAAGCTGAACGGCGCCACATAGACGCCCCTTTTCTCCAGCCGTCCCGCCATCTCCTGCGCCAGCTTGGGGTCGCGCAGCATCACTGGGATGATCGGATGCTCGCCCGGTAACAGATCAAACCCCGCCGCGGACATCCGGCTGCGGAAGTGGCTGGCGTTCTGCATCAGCCTGTCCCGCAGCTCTGTCGAGGCGTCCAGCATGTCCAGCACCCTCAGAGAGGTCGCCGCGATCACCGGCGCCAGGGTGTTGGAAAACAGATAGGGACGAGAGCGTTGCCGCAGCCAGTCGATCACCTCGCGCGGGCCAGAGGTATAGCCACCAGAGGCGCCGCCCAGCGCCTTGCCCAGCGTTCCGGTGATGATGTCGACCCGGTCCATGACCCCGCAATGCTCGGCGCTACCCCGGCCGGTCGCACCGACGAAGCCCACCGCGTGGCTGTCATCGACCATGACTATCGCATCGTAGCGGTCGGCCAGGTCGCAGATCTGGTCCAGCTTGGCGATAAAGCCATCCATCGAGAACACGCCATCCGTGGCGATCAGGCGGAACCGGCAGCCTTGCGCCGCCTGCAACTGGCGTTCCAGATCGGCCATGTCGGAATTGGCATATCGGAACCGCTGCGCCTTGCACAGGCGGACACCGTCAATGATCGAGGCATGGTTCAGCGCATCCGAGATGATCGCATCATCGGGGCCAAGAAGGGTTTCGAACAGGCCGGTATTGGCATCGAAGCAACTGGAATACAGGATCGTGTCCTCCATCCCCAGAAACTCTGACAGCCGCGTTTCAAGCATCTTGTGCTCTTCCTGCGTGCCGCAGATGAAACGGACAGAAGACATGCCGTAGCCGTATCGTTCCAGCGCGGTCCGGCCGGCCTCGATCAGGTCGGCATTGTCGGACAGGCCGAGGTAATTGTTGGCGCACAGGTTGATGACCCGGCGCCCGTCGGCCAGCGCGACGCTGCCGGCCTGTTTCGAGGTGATCACCCGCTCAGTCTTGTACAGCCCCGCCTGTTTCAGCTCGGCGATTTCGGCGGTCAAATGGTCGATCATTGCGCGTTTCATGAGGGTCCTTCGGTCCCGGAATGGGTCGAACATCGCGCAGCCCTTGGCGGACCAAGCGACGGTCTTCGACTCCGTCGCTTCAGTCTGTCACGGCTGGGCGGGGAGGTTCCATCGAAATTTCCCCGAAGATCGCGCGTCCAGCGGTTGTGGCAGGCACCAGATGCGGGGCCGCGCCAGCGGGGGGCGGGGG
>CAYGRI010000365.1:0-5252 GCA_964352155.1 uncultured Maritimibacter sp. | reverse complement strand
GGACCGGGGCGATCTCGCTGTTCGGGACCGAGGCGCAGAAGGCCGCGTGGTTGCCCTTGACGCGGGCGGGGCGGGCGATTTCCGCCTTTGCGCTGACCGAGCCTGCGTCAGGCTCTGACGTGGCCAATTCGACGATGACGGCAGAGCGGGACGGGGATGGCTTTGTTCTGAACGGCGAGAAGACCTGGATTTCCAATGGCGGGATCGCGGATGTCTATACGCTGTTTGCCCGGACCGGCGAGGCGCCCGGCGCGCGCGGGCTGTCGGCCTTTCTCGTGACGCCGGATCTGGCCGGGTTCGAGGTTGTGGAACGGTTGCAGACGATCGCGCCGCATCCTTTGGCAACGCTTCGCTTTGCCGATTGCCGGGTGCCGGCGGAGGCGATGATCGGCGTGCCGGGCCAGGGTTTCCGGATCGCGATGTCGGTGCTGGATGTGTTCCGCTCCACCGTCGCGGCGGCGGCTCTGGGGTTTGCGCGCCGGGCGCTGGACGCGGCTTTGGCGCGGGTCACCTCCCGGCATGTCCAGGGCGCGCCGCTGTTCGACATGCAGTTGGTGCAGGGGCATATCGCCGATATGGCGCTGGATGTGGATGCCGCCGCCTTGCTGGTATACCGTGCCGCCTGGGCCAAGGACAGCGGTGCGCCGCGCGTCACCCGCGAGGCGGCGATGGCCAAGCTGTTCGCCACCGATCAGGCGCAGCAGGTCATCGACACGGCGGTCCAGCTGCATGGCGGCGACGGCGTCCGGTCGGGCGAGGTTGTCGAGACGTTGTATCGCGAGATACGGGCGCTGCGGATCTACGAGGGTGCCTCTGATGTGCAGAAAGTGATCATCGCGCGGCAGACCTTGGCCGCCTATCAGGGAGACTAGTGATGCTGCGTCCTTCGGCTCATGTGGACAGTTTTGCGCGTGACAACCTGCCCCCGGCGGAGCAATGGCCGGATCTGTTTCTGGAGGGGTTCGACTATCCAGACCGGCTGAACGCGGGCGTGGAACTGACCGATGCCATCGTGGCGAAGGGGATGGGCGACCGGATCGCCTTGGTGGGCAACGGGCGGCAGCGGACCTACAAGGAGCTGACCGACTGGACCAACCGGCTGGCCCATGCGCTGGTGGACGATCTGGGGGTGAGACCGGGCAGCCGGGTGCTGATCCGGTCCGCCAACAACCCGGCGATGGTGGCCTGCTGGCTGGCAGCGACCAAGGCGGGCGCCGTGGTGGTGAATTCGATGCCCATGCTGCGCGCCGGGGAGCTGACCAAATATGTCGACAGCGCCCGGATCGAGTTCGCCCTGTGCGATTCGCGCCTGATGGACGAGATGGTGGCCTGCGCCAAGGACAGCGCCTTTCTGGCCAAGGTTGTCGGCTTTGACGGAACCGCCAACCACGATGCGGAGCTGGATCGGCTGGCACTGACCAAGCCGGTTCGTTTTGATGCGGTCGAGACGTCGCAGGACGATGTGGCGCTGTTGGGTTTCACCTCGGGCTCCACCGGGACGCCCAAGGCGACGATGCATTTCCACCGCGATCTGATGATCATCGCCGATGGCTATGCCGCCGAGGTGCTGGGCGTGGTGCCAGAGGATATCTTTGTCGGGTCACCGCCGCTTGCCTTTACCTTTGGCCTGGGCGGGTTGGCGCTGTTTCCCTTGCGCTTTGGCGCCACCGCCGTGTTGCTGGAGGCCGCGACCCCGCCCAACATGATCGAGATCATCCAGCAATACCGCGCCACGGTGTGTTTCACCGCCCCCACCGCCTATCGGGTGATGCTGAGCGCGATGGAAGACGGCGCGGATCTGTCCAGCCTGCGGGCCGCCGTTTCGGCCGGGGAGACCTTGCCAAAGCCCGTGTATGACGCCTGGATCGCCAAGACCGGCAAGCCGATGCTGGACGGGATCGGCGCGACCGAGATGCTGCATATCTTCATCACCAACCGGTTTGACGATCACCGCCCTGCCTGCACCGGAAAGCCGGTCACCGGCTATGAGGCGAAGGTGGTGGATGATGCGGGCAACGAGGTTCCCGACGGCACCGTCGGGCGGCTGGCGGTGCGCGGCCCGACTGGCTGCCGCTACCTGGGCGGCGCGCGGCAGACGGAATATGTACAGAACGGCTGGAACATCACCGGTGACAGCTTTACCCGCGATGCGGACGGCTATTTCCACTTTGCCGCGCGCAATGACGACATGATCGTCTCGGCCGGTTACAACATCGCCGGGCCAGAGGTCGAGGCGGCGCTGCTGGCCCATGACTCTGTCGCCGAATGCGCCGTGATCGGTGTCGCGGACGAGGCGCGCGGGCAAATCGTGCAGGCGCATGTGGTCCTGGTGCCCGGCCAGACCGGCGATGCGCTGATGACCAAGATCCTGCAGGACCACGTCAAGGCCAGCATCGCCCCCTACAAATACCCGCGTTCTGTCGTCTTTGCCGATGCCCTGCCGAAGACCGAGACGGGCAAGATCCAGCGTTTCAGACTGCGCAAGTGAAAAGGACACCCCATGGAACACGCGATCATTCAGCCCGATGGATGGGCCCCGGCCAAGGGCTATGCCAACGGCGTTCTGACCCCGTCGGGCGTGCTGCATATCGGCGGGCAGATCGGCTGGGATGCGCAGCAGCACTTTGTCAGCGGCGATTTCGTTGATCAGATGGAACAGGCGCTGACCAACATCCGAGCGATTGTCGAGGCGGCGGGCGGCGCCGTGACCGACGTGGTCCGGCTGACCTGGTTCGTCACCGACAAGACGGAATACCTCGCCCGGCAGCGCGACGTGGGCCAGGCCTATCAGCGGGTGATGGGCAAGCATTTTCCGGCGATGTCGATGCTGGTGGTGGCCGGGCTGGTCGAAGACCGCGCGCTGGTCGAGATCGAGGCCACCGCAGAGATCGTGAAACGGCCATGACCGGCGCCCCCTACGATCCGGGCACCGAGGGCGCCAAGATGCGCTATGCCGATGCAATGTCCTATGGCGATTACCTGGGCCTCGACGAGCTGTTGGCGCAACAGAACCCGCTAAGCCAGGCCCATGACGAGATGCTGTTCATCATCCAGCACCAGACCAGCGAATTGTGGATGAAGCTGGCGATCTACGAACTGGGTGCCGCGCGCGAGGCGCTGAAGACCGGGGCCACCCCCCTGATGTTCAAGCAATTGGCCCGCGTGTCGCGGATCTTTGAACAGCTCAACAACGCCTGGGACGTGCTGCGCACGATGACACCCGCCGATTACACAGCGTTTCGCGATGCGCTGGGGCCGTCCTCTGGCTTTCAGTCGCATCAATACCGGCTGATCGAGTTCATTCTGGGCAACCGCAATCCGAACATGCTCAGGCCCCATGCCCACCGCCCCGAACTGCACGCCTTGCTTGAGGCGGAACTGAAGCGCCGCAGCTTTTATGACGAAGTCGTGGCCCTGCTGTTTCGCACGCTGGACGGGTCCACCGAGGCCGCGCCGGATCCGCAGCTCCGGTCGCCGCATGCGCCCCAGCCCGAAATCCTGGCCCGCTGGAAACGCGTCTATGAGGATGTGAACAGCCACTGGACCCTGTACGAACTGGCCGAAAAGCTGGTGGATCTGGAGGATTACTTCCGCCGTTGGCGCTTTAACCATGTCACGACCGTCGAACGGGTGATCGGGTTCAAGCGCGGCACCGGCGGGACCTCGGGCGTGGATTATCTGCGGCGGATGCTGGGGGTCGAACTGTTCCCCGAACTCTGGCACGTGCGCGGCGAACTATAAGGACAGAAGATGGTCTTGCGAAAAGAAATGTTCGACCTGCCCGATGGGGTGATCTACCTCGACGGCAACTCGCTGGGCGCGCTGCCCAGGGCCGCCGCCGCCCGCGCCGCCCGGACGATCACCGAGGAATGGGGCAACAGCCTGATCCGCGCCTGGAACAGCGCCGGCTGGATGGCCCTGCCCGCACATGTGGGGGACCGGATCGGCCGGCTGATCGGCGCGCCGGCGGGGTCGGTCGCCACCGGGGACACCTTGTCGATCAAGGTCTATCAGGCGCTGGACGCCGCGCTGAAAATGCGGCCCAACCGGCGCGTGATCCTGTCGGACAGCGGCAACTTTCCCTCTGACCTCTACATGGCGCAGGGGCTGATCGGGACCATCGGCAAAGGCCACGAACTGCGCACCCCAGCGCCCGAGGCTGTGGCCGACGCCATTGACGAGAGCGTGGCCGTGGTGATGCTGACCGAGGTCGATTACCGCACCGGCCGGATGCATGACATGGCGGCGATCACCGCCAAGGCCCATGCGGCGGGCGCGGTGATGATCTGGGATCTGGCCCATAGCGCGGGCGCCGTGCAGGTGGACATCGCCGGGTCGAAGGCGGAATTCGCCGTCGGCTGCACCTACAAATACCTCAACGGCGGCCCCGGCGCCCCGGCCTTTATCTACGCCCGCCCGGATCTGGTGCTGGACATCGACCCGGCCCTGTCGGGCTGGCTGGGCCATGACGCGCCCTTCGCGATGGAACCCGGCTATCGCCCGGCCATGTCGACCGAGCGCCTGCGCTGCGGCACCCCGCCCGTGGTCCAGCTTGCGATCCTCGACGCGGCGCTGGACGTGTGGGACGGGGTCGAGATGGCGGATATCCGCGCCGCCTCGATCAACCTGTCGGAATTGTTCATCAAAGAGGTCTCGGCCCGCTGCCCGACCCTGCGGCTGGCCTCGCCGACAGATCCGCAAGGGCGCGGGTCACAGGTGTCTTTCGCGTTTGAACATGGCTATGCCGCGATGCAGGCCCTGATCGAGCGCGGCGTGATCGGCGATTTCCGCGCGCCTGACATCATGCGCTTCGGCTTCACACCGCTGTATCTGGACGAAGCCGACATCCTGCGCGCGGCAGAGATCATCGAAGAAGTGATCCGCGACGACCTGTGGAAGGATCCGAAATACCACGTCCGGTCGAAGGTGACCTAAGGCGGCACCTCTAGGGCTGCGACATTCCGGACGACCAGATCCTTCGACAGCGCTCGGTTCCGCCGCGTCATCGACCGGTCGCCCCCCTCCAGCATGCCGAAGCTGCCGGTCAGGATCACCTCTTTGGCGCCATCGGCCTCAAGAGGCGACAAGGTACGCTCGACCAAGGGGATGTAGAGGGCGCGGCAAAGATCGGGGACCCTCCGCCGGATGTCCCCGTTCATCAGACTGACGACCTGACTCTGATTGTGCACATAGGCGCGCGGCGCGCGGCGCGGGGGGGGGCGGCTGTCGCGGACCTCGCGCGCCACCCTGTC
>CAYGRI010000364.1:0-5282 GCA_964352155.1 uncultured Maritimibacter sp. | reverse complement strand
CCTCGGGATCGGTGCCCTCGCGCCGGGCAAACATGTTGCCCATCTGGTCCAGCCCCATTTCGCAGCCGGCCGCCTCGCACCAGGATTGGAACAGCGCGCGGCCCGCCCCGTCTTCATCCGTCAGCGTCTGGCGATTGTTCCCGCCTGCGACGCCGGGGCCGATCTTTGCCATCTCCATCAGCGAATCCCACAACCGCTCGCCGTTGATTCGCAGGTTCTCTCCGGGTGCCGCCATCTCGTCCCCTTTTGCGCCAAAGCCTGACACCGTAAATAGTTTGACCAAATGGTCAGAGGGACGCTAACACGGCTTGGGTAGAGGTCAAGCACTTCGATCTGGTCGGTAGCGCGGTAACGATTGCGTCCGGTAAAAAGGATAAAAATGAAGGCATCTGCGCCCCGGACTCGCATTCAGGAAAAGAACCGAACCGCGATTATGGACGGCGCGCTTGACGTATTCAGCCAGGCCGGCTTTCGCGGCGCGACGCTGGACCGGATCGCCCGGACGGCGGATCTGTCGAAGCCGAACCTGCTATATTATTTCGCCTCCAAGGATGCGGTCTACGTGGCCCTGCTGTCGGGGCTTCTGGACATGTGGCTCGACCCTTTGAAGGCGCTCAAATCGGACGGAGACCCGATCAGCGAGATTGTGGGATATGTGCTGAGAAAGCTCCAAATGTCGCGTGAATACCCGCGCGAAAGTCGGCTTTTTGCAAATGAAGTGCTGGATGGGGCCCCCCGGATCCGACCCATAATCGAAGGTCCGCTGAAGGCTCTTGTGGATGAGAAATGCGCGGTCATGCAGGGGTGGGCCGACGCCGGTGCGATCGCCCGGATCGACCCCTATCACCTGATCTTTTCGATCTGGGCCACCACCCAGCATTATGCCGATTTCGACGTTCAGATTCGCGGCATCCTGGGCCCCCGCGAGGGGCATTTCGAGGATGCCTCCGCCTTCCTGGAGCACCTCTACCGACGCGCCCTGGCCCCCCATTAACCAACCCCGGAGAAAGCCGATCCCGTTAACGTTTTGCGGCATAAAGGTGTCTTAATGTCACCTTATCAAATTCGATTGCAGGAGCAGCAACATGGGAGACTTTGCCTCAGTGGCATCAATGGGCGCGCACGTCCTACCGGTTCGCGTGAGTGCCGATCCTCAGGCGGCGATTGCGCTGGCGCCGGTTGCCTCATCGTCCAGCGGGCGCGGCGCACAGGCGCGCATGGACACGTCACCGCAGGTCTCAACGCGGCCCGCCATGCGCGACCGTGGCGAAGACGACAGCAAGCCTATCTTCAAGGATCGGACGCAGATCGACGATTTCACGCTTGTCGGTCCGACCCCGGCCTTCCAAGCGAACGTGCTGGAGTTGGAGCGGGATCTGCAGCGCGCGATTGACCGGCTCGAAGCCGAACGGGGGCGGGTCGAAGCCGAAACCGCGATGAAGATAGAGAAAGCGGAGGCGCGCGCCGACGCGGCGGAGGCGGATTCGGCCCAGGCGACGAAAACAGGCGAAAAGGCGGCCCCTGAAATACCAAAGGCCGAAGCGCCCAAGGCCGAGGAGAAGATGGAAACGACCGCGCCCGCTGAACCTGCGGCAGCGCCTGAGGCCGAGGCGCCCGACATCGCCCCGGCCAACGAAGAGGGCTGAACGCCCTCCCCTCTGCCACAGAACGCGACCTAACCGCCGATTATTCCGCTGCTTTTATCGCGGGATTGTTCGGGTGCATGGTCCAGTTGGCATACTCCCGTTCGACAACCTTGCCGGTCCGCGTGTCCATCGTTCCGGGCGCAAGCGTTTCCATCGTGATGCAATCCTCGACCGGGCAGACATTCACACAGAGGTTACAGGCGACGCATTCCTCGTCGATCACTTCAAACACCCGGCCGGGCTTCATTGCTATGGCCTGATGGCTGGTGTCCTCACAGGCCGCATAGCAGCGCCCGCACTTGATGCAGGCGTCTTGGTCGATGCGTGCCTTGGCGACATAGTTCAGGTTCAGGAACTGCCAGTCGGTGACATTTGGCACCGCACGCCCGACCACGTCGGCAACACTGGCGTGTCCTTTTTCGTCCATCCATTGCGAAAGGCCAGAGATCATCTCTTCCACCACCTTGAAGCCATAGGTCATGGCGGCGGTACAGACCTGGACGTTGCCCGCGCCCAGCGCCAGAAACTCGGCCGCGTCGCGCCAGGTGGTGACTCCGCCGATGCCGGAAATCGGCAGGCCGGCCATCTGGGCGTCGCGGGCGATCTCGGCCACCATGTTCAATGCGATCGGCTTGACCGCCGGGCCGCAATAGCCGCCGTGCGAGCCCTTTCCGTCGATCGACGGCTCGGGGCTGAAGGTGTCCAGGTTGACCGAGGTGATCGACGACACCGTGTTGATCAGCGACACCGCATCAGCGCCACCCGCATGGGCCGCCCGTGCCGGATATCGGATATCTGTAATATTCGGTGTCAATTTCACGATAACGGGCATCCGGGTGTTCGCTTTGCACCAGCGCGTCACCATCTCAATATATTCGGGCACCTGCCCCACGGCCGATCCCATCCCGCGTTCGCTCATGCCATGCGGGCAGCCAAAGTTCAGCTCGATCCCATCGGCGCCGGTCTCTTCGACCTTGGGCAGGATCTCTTTCCAGGCCCATTCCTCGCACGGCACCATCAGCGAGACGATCATCGCCCGGTCTGGATAGTCGCGCTTGACCGACTTGATCTCGCGCAGGTTCACCTCCAGCGGACGGTCGGTGATCAGCTCGATGTTGTTGAGGCCCAGCAGCCGCCGGTCCGCCCCCCAGACAGCGCCATAGCGCGGCCCGTTGACGTTGACGATATGCGGATCGAGCCCGAGCGTTTTCCAGACCACACCGCCCCAGCCCGCCTCGAACGCGCGGCGCACGTTGTATTCCTTGTCCGTCGGCGGAGCAGAGGCCAGCCAGAACGGATTAGGGCTTTTGATCCCGACAAAGTCGCTTGCCAGATTGGCCATGAACGCTCTCCTTCCCGGGCCTCAGCCCGCCTGAAACACTGTCTTCAATCGCCGCGCCAGAGCCCGCTTTGGCTGTCTCCGGCGGGCGATGGCTACCTGCATATCGCATAGACCTGCAGAACCAGCGGCTGGTCGGAGCCGCTGACATTGCGCAGGTCGACCCGCCAGCGGCCATCCGCCAGCGGAAAATTGGCTGTCACGTTGAACAGGATCCGGTCGTCGGGCTGCCCGGGCAGGTAATACCCGCCGCCCGTCAGCTCTCCCGTGCGGCAGCCGATCGTGCGGCTGATCATTTCGCCGGGTGCCACGCGCTTGCGCTCATAGCGGTCGTCGAACCGCTCAGCCAAGGCCGCCCCGGCTGTCACCAGCAAGGCCGCCCCCGCACAAACGCTACCGAAGCATCGCATGCATATCCTCCGCCGCGTCGCGGCCCTCGGCGACGGCGGTCACGGTCAGGTCGTCGCCGCCCGAGGCGCAATCGCCGCCCGCCCAGACCCCGTCGATCGAGGTTCGTCCCGCTCCGGTGACCGCGATCTTGCCGCCCTCCAGCACCAGCCCCTCGGGCGCGCCGTCCAGCCGCTGGCCGATGGCGCGGAACACCTGATCGGCTGGCAGGCGAAAGGTCTCGCCCGTGCCCTGCAGCCCGCCCTCGCCGTCGGCGGTGTACTCAAAGACAATCTCGCGCACGCTGCCGTTGCCGACCACCGCGACGGGCTGCGCATGGGTGACGATGCGCACCCCTTTGGAGGCCGCCAGATCCTGTTCAAAAACCGAGGCCGACATCCGATCCCTGCCCCGCCGATAGACCATCGTTACGGATTCGGCGCCCAGCAGTTTCGACTGCACGGCGGCATCCACCGACGTCATGCCGCCGCCGATCACCACCACGTTGCGCCCGATTGGGAGATCCGACAACTCGCCCGCCTGGCGCAGATCGGCGATGAAATCGACCGCGTCGGTGACATGGCCGGTCGCTTCGCCCTCTGCCTTCAGCGTGTTCACGCCGCCGAGCCCCATGCCCAGGAACACCGCGTCATACTCCGACTGCAAGACGGCCAGGGTCAGCCCCTCGCCCAGCGCCTGGCCCGCGCGAATTTCGATCCCACCGATCTGCAGCAGCCAATCCACCTCGGCCTGGGCAAAACCGCCGACCGTCTTGTAGGTGGCGATGCCAAATTCGTTCAGCCCGCCGGGCTTGGTCCGCGCCTCGAAGATCACCACGTCATGGCCCTTCATCGCCAGCCGGTGCGCGCAGGCCAGACCCGCGGGCCCGGCCCCCACCACGGCGATCCGCTTGCCGGTCGGTTCCGCGCGTTCGAACGGATGAACGCCCTTGGCCATCAGCGTGTCGGTGGCGTAGCGTTGCAGGCGCCCGATTTCGATCGGCTTGCCCTCGGCCACTTCGCGCACGCAGACCTCTTCGCACAGCGTCTCTGTCGGGCAGACCCGGGCGCACATACCGCCCAGGATGTTCTGGTCCAGAATGGTCTTTGCCGCCGCCTCGGGCGTCCCGGTAGAGATCCGGCGGATGAACAGCGGAATGTCGATCGAGGTCGGGCAGGCCGTCATGCAGGGCGCGTCATGGCAGAAATAGCAGCGATCCGCCGCCACGGCCGCTTCGTGCGGGGCATAGGGCGGGTGCAGGTCACCGAAGTTTTGCTCTAGCGTTTCGGCCGGCAAGCGCCCCGCGGCCACACCCGGAGTGAACGGGCTGTTTCCCATAGAAGTCTCCCTGACGTCATTTCCAGAAACTCTGGCACAGAACAAAATTTTATCAACTGGTAAATTTTTTCGAAGCAGAGCTTGCGTCCACGCAGACGATTTGCCGGTCGGGATGCCTAAATCAGCGCCAGATCTGGTACGTCTTTTGCAGATGCGCGATGGCCGCGCGGTTCGCTTCGGCGCGGCGCATCCCTTCGACCTCGGCGGTGACGAGGGGAGAATGGGCTTCGGCCTCGGTCAGTTCGGGCTCGCGGGCATTGGCGTCTAGCCAGATCGGGATGCCGCGCCGGGCGAGCATGCCCGACAGCCAGACATCGTCCACCGCCCAGACCAGGTTGGGGATCGCAAAGGCGGTCTCGTCAAAGAAATCCGGGCGCAGCAGCACCCCGGCGCAGCCTTCGAACACATCGACGAGGCCAGAGCGTCGGAACACGCGGCGCCCGGGCTCTGGCGCCTCGCGCCCCTTGCGCAGCTGGCGCCAGGCGTAGCGGACCTGAAAGTCGAGATCGGTAATCCGCCAGCGCCGCTGGGCCCTTGGGGCGCGAGGAGCGCCTGCTGGCCCAGCGGGCAGC
>CAYGRI010000363.1:0-5286 GCA_964352155.1 uncultured Maritimibacter sp. | reverse complement strand
TGGTCGCCGCGATCCCAAAGCTCGATGCCGGGCACGCGCGCCCCGCCGTGCAAGGGCAAAGCGCGGGCCTGCGGGTTGAGCACCTGTCTTTCGCCTACAGACCCCCTGCGCGGATCTGGTTCATGCGCCCGCCCCGGCCCAATGTGGTCGACGAGGTCAGCTTTTCCATCGCCCGAGGCGAGACGCTTGGCGTGGTGGGGGAATCCGGATCGGGGAAATCGACCATGGCCAGCCTGTTGGCGGGGGCGCTGTCCGGTCACGGCGGCGGCATCTGGCTTGGCGAGCAAAGCGTGACTGGCGCGGCAAAGGTCCGGCCGCACGACATGCGCCGCCGCATTCAGATGGTGTTTCAGGACCCGCTGTCATCGCTGAACCCCGCCCATACGGTCGAGCAAACGCTGACCCGCCCGCTGATGCGCTACTTCGGCCTGACGCGGGCGGCGGCGCGGGACAGGGCGGTGGCCATGCTGGCCGATCTGGAACTGGGGCCTGCCTTCCTTGATCGCTGGCCGCGCCAGCTTTCGGGCGGGCAGCAGCAGCGCATCGCCATCGCCCGGGCCTTGGTGGCAGAGCCCGATGTGCTGATCTGCGACGAGGTGACCTCGGCGCTGGATGTCACGATTCAGGCGCAGGTGCTCGCCCTGCTGGGCCGCTTGCAAGCCGCGCGTGGCATTGCGGTTCTGTTCATCAGCCATGACCTTGCCGTGGTGGCCGAAGTCGCGGACCAGATCCTGGTGCTGGAGCGGGGGCAGGTCCGCGATCATGGCCCGCGCGATCACGTCCTCTCGGCGCCCGGCCATCCCTATACGCAGCGCCTTCTGGCCGCCTATCGTGGCGCGGAACGCCCCGCTGCGAAAGTGCCCCTGAAAGCGGTACCGCTGTCCGCGTATTGAGCGTCCGGTCCGCGCGGCGCAACCCGCCTCTGCGTCTCACTCTTTGCCAGGTTCGCCCGCACGGCTTGGCCCGACGGCGCAGGCCGAAGGCTGGCCGACCCGTTTCCCGTGATCATCGAGGCTTTGCATCCCCGCAGGGCATCGGCGGCCCTGCGTCGGTCCCCGCAAAGACCGCCAAGTCCAACTGTGTGCGTGAAAGATTTCTGACACCTGCCGCGCTGTCACATCCCTGTGGGCTATCGCGACTTGGGTGACGCTCAGGTTTGGTGGGCAGGTTTGGTGGGGTGTTTGACATGACGACTGACAAAAGACGCGTTGTCTTGATGATTTGCGACGGCCATCGGGACGATTTCGTCCGCCCCGAGCTGTGCCCCGCCATCTGTAAGGTGATCGCGCAGGGGCGCCGGTTCGCCCGTCACCGGGCGATATTTCCCTCTGCCACGCGGGCCTCGGCGGCGAGCATCGCCACGGGCTGCTGGCCCGGGACGCATGGGCTGCACGGCAACACCATGGCGCTGGACGAAGGCGCCGGCCCCGTGGTGCATGACGTGGGCAAGCCCGAATTCGTCGACACCCTGCGCCGGGCCACCGGGCGCACGCTGGAAGTGCCAACCCTTGCCGAGCGGCTCAAGGACCACGGCGGCGCTGTCGTCCTGTCCAACGTCTCGCCCGGTGCGGCCTATTTCCACGATCCCGACGGGCATGGCTTTGTCTATCACCGGGCGGCAAGCTTCGGCCCTGGTCGCACCCAACTGCCACCCGAAGAGGCACGGCCCGTGACCCATGACGCGGCGGGCGACCGGGCGCTGACCGAGCGGTTCTGCACCGAGGTTCTGCCGGACCGCAGGCCCGCGCTGGGGGTGCTGTGGCTGAGCGATCCGGACCTTTCCATGCATGCCGATGTTCTGGGATCAGAGACTCATCTGCGCGGCATCCGCGATGCCGATGCCTGCGTCGACCGCGTGGCCCAGACGGTGGCCGAACTGCGCGCGGCGGGGGAGGATGTGCTGTTTGTCCTGGGGTCCGATCATGGGCAGGAAAGCGTGGCCGATGCCATCCCGGTGGCCGCGCTGATGGTCAAGGCGGGGCTGAAGGCCGCGTTGGACAGTTCCGATGTTGCGATTGCCCCGCAGGGCGCGGGCGGGCATCTGTATCTGGCGCAGGACGCGCAGGACCGGTTGCCCGAGATCCGCGCCTGGCTGGCCGCGCAACCGTGGTGCGGCCAGGTCTTTGCCGGGCCGGAACTGGCCGCCATCGGCCATCGTCCGGGCGGCGCGCATGCGTTGTCCTTTGCCATGCGCCAACGGGACCAGCAGAATGCCCATGGGGTGCGCGGCCTGATCGACATCTGCACCAGCGAGGAAAAGCCCGCCAAGCCCGCGGGCCATGGCTCGCATGGCGGGATGGGCGCCTTTGAAACGCGGCCCTTCCTGACGATCTCCGGCGGTGGATTTGCCGCCGGAACGGTCGAGCACGGCACATCGCGGCTGATCGACATCGCGCCGACCATCCTGCGCCATCTCGGGTTGCCCCGGGACGGCGTCGATGGCCTGGCGCTTCCGCAATCCTGAACACGACCCTTATAGGAGACCGAACATGAAACGTCGTCTGTTCCTTTCTGCCGCCCTCGCGCTCAGCATGGCCGGCGCGGCCTTTGCCGATGCCCACGCCCAATATGGCGGCACGCTGAAACTCAGCTGGGGCACGCTGGATACCAGCGATTTTCACCGCCACACCGGCACAATCTCTATCCCGCATCCCTTTGCCGAGACGCTGACCTCGTTGTCCAAGGACGGCCAGCCCAAGGGCATGCTGGCGGAAAGCTGGGAGGTGTCCGAGGACGGGCTGACCTACACCTTCAAGATCCGGCAGGGCGTGAAGTTCCACAATGGCCGCGAGATGACCGCCGCCGATGTGATGGCCAATTTCGAGCGTATCCGCAACGAGGTCTCGCGCGGCTGGCTGACCACCGCGATGAACCAGGTGGAAGGGTTCTCGACACCCGACGCCAACACGTTCGAGGTCAAGCTGACCGCGCCCTTCGCCCCGTTCCTCAACCTGATCGCCGAGGCCTGGATCCTGGCGCCGGAATCGGAGGGTTGGGACAGCAACATCACCAAGCCCATCGGCACCGGGCCGTTCAAGTTTGACGAATGGACCCCGCAGCTGTCGCTGAAGGGCGCCAAGTTCGACGATTACTGGATGGACGGCAAACCCTATGTCGACGCCATCGAATTCGACCTGCGCGAAGTCGCCGACAGCAGCCTGGGCCTGCGGGCGGGCGACTATCACGCGGCCTCGATCCCGCTGAACAAGGTGGCCGCCGTCGAGGCGGATGACGAGACCCATGTGGAGTTCCGCGGCGACACCGGCTGGACCTTTTGGTCCTTCAACACCCGGAACCCCAAGCCGCCCTTCGACAATGTCCGGGTGCGCGAGGCGATCGCCTATGCCATGGACAAGGCGATCCTTCTGAAGATCGCGGCCGGTGACTATGGCATCCCGACCAACCAGATGGTGATCGAGGGAAATTTCTACTACGATCCCGAGCTTGGCGCGAGTGACAAACACGCCACCGCCGATCTGGACAAGGCCGCCGCGATCCTGGCCGAAGAGGGTGTGGACCCGGCCGAGCATACCGTCCGCGTGATCAGCCACCAGAACTCGCGCTATGTGGCCCCGACGCTGCAGATGGTGCGGATGCTGGGCTTCGATGTGGAGCACAAGTCCTATGACGACCTCGGCTACCAGAAGGCGCTGTCGGAATATGAATGGGATCTTTTCCCCGGCGGTTCCGGCCCGCGCAACGACGTGTTCTTGCGCTTCGTGCGGATGATGTCGGATGGCCCGAACCCGCATCTGTGGGGCGGCGTGACCGATCCGGACTACGATGCCTTGGTGCAGGCCGCGATCTCGACCACGGACCCGCAGGAGCGGTGGGACAATTACCGCGCCGCCTGGCAGCGGGTGATGGACAATTACTACACCGTGGTTGTCGGCCATTCCCCCGCCGCCTACGGCATCCGCAACGAGCTGAAAGACTTTACCATCGGCTTCAACACCTCGGCCCACCGGGTCGATGGCGGCGTCGCCTTTGCCTGGATCGAGCGGTAAGTGCCCGCAGTCACAAAAACCAGAGGAGGGCGGCAGCGCCCCCTCTTTCTGCCGGGATGGAGCCGTCTGGCGACCAGCGGCTTGCTGCTGACCCTGTCGTTCGTCCTGATCGCGCTGTTCGGGCCCTGGCTGATGACCCAAGATCCGCAGGCCTATTCGTTCTACCTCAACGAGTTGCCCTCGTCCGAGCATTGGCTGGGCACCGATGACACCGGCCAGGACATCTATTCGCGCCTGATCCTGGGAACGCGGCTGAGCCTTGGCGTGGGCGTCGCCTCGGCGCTGGTGGCGCTGGCGATCGGGACCGGGCTGGCTGTCGTGGCCATGGCGCTAGGGACCTGGGCCGAGGCCATTGTCTTTGCGATTGTCGATCTGATCCGCGCGCTGCCAGGTGTGTTGTTTGCGCTGGCGCTGATCGTCGCGCTGGAACCCGGCGTGACCTCGGTGGTGGTTGCGTTGGGCGTCGGGTTCTGCCCCTATTTCGCACGCATCACCAAGGCGACCTATGACCAGGAGATGGCGCGCCCCTACACGCAAGCGGCCAAGGTGCTGGGCGCGACGCCGCTGCGCGTGGCCTGGCGCCATGTGGTGCCGAATATCGGCGGGGCGCTGATCACCCAGTTCACCATCATCCTGCCGCGCTGCATCGTATCAGAGGCGGTGCTGTCTTTTCTGGGGCTCGGCGTCTCGCCGGAGGTGCCGACATGGGGCCGGATGATCGCCTCTGCCGTGCCATATGTCGAAGAGGCGCCGCATACCGCGCTGTTTCCGATCCTCGCCCTGTCGCTGCTGACCTTTGCGCTGGCGATGATCGGCGACGAGCTCCGCCGCCGCTTCGACCCCGGCCGGCGCAAGATCGCCACATGAGGGCCCGGGCATGAACAAGGCGTTTCTTTCCGGCATCGCGCTGGACATCGGGCGGGCGCTGGCCATCGCGCTGGGCATCGTCGTGGCGTCGTTTTTTCTGATCCGGGTGGTGCCGGGCGATGTGGTCGACGTGCTGGGCATCCAGGGCGACATGACCTATCAGGCCCAGTCGCAATTGCGCGAAGAGCTTGGTCTGACCGACAGTTGGTGGCGGCAGTTCCGGCTGTGGTCGGGGATGATGCTGCAGGGGGATTTCGGCGTGTCCTCGCGCTTTACCGTGCCGGTGATGGACCTGATCCGAACCGCGCTGCCCCCCACGATCCAGCTTGGGCTGATGGGCATGGGCTTTGGCCTGCTCTTCGGGCTGTCGCTGCCGATCCTGGCGATCCTGTACCCGCGCTCGCCCTTCCCG
>CAYGRI010000362.1:0-5299 GCA_964352155.1 uncultured Maritimibacter sp. | reverse complement strand
TAGGCGGCGGGCACCTGCGGATCGGTGCCGGTGAAATCGAGATGGATCGCACCGTCGCGCACCGTCATCTCGCACCGCACGCGGACCGGAATCTTGCTGACATAGTCGTCGTCCAGATAATCCCAGAAGACATAGCTGCCGTCCGGGATACGCTGGCGCACCTTTGTGGCCTTGGCTTCGGCATAATCCGCCAGCGCCTGCTGCCCGGCCTCGAAAACCGGGAGGCCGTGGCGGGCGATCAAATCCGCCACGCGCCGCGCGCCGGTGTCCAACGCGGTCAGCATCGCCTGGATGTCGCCCAGATTGGCCTCTGGCATCCGGCAATTGGCGCGGTACAGCGTGACGACATCCTCGTTCATCTCGCCCGCCTTCACCAGCTTTAGCGGCGGCAGGATCAGCCCTTCCTGGAACAGGTCGTTCAGCTCCGGCGCGATCGAGGATGGCACCATGCCGCCGATATCGGCCGTATGTACAAAGGCCCAGCCAACCGCGACGATGCGGCCGTCGTGGAAATAGGGGCGCAGCAGTTGCAGATCCGGCATATGCGAGGATAACCCGCCGGATTCGTAGGGGTGGTTGGTCAGCACGACGTCGCCTTCGACATACGGGCCCGCAGCGCGCAGCGCCGGGCCTGCGTCGAGGTCGAGGAACCCCGACACGCCCAGCGCGGCGGGATAGCCAAAGAACTTGCCGCCCGGTGTCGCAAGGGCGGTGCCGAAATCGGCCGCTTCCCGGACGTAGGTGGTGCGCGCCGTGCGCGACAGGGCGATGCCCATCTCTTCGGCGGCGGCACGGAACTGATGGCCCAGGATCTCCAGCGTAACCGGGTCGATCTGCGGCGCCGTCGGTCCGCTTGCCATCGGGCCCGTCACCGGATCTGTCTTCGTGTTTGTCATGGGGTCACCGGGGCGCCGTCGACCTGCCAGGCGATGCCGTCTAGGACAGTCGGATACCGCGCCATCACCTTCACGTCATGACCGGGGATGATGAAATCGCTGCTGCCCGCCACCGAAAGCAACCGCTCGTATCCGGCCAGCTCATCGCCGACATGGAAGGCGGCGGGAAAGGCGCGCCCGGTTTCCAGCCCCTCGTAGAACACCGCGGAATCGGATGCGAGGATCACCGGCCCCCGCGCCGTCTGGACCACCAGCGCCTGCAGCCCGGCGCAATGCCCGCCGATATGCAGCAGGTCCAGCCCGGGGGCCAATTCGCTGTCGCCATCATGCCAGATCAGACGTTCGGCGAAGATCCGGTCGACCATGGCCTTGATGTCTTCGGCGCCGTAGCCCGCGCGCAGGGTCCGAAACCGCATCCACGGCCCGCTGACATAGGCCATCTCTGCGGCCTGGACGTGGAAGGTCGCGTTCGGGAACAGGTGGTGATTGCCCGCATGATCGTAGTGCAGATGCGACAGCACCACCGTCTCGATACTGTCGGGATCGGTGCCCAGTTGCCGGATCGCCTCGCCCGGACACACAAGAAATTCCCGCGCGCGGGTGTGGGCGACGTCAGGGGCAAACCCGGTGTCCACGACGACAGTGCGCGCGGCGTTGCGGACGAGCCAGACGTAATAGGCCATCTCCATCGGTCCGTCATGGGGATCGCCGCCAATGAAGCTTTCAGACCGTTTCCGAACCGATTTGCCATAGCGGATGGCGAAGATATCATAGGTGTCGCTCATAGGGTCAACCCTCCGTCCACGGTGATGGTGGTGCCGGTCACATAGCCCGCCGAAGGTCCGGCAAGATAGCGCGCGGCGCCTGCGATCTCGGCCGGGTCCGCGATCCGGTTCATCGGTATCAGATCCAGCTTGGATTGCCGAAAGTCCGGATCGGCCAGGGCGGCGCGGTTCAGATCTGTTTCGACCGTGCCGGGGGCGATCAGGTTGACGGTGATGCGATGCGGCGCAAGCTCCATCGCCATGGACCGCGCCAGCATCCGCACTCCGCCCTTGGAGGCGACGTAATGCGCCAGATGCATCGTCGGATGATCCTGATTGACGGAGGAGACAAAGACGATCCGCCCGCCATCGGGATTGTCCAGCATGGCGCGGGCACCCTCTTGGCCGATGCAGAAGGCGCCGCGCAAGTTCACTGAATGCACCCTGTCCCATTCCGCGTCGCTGATCTCGAGGAACGGGACTCGCGCCAGCGTGGCGGCGCAATGCACCAGAATGTCCAGCCCGCCCATCGCGGCGGCGGCGTCCTGAACGACCTGGCGGGTGGCCTGGGGGTCGGCAAAGTCCCCCTCGAGCACCGGCGCGCCCGGTCCGAGGTCCCGTGCCAGGGTCGCAGCACCGTCGGACTGTCCCAGATGGTGGATCGCCACCCGGGCCCCCGCCGATGCCAGCGCCCGCGCCACCGCCCGGCCGATTCCGTCGCTGCCCGCCCCGGTGACCAGCGCGCGCTTGTCCTTCAGTTCCATGAGGTATCCCTTCAAAGGGCCAATTGCATTCCCGCCGCACCCGTTGGAGGGTACGCTGAAAGCCAACGCCAGGAAAAGGGATCACCCGATGACAGCCGGACATGAAATCGACGCCGCGCTGAAAGCGTGTCTGATGCAGGTGCCGGTGCCTACGATCACGGCAACCCTGGCGGCGAAAGGGATCACCAACGGGTTTCTCGCCGGTCTGGCGCCGCTGGATCCGGGCAATGCCCGCTTCGTGGCCAGGGCCTATACGATGCGGGCCCTGCCGGTGCGCGAGGATCTGCTGCGCGCCGTGTCCGAGGGCACTGCGCCGAACCTGCATCGCCAGGCCATGCGCGAGGTGGGCCCCGGCCAGGCGATCGTCACCGACAGCGGCGCCGATCCCGGCATCTCGTTCTTTGGCGAGCTGATCTCGACCTATCTGGCGGGCAAGGGCGTGGCAGCGATCGTGACCGATGCGGGCATCGCGGATGTGGCCGATGTCGCGGCGACGGGCCTGCCGGTGTTCTGCCAGGGCTCGGCGCCGATCCCCGGGCCGGCGCGTCGGCTGGTGGGCGACCTGCAACGACCGGTGGATTGCATGGGCGTCACCATCTGCCCGGGCGATGTGCTGGTCGGGGATGCGAATGGCGTAGCCGTGATCCCCTTTGCGATGGCCGCTGACATCGCCGCGGCAGCCGCGGAAAAGGAGCGGTTGGAGCGGTTCTTGCTGGAGCGGTTGAAGAACGGCGCCCCGTTGGACGGGACCTATCCCCCGGATGCCGACACGCTGGCCGCCTATCGCGCGGCGCAGGGCGGCTAGCTAGGTATCGCCCGTCTTGAGGCCAAGCGCTGCATCAACGGCAACCGTTCCGTAGATCTCGCGCGCGGTCTCGGAGGTGATCCGGTCTTGCAGAAGATCGGCGCGCAGGTTGGCCGGGCTGCGGTCTTGCGGCAGGCCAAACCCGGCGCCCCCCAGCGTCTCGATCAGCAAGCGCTCGCCCGCCGCAAGGCTGTGGGAGGATTTCGAGGCGAGCCTTGTCTCGGCGCCATCCGTCCCGGTCAAGATGGCTTGTGTCACGCTGCTGTCCTGCCCGCCATCTGCCCCGGGCGCCGGGAACAGATGCCCGTCGGAGCGCAGGGTCATCTGTGTGCCATCGGTCAGGGCCATCACCTCGCGCGCGATCCCCAGGCCACCGGTCCGTCGCCCCGCGCCGCCCGAGCCAGAGACCAGCGCATAGCGGGTACAGCGCAGCGGATAGGCGGTTTCCAGCACCTCGACCGGCAGGTTGGTCGAGTTGACCGTGTGGACATGCACCGCATCCATGCCGTCGCTGTCGGTCATGGCCCCCGCGCCGCCGCCGATGGATTCGGGATAGACGAAGCCCGTGCCATCCGCAGTCTGGCCCGAAAACACCACCAGCGAGGTGGAATCGTTGCTGGCCGCCATCTGACGCTCTGGTGGCAGTGCGGGGCGCAGTGCGTCGAAAATCGCCCCGGCCAGCCGGTTGCTGGTGACCGCCCGCGCCGCCACCGCCGCCGGGGGGCGCGGCGACACGACGCTGCCCTCGGGCGCCAGGATCTCAACCGCGTCCAGCAAACCGCCATTCGCCGCGACATAGGGGTCGATCAGCGCCTTGACGCAGTAGGCGACCGTGGCTTCCAAAGACGAGGCGCTTAGGTTCACGGCCCCCTTCGCCTCGGGGCCGGAGCCCGCGAAATCCAGGATCAGGCGGTCGCCCGCGACGGTGGCGGTCACGGTCAGCGGGACGGGGGCAGAGCCCGCGCCGTCGTCGTCCAGATACCGGGTCGCTGTCCAGCTGCCTTGCGTCAGCGATCTCAGACCCGCGCGGATGCGGGCGCCGGTATGGGCGATAATGGCATCGCCCGCCGCCGTCACCTCGGGCAATCCGCAATCAGAGATCACCGCCTGCAACAAGGCCACCCCGCGGGCATTGGCGCCGATCTGAGTCCGCAGATCCAGCCGGCGCTCGGTGGGCGCCCGGGTGTTTGCGGCGATCAGGTCGATCACGTCCCGGTCCGGGGTCCCGCCCCGCGCGATGCGGATCGGGGGCAGGCGGATGCCTTCCCAGAAGATATCCGGCGATTGGCCGGAAACCGAGCCCGCAACGGGCCCGCCCACATCCGCGTGATGGGCGATATTGCCGACGAAATGCGTGATCTGCCCCGCGACGAACACCGGTGTCAGCACCGAGATGTCCGGCAGATGGGTGCCGCCCGCCAGATAGGGGTCGTTCATGACAAAGGCATCGCCTTCGGCCATCTCCGACAGGTCATATCGTTCCAGAACGGCGCGCAACCCCCACAGCAGCGATCCGATATGGATCGGCATGTGATCGGCCTGCGCCACCAGCCGGCCCGAGGCATCGAAGATCGCGGTGGAACAATCGCGCCTCTCTTTGATGTTGGACGAAAACGCGCCCCGGATCAGCAATTGCCCAACATCTTCGGCCACGGCCAGCAGGCGTTCGTGGATCACGCCCATCCGGATCGTCGCAAGGCCGTCCGTCTGGCTCATGGCGCATCCTCCGCCGCATCCGGGCCGCTGGCGGCGCGGTTCATGTCAAGCGTTCCGTCCAGCAGCACATGACAGGCCCAGCCGGGCGGGATGATGGTGGTGGAGGTCGCCTCCTCGATCACGGCGGGTCCGTCCTGTTGCGCCCCGGGCGCCAAGGCGGCGCGCGCCAGCACCGGCGCGGGCCAGTCGCGCCCATCGAAATGCAAGATCCGTTCCATCGCTTGGGGGGCACTGGCGGAACCGGCTTCGGCACTTTGCAGCAGGCTGGACGTGGCAGAGCGGGCCTTCAGCCGGAAGGTTACCGCCTCCACCTCTCGATCCGGCAGGGCAAAGCCCTGGGTCGCCGCATGGGCG
>CAYGRI010000361.1:0-5322 GCA_964352155.1 uncultured Maritimibacter sp. | reverse complement strand
ACAACAAGCGGATATCAAATCCGCCGACGATGTTGCACCTCGCGTCTGAATTCACAGGGCAGGCTGTTGTCAGCGGATTGATGGAGGCCGGTTTGAAAACAGGCGTGCCGGTTTTGTCGGTTTCCTTGACCCCACATCATTTCCAGCCGACGCAGGAGCATCAGACCTTCTCCCACAAGCATTTTGTAAAGAAGGGGCGTGAAGCCGCCGAGGCAGCGATCGATGTGGCGGCCCTGCATCGGAGCCAGAGCAACGTGGCGCAGGCCGCGGCCTAGTTGTTCAGGTTGTGGGCGGTGCGGTAGGATTGGGGCTGACCAGGCGCTCAGCGGTGAACTTGTCGGTAATCAAAAGGTCGATGATGCCCGTCTTCAGCGCTCCTCTGATCGCTTCGGTCTTGGCCTTTCCGCCCGCCAACGCCATCACCCTGTCCACCGCACCCAACTCCTCCAGCGTGGTGCCGATCACCCTGTCATCAAGCGAACTCTTCACATAGGTCCCTTCGGCGTCAAAGAAGCGCAGGCTCATGTCGCCGACTGCGCCCGACGCCGTCAGATCGGCTAGCTCGCGGGGCGAGAAGACATTGCCGCTTCGCGCCAGCATGCCTGAGGGTTCGACAGCGCCGATGCCGACAATCGCGAGCGTAATCCGCGAGAAAAGATCCATCGTTTCGCGTACAAAGGTGTCGCCCAGCAGAACCAGCTTGGCTTCGCGCGACTGCGCGACGCCCGGCGCGCTGAGTACGTGAGGCTCTGCACCAGTCAGCTTTGCCAGTCTCGTCACCAATTGGTTCGCGTGCATCTGTACAGTCGGATTGCCCATGCCTCCAAGCATCTGCACAACATATTTGGCCTTGCCTGATTTCATTGGATGGATGTTCTGAACCAACTGGAAGATGGTCTCGGACCAGCTTGATACGCCGATGATCTCGTCAGTCTGAAGGGTCGCTTCGACAAAATGGGCCGCTGCCTCGCCGATCCGGGCCATGATCGCGCCGTCCCGGTCTTCCGTGCATTCGACGACGATGGCCTCGGACAGGCCGAACTGCTGCCGTAGTCCGGTTTCGAGGTCTGCAAATGTGCCGGACGGCGAAACGACGGTTGTGCGGACGATCTCTTCGGCCTGCGCTTTCTTGAGCATGCGCGAAACTGTGGCCTGAGAAATACGCAGATGCTGTGCGATGTCCCCCTGCCGCTGACCTTCGACGTGATACATCTGCGCCACACGCGCGATCAGACGAAGTTCATTTACACGGGCCATCGGGTTTCCTGGTTTGCCTGGTTTCTGAATATTTATTCACTATATCGACGCAAGGGTGCGAGCAACGGCTTTCCTCCATACATGCAGCCCGTTCTGCCGAGCACTCGTGGCCAGCGCTGGAAGGATTTCCGGGCCATGGTGTGCAAGACGACCTACCTCTTCGAGGTCTTGCCAAAACCCGGTGGCGAGTCCGGCAAGGTGGGCCGCTCCTAGGGCCGAGACTTCGGCGTTTCGGCATGGGGTAATACCATAGTCCAGATAGTCTGCCACCATTTGCATCAGGAACGTGTTTTGGCTGGGGCCACCATCGACGGAAAGTCGCCCGATGCCTTTGGCCGCTTCCGCCATGATCGCAAAAATGTCGTGCACCTGCAGCGCGATGCTCTCAGCGGCGGCGCGGGCGATATGGGCCGGAGCCGATCCAAACGAGAGGCCCGTGATCAATCCGCGGGCCTCGGAATTCCAATGAGGCGAGCCAAGGCCCACATGGGCGGGCACGAGGGCGACCCCGTTTGTGTCGGGGACGGTCTGCGCGAGATCCAGCAAGCTTTCCACGTCCGCAAGACCCAGCAGTGCCGCTGTCCACGGCAGGATCGACGCGCTGACGAGGATATTGCCCTCGAAGGCATAGGTAGATTTCCCGCATATCGACCAGGCAATAGTGGTGGTGATTCCGGGCGGCGGCGGGATGAAATCTGTGAGTGTCGTCATCACCGATGACCCGGTGCCGAAGGTGATCTTTCCGTCGCCTGGGCCGAATGCCCCGTGACCAAACAGCGCGGCATGGGAATCGCCAATGGCGGAGGCAATGGGCACACCGTCGGGAACAGCATGGACGTTTTTCGCTTCGGCGAACACATGAGAACTGTCACGCACTTCGGGTAGCATCGATGGGTCGATTCCAAAGAGCCCGCAAAGGCGCTCGTCCCAGCAGCTTTCGGCAAGATTGAAGAGCTGCGTCCGCGCGGCATTCGATCGGTCAGTCGCATGGACCCGGCCGCCAGAGAGTTGCCAGATCAGCCAGCTGTCGACGGTACCGATGCAGATATCAGCCGCGGCCTTTCCGTGGTGTTCCAAGAGCCACGCCACTTTGGTCGGCGGAAACAGCGGATCAAGCGGCAGGCCGGTACGAGCAATGACCTCAGCCTCGTGCCCTGCCTCTTTCAGCGCATTGCAAGCCTCGGCCGTGCGGCGACATTGCCATGTGATGACCGGGCCGAGCGGCGCTCCGGTCTGGCGGTCCCAAATCAGGACAGACTCGCGCTGGTTCGAAATCCCCAAAGCGACGATGTCAGTATCTGGCGCCGCGGCAAGACAGGCAGACATGGCGGCTTGCATTGCTTCCCAAATCTTGCTCGCGTCCTGTTGGACCCAACCTGACTGCGGGTGTTCGATGGGAACGGGTGCCGCGCCACTGGCGATGATCTCGCCATCTTGCGAGACGAGGATGGCCTTTGCGTTCGTCGTCCCTTCGTCAACTGCAAGAATGGCGCGCCGCGACATGCTATCATTCCTTCCGCTTGATCAATGCGCTGGCGCTGTCGGCGATGGCTTCGGGCGACATGCCGAAATCATCAAGCAGGACATTCGCCGATGCTGTGTGGGCAAAGACGCCGGGCACGCCCAAACGCGTCATTGGGACTGGCGCCCGATCGACAACCACTTCGGCCACGGCGCTGCCAAGGCCGCCAAAGGTAGTGTGCTCCTCGCAGGTCAGAATCGCTCCAGTCTCCTGCGCGGCGCTCACGATGGCGTCTGCGTCAATCGGCCGGACGCTGGCCATGTTCAGCACACGAGCGTTGACCCCGCCCTGCTCAAGCAAAGCCGCTGCGATCAGAGCCCGGTGGGTTAGGACGCCATTGGCAATGATCGTCAGATCACCGCCGTCACGTAGCAGATTGGCCTTGCCCAGCTCAAAAACATGACCCTCTGGCAGCAGGTCCGGAACCCCGACACGACTCAGGCGCAGGAAGCAACCGCCTTTGTAGGCGGCGGCCCACTTGATGACGGCCGCGGTCTCATTCCGGTCCGCGGGGGCCACAACGGGCACATTCGGCAACGCGCGGATCCACGCGAAGTCCTCGATCGAGTGGTGGGTCGCTCCAAGCTCGCCATAGGCCATGCCGGAGGAGATGCCGACCAGTTTCACATTGGTTTCTGAATAAGCAACGTCGGCCTTGATCTGTTCCAGCGCCCGCCCTGTCAGGAACGGCGATGCCGCACAGACAAACGGGATCTTGCCGCCATTTGCCAGACCGGCCCCGACGCCGACCATGTTCTGTTCTGCAATGCCAACATTGATCAGACGTTCGGGGAATTGGGCTTGGAAACCACCCAGCTTTGAAGACCCGACCGAATCGTTGCACACCGCGACGATGTCGGTGTTTTCTCCGCCAAGAGCTTCAAGAACCGAGGTAAAGGCATCCCTGCAGTCGTGCAGTTTTACGCCTTCGAACGGGTTGCTCATTCCATTGCTCCCTCAAGTTCGGCCGCCTCAAGTTCAGCCATGGCCTGCTTGAATTGTTCTGCGTTGGGCACCTTGTGGTGCCATGCGACGTTGTCGGACATGAAGGAAATGCCTTGGCCCTTGTTGGTGTGGGCCACGATACACTTCGGCTTCCCCTCCCTGATGGTATCGGCCGCAAGAGCCGCGCAGATCTGATCCATGTCGTGGCCGTCAATCTCTTCCACAGCCCAACCAAAAGCTTCGAGCTTTGGGGCCAGCGGGGCAAGGTTGTTGGTGTCAGCCAGCCGCGCGCCCTGCTGAAGACGGTTGTGATCAATAATAAGCGTCAGATTGTCGAGCTTGAACTGAGCTGCGGCCATGATGGCTTCCCAGTTGGAGCCTTCCTGCATCTCGCCATCGCCGGTGATAACGAATGTGCGCCAGCGTTCACCATTCAACTGCGCCGCCTTCGCCATGCCCACGCCGACTGGCAGTCCGTGCCCCAGAGGGCCGGTATTGGTTTCGACGCCCGGCACCTTGACGCAGTTGGGATGCCCGTTGAGACGGGATTTGTGCTGAAGGAAAGTCGAGATTTCTTCGGGTGGAATGAACCCCCTCTCGGCCAATACAACGTAGAGAGCCAGAGCAGTATGGCCCTTGCTCAGAACCAGACGATCCCGCTGAGGGGCCTTTGGATTCTGCGGTTCCACATGCATGATCTTGAAATAGAGCGCAGTAAGTATGTCGGCCACAGACATCTCACCACCGATATGTCCCGCACCCGCCTCGAAAACAGCCTGAAGGTCGCGTCGTCGTATCTTGTTTGCCAGTTTGCGTAGGTCTTCTGGTGTCATCTTTGCACTCTATGCATAATTATTCCGTAGTAGGTAAACATACATTGGTGTGCTGCGTCAAGAAAAGGATTGTATGTATGGACGGGCTTTTACTGTTGACAGGGGCGGATTTCGGCGGCTAGGATTTTTCATCAACTGTGCATAAATATGCACTTGGGGGGATTGAATGTCAGAACCGAGTGTCACTTCGCAAAGTGGGCGAAAGCTCGCGGATTTCCTTTCTCTGGGTGGCGCGACGGGGCCGCTGATCGGGTTGATCCTGCTGTGCGCCTTTCTGACAGTCGCGACCGATTCATTCTTTTCGATCCGCAACTTCCTCAACATTCTGGATCAGGTCACCGTCATCGGGATCATTGCAGTTGGCATGACGTTCGTCATTCTGCTGGGCGGGATCGACCTGTCGGTCGGATCGGTTCTGGCTCTGGCCATGATGGTTCTTGGCTTCCTGAACGTCGAAGCGGGACTGCCCATGGGGGTGGCGATACCGGCTGCAATTGCTGCAGCAGCAGTCGCCGGCCTGATATCGGGCTTGCTGATAACCGAGTTCAAAGTGCCACCTTTCATCGCGACGCTGGCCATGATGTCGATTGCGCGCGGATTGGCGAGCATGATCACGAACGGCTCACAGATCATCGGGTTCCCGGCCTGGTTCAACATGGGAGCCATTATCCGCTATGGCGGTGTGCTCACCATGACGGTCGCCGCGATGTTCGTGGTCTTCGCAGTTGCCCTGCTGTTTCAGCGCTACCGGGAAGGCGGCCGCGC
>CAYGRI010000360.1:0-5328 GCA_964352155.1 uncultured Maritimibacter sp. | reverse complement strand
AGCCTGTCCCCCAGCCTGGCCCCCAGCCTGTCCCAGCCCCTTCTCAAGACCATGACCGCCGCCACCGCCCGCCGCTATGGCGGGCCGGAGGTGCTGGCGCTGGAAACCATGCCGGTCCCGCGCCCCGGCAAGGGCGAGGTGCTGGTGCGCATCCATGCCTCTACCGTCACCACGGGCGACTGGCGCCTGCGCGGCGCGGCCTATCCCCGGGGCCTGCGCCTGATCGGGCGGCTGGTGTCGGGCCTGTTCCGCCCCCGCCATATCGTGCCCGGCGTGACCTTTTCGGGTGTTGTGGCCGCCACCGGCGACGGCGCGGCGCGGTTCGCGGTTGGCGAACCGGTCTTTGGCGCGCTGAACCGGGGCGGGCATGCGGAGTATATCGCCGTGCCCGAGACCGCCGCCATCGCCGCCAAGCCGCTCCGCCTGACCCATGCCCAGGCCGCCGCGCTGCCCTTCGGCTCCGCCACCGCCGATCACTTCCTGCGCCATCTGGGCCAAGTTCGGGCGGGCGAGCGGGTGCTGATCACCGGCGCTTCGGGCGCGGTCGGCCATGTCGGCATCCAGATCGCGCGGGCGCTGGGCGCGCATGTCACCGCGCTGACCTCGCCCGGGAATGCCGATTTCGTGCGCGGCCTCGGCGCGGAGGCGGTGATCGACTACACACGCCAGGACGTCACCGCCGAGGGCGCGCGCTTTGATGCGGTGTTCGACACGATCGGGCATCTCGATTTCGGCCGGGCGCGCGGGCTTTTGCGGTCCGGTGGGCGCTATCTGACGAGCGAGGGCGCCTGGCGCGAGGCGTGGCAGATGCTGGTCCCGTGGCGGCGCCATGGGCATGCGGTGCGCTTCGGCGTGTCCGAACCGGATGCGGCGCAGCTGTTGCGCCTGGCGGAGCTGGCCGAGGCCGGCAAGCTGGCCCCGGTGATCGAGCAGAGCTTTCCACTGGCACAGATCGCACGCGCCCATGAAGCGGTCGAGACCCGCCGCCGCCAGGGGGTGATCGCGCTGGACATGCGTCCGTCCGAGGCGCATCCGGCACCCGCGGTCGCCTGACTTGGCTTGGCGCCCCGGTCCGGGCGCCGGCCTCATCTCTCCAAGATCGTACTCCGGCCCGGTGGTGGCGCAGGACGTGACGGCTGCGGGGCGCATGGCTCTGTCATAGCCGCATTTCGCTGCCGGTCGCGACCGATCTCGCGGACGCCGCAAACTGCCATTTGTATGAGGCACAACAAAAGAACAAGGGCACCCGCCCCCCTTTCGCCCGCCCGCGCCACCAGCCAGGGCGGTCCGGGGTCTGCCGACCATGGGCGATTGGCGTTCTAGACCAACACAACCCGGCTGCCACCGGCATCCAGCAGCTCTGCGTCGGTGTCGAAGACATCGCGTATCAGCGCGGCGTCAATCACATCGACAGGCGCGCCCTCCCGCACGATGCGACCGCGTTTCATTGCGATGATCCGGTCTGCGTAGCGCGCGGCGATGTTGATGTCATGCACAACGATAAGGATGGTCTTGCCATGCTCGTCGCTCAGCCCCCTTAGAATTTGCATCAGCGTTCTGCTTCCGGCCAGATCCAGGTTGTTGAGCGGTTCGTCCAGAAGCATATAGGCGGTGTCCTGGGCGAAGATCATTGCGATCTGAGCGCGTTGGCGTTGTCCGCCAGACAAGGTGTCGAGCGGCCGGTTGGCCAGATCACCAATGCCGAGCACAAAGAGTGCCTTTTCGACGTTCGCGAGATCTTCGGGGCCGGGGCGCCCGCCGTGATAGGGGTAGCGGCCAAAATTCACCAGTTCGCGCACGGTCAGCCTTAGCGGTTGGTCCGGCATTTGCGGCAGGATCGATAGATGCCGCGCCAAGGCACGGTCGGAGCATTGGCCAATCTGAAGATCGTCGACATGGATGGTGCCTGACTGGATGCGGACAAGCCGGGCGATCAGCGACAGAAGGGTGGATTTGCCCGCCCCATTGGGGCCGATCAGGGCCGTGATCCCGTCGCGGGGCACCTGCGTGGCAATGTCCGACAGGATGGGTTGGCCGCCGATCCGGTGCGACAGATCTGCAATCTTGATCATCTTCGAAGCCCCTTCAACAGCAAGACCAGAAAGACGAGCCCGCCAATCAGATCAATCACGACCGACAGTGGCGTTGTCAGGCGAAAGGCCCGCTCCATCAGCAATTGTCCTCCGACCAGGGTGATCCCCGCGACCAAGGCCGCCGACGGGAACAGGTAGCGATGCGTCTCTGTCGGTGTGATCAGCCGGGCCAGGCTGACCACCAAAAGCCCAAGGAACGCGACCGGACCCACCAGCGCGGTCGAGATCGAGACCAGGATCGCGATCAGGATCAGGGCCTCAAGCTCCAGCCGGCGCGGGGGTTCCCCCAGCGTGATGGCGGTTCCCCGGCCAAGGCAAAGCACATCGAGGCGATGCCGCAGCCCCCAGGCGCGGGCAAGCACGGCGGCTGTGATCAGGCTGGACAGGGCCAGCAGGTCGGTTTCGATCTGCGTGAACCGCGCGAAAGAGGCGACCTGGATCACCGCAAACTCGTTGGGGTCGATCATCCGCTGCAAGAAAGAGGTCAATGACCGGAACAGGGCGCCAAAAATGATCCCGGTCAGAATCATGCGCAGTAGGTCCGACTGGGCGGTTGTCAGCAGGGTGCCGAAAAGCAGCAGCGCCGCAAAGGTAAGCGCGGTGGCCGCGACCAGAAAGGTGACCTGTGGCGGGACCAGGACAAAGGTCATGCCCCCCAGGACGAATACCGCAGAGGTCAACAGGAAGACGTAGAGCGCATCGAACCCCATGATCGACGGGGTCAGGATACGGTTCTGCGTGATGGTCTGAAACATCAGCGTTGCCGTGGAAACGCAAAGGCCCACCAGCAAAAGGGCCGCCAGCTTTGTGCCCCGGAAGGGAAGCACAAAGCTCCATGGGGCGCGCGCGCCCCAGACCATGTACAAACCACAGCACAGCCCCAAAAGCGCTGCCAAAAGCCACACACGCCTAGCCATGACGTGGCTTTCGGTAAAGCAGCCACAGAAACAGGATCGCGCCGATCACGCCAAAAACGGTCCCGACCGGGATCTCGAAAGGCGCGCGCAGGATCCGCCCCAGAATATCCGATGCCAGCGTCAGCCCCGCGCCGGTGACCGCGACGATGGGCAGGGTCGCGCGCAAGTTGTCTCCGGCAAGGCGCGAGACGATGTTTGGCACCACAAGGCCCACGAAGGGGATCATCCCGACAGTGGTCACCGTCAAGGCCGAGACGAGCGAGATGGCGATCAATCCGATCAGCACGACCTGCCCGTGGTTCAGCCCCAGATTGACCGATGTCGTGCGCCCCAGTCCGACAATCGCAAACTGATCGGCGGCAAGATAGGTCAAGGCACCGGCCGCAGCGGCGATCCAAAGCAGCTCGTAGCGGCCCTGCAGGATGCCGGAAAACTCTCCGTTCAGCCAGACGCCGATGTATTGAAGCAGGTCGGCCTGATAGGCCACAAAGGTCACGCCCGCCCCCAGAATGCCGCCGTAGATCAGCCCGACCAATGGCACCAGCAACGGCTGGGTCGCGGGCAGCTGTCGCACGACGGCCAGGAACCCAAGGCTCGTTCCCAGGGCGACAAGCGACGCGACGATCATCTTCGTCAGAATTGCGGCGCCCGGCAGAAACAGCGTCACCAGCAAGATCCCCAGCGCCGCACCTTGCCCCGTTCCCGCTGTCATCGGTTCCACGAAGCGGTTGCGCACCAGCATCTGCATGATGGCCCCCGCGATCGCCAGCGTCGCCCCCGCGATCAGCGCCGCGGCGGTTCTTGGAACCCGGCTGATGACCAGCAATTCAAACGCCTCCGGGTCGCTCCAGAGATCGCGCAGCGACAGGTCGATCACCCCCACGAACAGGGACAGGACCGACAAGAGGGCGAGCCCGGCAAGGCCCGCCCAAAAGAGGAACTTCGGGGTCAATTAGCTGCCCGAGAAGGCCGCGGCGATTTCCTCCAGCGTGCCAATCATCGACTGGATGCCGCCGCCCGCGATGTAAAGCGGCGCCGGGTCAAGGTAGATCACCCTGCCCGATTGCCAGGCCGCGGTTTCGCGCACAAGGGCGTTGTCCAGCTTCGCGGCGGCGGCCTCGACCTCTGACCCGATGGCCGCGGCCCGATCCACGACAATCAGAATATCCGGGTTTGCGTCGCGAATGAATTCAAAGCTGATCGCCTCGCCATGGGTGGTTTGCTCCACCGCTTGGACGGCTTCCGGCAGGTCCAGCGCTTTGTGCAGCCAGCCGAACCGACCGGAGGCGCCATAGGCCGACACGGTCGGCCCGTTGGTCAGCACGATAAGCGCGCCGCCCTGGCCGTCGACGGCCTCTTTCGCGGCCGCAAGCGCCACGTCAAACTCTGCGCGAAGGGCGGCGGCCTCTGCCTGCTTGCCAAAGATCTCGCCATAGGCGGCGAGCCGGTCGAGGCCCTGACCGACGGTGTCTTCCCACACGGTCATATCGAGGGTGGGCGCAATCCGCGCAAGCTCCGGGACAACCCGCGCCGACCGGCCGCCCGCAACCAAAAGGTCGTATTGCCCGGCGGCGATGGCCTCAAAGTCAGGCTCGAACAGGGTGCCGACACGCTCTGCCCGCGCCGCGGTATCCGCGACATACTCCACGAACAACGGTGCAACGACGCCCGAGACATCCACGCCAAGCGCGTCGAGCGTGTCGAGCGCGGCAATATCGAACACAGCGATCCTGGCCGGATTGGTCGTGACCTCGGCGGGGCCGGTATAGGTTTCGACGGTGATGGTCTCTGCGACGGCCGGGCTGGCGGCGGCCAGAGCGCAGGCAAAGAGTGTCGTGCGAAGCATTTTCTGTTCCCTTCTGGTTGTGCGTGGCTGACCGCAGAGGGATGGCTTCGCGAATTGGCGGTTGATTATTGTGTTAAAATAGGAGAGTCCAGAGTAACTGAGCGTTATTGTCGGGAATAAGCCCATGCCACGTATCGTAGGTCACTTTGCCACCTCAAGCGCATCGAAATACCTTCAGCAGCTTTGCAAACATTTCGCCCATAAGGTTGAGGTGGAATATGACGAGAGCGCGGGTCAGGCCGCGCTGCCCGTCGGCCCCGCGCAGATGACGGCCAATGCGAAAGAGCTGCGGGTGTCGATAGATCTGAACGACCTCGACGACCGGCCCAGGGCGCAGGCGATCATCGACACCCACCTCGAACGCTTTGCCTTTCGCGAAAACTCCAAAGCGATGAACTGGTCATTGGCGGAGTGATCCGTGTTCCGCCGGTGCAGGCGCATTGCCCTGGTCCGCGTTGATGCATGTCAGGGG
>CAYGRI010000359.1:0-5388 GCA_964352155.1 uncultured Maritimibacter sp. | reverse complement strand
GACGGTGTTCTCGCGTCAGATGGCGGTGCTGATGGCGGCGGATTTGCCGATGGAAGCGGCCTTGGACGCGGTGATCGAAAGCCAGGGGTCACGCGCCATGCAGGCCTTTGCCGCCAGCCTGAAGGCCGCCACGCTCGAAGGCTACCCTCTGTCGGACGCGATTGTCCGCAGCCGGGCGGGCTTTCCACCCTATTACGCCTCGTCCCTGCGGGCGGCGGAACGCTCTGGCGATCTGGCGGCGGTGTTCGCCGGGCTAGCCGATTATCTGGAGGCTCAGGGCGCCAACCGGGCCGAGATCGCCACCGCGCTGGTCTATCCCGCCTTTGTTGCGGCAGTGTCGCTGGTGGTCTGCGCCATCCTTGTCACCAGCGTCGCCCCCGAAGTCGTGGGGATGTTCGAGGTGACAGGCCAGCCCCTGCCCCGCATCACCGAGATCGTGTTGGCGGTGTCGGATTGGGTCCAGGCCTGGTGGGTCGTTCTGGTGGCCGGGCTGGGGCTGGCGGTGGTTCTGTTCCTGGCCGCCCTGGCCACCCCGCGCCTGCGCGACGGGATGGAGCGAATCTATCTGCGGCTGCCCCTGTTCGGGCGCCTGCGGCGGTTGGCCATTGCGGCGCAATATCTGCGGACGCTGGCGCTGGTGCTGGGGAGCCGCCAGACCGCGCTGATCGCCGCCACCAGCGCGGCGGAGGTGATCGGCGTATCCACCCACCGGGCCGAGGCCGAGGCCATCGCCACCGCTGTCCGGCAGGGCGAAAGCCTGGGCGCGGCGGTGCGGCGGTTAACGGTGTTGCCGCCGGTGGCGCTGCAACTGATCCGGGTGGGCGAGGAATCGGCCCGGCTGGCGCCGATGGCGGACCGCGCGGCGGCGCTGGTGGAAACCTGGCTGATCAACGACCGCAAACGCATCGCCGCGATCCTCGACCCGGTGCTGATGATGATCGTGGGCGCCTTCGTGCTGACCATCGTGCTGGCGATCCTGCTGCCGATCTTTGATCTGCAATCGGCCGTCATCGCCTGACACCCTGCGCGCGACGCTTCGTTACAGGTTTCACAACGAAAATCTGGCACTCGCGCGGGTTTTGCGCCAAGGAAGGGACCAACCACGGAGGCACCGCGATGTTCTACGAAGAAGGCTGGATCCCGCTGTCCGCTGTCACCTCGGAAGTCTTTCGCAAGTTGCAGGCGCTGCAGGCGACGGGAAAGATTGGCAAGGGGCACGGCAGCCTGCGCTCTGTCCTCGCCGTCTCTGTCTGGGAGATGCTGGAGGGCGCCACCAAGCTCGGCGTCACCGCGCCCGACGGCTCTGCGGTCGAGGCATCGCGGGATCTGGTGGCCTGGGCCGACCCGACCGCTCTGCGCAACGAACATGTGGATTTGCTGGTGGGCAATGTCGGGTCGTCGGATATGCCCGACGACACCGGCGCCCCGGCCGACGCGGCCACGCGGCGGATGCGCTACGGCGCCTTCCTGAACCTGCCCATCGTGGTGCCGATCAACAGCTTTCAATCCTCGCTGGGCTACCTGCCCGAAGAGGTCGGCGACGACGCCAGCGAGGATGAGGCGCTGCTCAGCGGCGCCAAGCAGATCCTCGCCATGGTCGAGGCCAAGGAATTGGTCACCCGCGAACTCGCCCGCACCCGGGTGGGCACCAAGCTGACGCGTCGCAAGTTCAAGATGGCCTGGGCCATCGCCAGCAGCAAGGCGCCCGAACTGCGCGCCCCGAACCGCTGGATGGGAATGTAGTCCCTTCAGGCAGGCAGAAGCATCGTCGCGTCGCTGCCCAAAGCCTCTTTCCACACGGCCCGCTCGCTCAGCTTGCTGGCCATGGCGGGCGGCAGCAGCATCTCTTTTGTGGCGGGCCGCAACGGCCCCTGGATCGCATGCAGACCCGGCGTGTTCAGGAAGGCGTCAAGCCGCGGCAATTCGAACGAGAAATTCTGGAAGTCATGCT
Organism: uncultured Maritimibacter sp.; assembly: GCA_964352155.1. Classification (GTDB taxonomy): domain Bacteria; phylum Pseudomonadota; class Alphaproteobacteria; order Rhodobacterales; family Rhodobacteraceae; genus Psychromarinibacter. The sequence continues at coordinate 3,437 of CAYGRI010000359.1, read as the reverse complement.
CGAACGCCGGTTCGCGCAGGAATTTGTAGATCAGCGCCATCGTCTCGGCGGGCTTGTCCAGCAGGCGGTCGTAATCCACCACCAGCATCCGTTCCGACAGCGGCCCCGACAGGGCGTCCTGCACCAGGTTCAGCGCGCCGCCGACAATGCCATCGTCCGACATCAGGCGGGAAACGCGCTGGGCCAGCGTGGAATCGGCGTCAAACAGCTTGGACTGGCGAAAAGTCAGTGCCCGGCGGGACTTTTCCAGCGACGACACCACCTTGGCCGGGTCCCGCACGGTCACGATAAAGCGGCATAGGGGATAAAGCGCGACCAATTGTTCCGTGCGCAGCAGCCAGCGGCGGTTGGTGTCAAAGACCACATGCCGCTCGCCCCGCTTGTGGTGCACCGCATCGACCACTGCATGCAGCACTTCGCGGCGCTGATCGTCATCCAGCAGCGCCGCCAGCTCGGACAGGCCGGAAAACTGGGTATAGAGCAACTGAAAGATGATCTGGGCCGCGCTGGTGCCGCTGGCGTAAAAGGTCGGGTTCTGGTTCAGCAGCGCCGCCAGCATGGTCGACCCCGACCGGGGCAGCCCCACGATGAAATTGTACTTGGCCGGTCGCACCCGCCGGCCGCCATCGATGCTGTCTTTCATGGTCCGACTCCTGGCTTTCTCTGCACCCTTGCGGCGCGCTTTGGCAGGGGTGCGGCGGAATGGCGGCATTGTCGTGTCAGCGCGGAGAATGCGGGCCGGGCGGCAGGATTCGGCCAAATATGGCAACGAGATCGCTCGAATTCGAAGGGTTGGTCCCGGTTCCCGCCACATTCAGGCCGGGTTTTCACCCGCTTGGGCACATTATCTGCGCACAACGAACAACAACTCAGGAGGCCCAGATGACGCACATCAGCCCGCCCGCGCATGCTTCCGGCACCGGATGCCGTCCGATCACAGAAGGCACCCTGGTCGCGACAGAGCATGGTCAGACGCCCGTCGAGGCGCTGCAGGCAGGCGACCTTGTGCGCACGAAGGACCACGGGTTGCAGCCGATCCGCTGGATCGCGGCGCGCACGCTGGATGCGGCGGCCTTGCGGGCGGACCCGTCGCTGCGCCCGATCCGGATCCGTGCCGGGGCGCTGGGCCACAACACGCCAAACCGCGACCTGCTCGTGTCGCCAGAGCATTGCGTCTTGCTGGACGATTGGCGCTGTGACCTGGTGTATGGCGAGGCGGAAATGCTGGCCCCTGCCCGCGCGCTGCTGAACGACGGCACCATCTGCATTGACCATGGCGCGACCGAGGCGACCTATTACCACTTCATGTTCGACCAGCACGAGATCGTCTATTGCAACGGCGCCGAGACCGAGAGCTTTCACCCCGCGCTGGGTGGGATCGACGCGCTGGAAAAGGCCAAGCGGGACGAGCTGTACAAGCTGTTCCCGCAGTTGGAACGCGGTGCGGATCGCTATGGCCCGCAGGCGCGGGTCATGTTGCAGCCCTATGAGGTGAATGTGTTGCTGGCGATGTAGCCGCTCGGCGCCGGACCGCCGGCGTCTCTGCATCCAACGCCGGTTTGGCGTTGCGACCAGCCGCATGGGCGCTAGTGTCCCCCCGAAATCCAAAAGGGGGCCGCGCGATGGCGATGATCTCGATACAGGGTGTCCGCAAGACCTATGCGGGCGGGGGCGAGGCGCTGAAAGGCGCCAGCCTTGACATTGAAGAGGGGGAAATCCTCGCCTTGCTGGGTCCCAACGGGGCGGGCAAGACAACGCTGATCTCGATCATCTGCGGGATCTCTACCATGAGCGGGGGCCGCGTCACGGTCGGCGGGCATGACGTGGTCGACGATTTTCGCGCGGCGCGAAAACTGATCGGTCTGGTCCCGCAGGAGATCGCGCTGGAACCCTTCGAGACGGTGATGAACTCTTTGCGCCTGTCGCGTGGGCTGTTCGGGTTGCGGCGCAATGATGCCCTGCTTGAGGACATCCTGCGTAAGCTGTCGCTGTGGGACAAACGGGCCACCCGCAACACAACCCTGTCCGGCGGCATGAAGCGGCGGGTGCTGATCGCCAAGGCGCTGAGCCACGAACCGCGCGTGCTGTTCCTTGACGAGCCCTCGGCCGGTGTCGATGTGGAACTGCGCAAGGACATGTGGGAGCTGGTGCGCGAGCTGAAGCGACAGGGCGTGACGATCATCCTGACCACCCACTACATCGAAGAGGCCGAAGAGATGTCCGACCGCATCGCCGTGATTTCGCGCGGCGAGATCCTGCTGGTCGAAGAAAAAGCGGCGCTTATGAAACGCATGGGCCGCAAGGAAATGACGATAGAACTGCAACAGCCGCTGGCAGAGATACCCGCCAGCCTGTCAGCCTATGATCTGCGCCGCACCGACGACCCGCACCAGCTTGTCTATTGCTACGACACCCAGGCCAACCGCACCGGGATCGCCTCGCTGCTGTCCGCCTTGTCCGCCGCCGGGCTGGTGCTGCGCGATGTGCAGACCCGGCAATCTAGCCTGGAAGATATCTTTGTCGATCTGGTCGGAAAGGACGTCGCATGAACTGGCAAGCCATCCTGGCGATCTACCGCTTTGAAATGTCGCGGACCTGGCGGTCGATCTGGCAATCCATCATCTCGCCCGTGGTGTCGACCTCGTTGTATTTCGTCGTCTTCGGCTCGGCCATCGGCAGCCGGATCGACCAGGTCGAGGGGGTCAGCTATGGCGCCTTTATCGTGCCCGGCCTGATCATGCTGACGGTGATCACGCAATCGATCACCAATGCCAGCTTCGGCATCTACTTTCCAAAATTCATCGGGACGATCTATGAATTGCTCTCGGCGCCGGTGAACTTTCTTGAGATCGTGGTGGGCTATGTGGGCGCGGCGGCCAGCAAGGCGCTGGTCATCGGGCTGATCATCCTGGGCACGGCAACCCTGTTCGTCGACATCCAGATCGCGCATCCCTTGGCCATGCTGGCGTTCCTTGTCCTCACTTGCGTCAGTTTCTCGCTGATGGGCTTCATCATAGGCATCTGGGCCGGGAATTTTGAGCAATTGCAACTGGTTCCCCTGCTGATCATCACCCCGCTGGTGTTCCTTGGCGGGGCCTTTTACTCGGTCTCGATGTTGCCGGAGGGGTGGCAGACGGTGACCCTGTTCAACCCGGTTGTCTACCTCGTCTCAGGGTTTCGGTGGTCGTTCTTCGGCATCGCCGACGTCGCCCTTGGCTGGTCGCTGCTGGCGATCCTCGGCTTCACCGGGCTGTGCCTGCTGGTCGTCTGGCGCATCTTCAAGACCGGCTGGCGCATCAAGACCTGACCCGCGCCCGCCATGCGCAGCGCGTGCGGCGGGGTTATTTCGGGCGGCACCCCGCCGCAGGCATCACGAAACATGCGCGGCGATCATGCCGTTCAGGCGTAGAACGGAAACGGTGGGACGGGAATTGCGG
>CAYGRI010000358.1:432-5410 GCA_964352155.1 uncultured Maritimibacter sp. | reverse complement strand
CCGGGTTCAACGCCTGCAAGGCGCTGTCTACCAAATATGGCGACGATCCGCGCCGTGCGTCGCGCCCCTATGATGCGGATCGGGACGGGTTCGTCATGGGTGAGGGCGCCGGGATGATCGTGCTGGAAGACATGGACCACGCGGTCAAGCGAGGCGCCAAGATCTATGCCGAGGTTCTGGGCTATGGTCTGTCGGGCGATGCCTATCACATCACCGCCCCGTCCGAGGATGGCGACGGCGGCTATCGGTCGATGCAGGCCGCGTTGAAGCGGGCCGGGCTGGCGCCCGAGGCCATCGACTATATCAACGCCCACGGCACCTCGACCATGGCCGATTCCATCGAACTGGGCGCGGTCGAACGTCTGCTGGGTGACAAGGCGGGCGAGGCGACGATGTCGTCGACCAAATCCTCCACTGGGCATCTGCTGGGCGCCGCCGGCGCGATCGAGGCGATCTTCTCGATCCTCGCGATCCGCGATCAGGTGGCGCCGCCGACGATCAATCTGGACAATCCGGCGGTGGAAACGCGGCTGGATCTGGCGCCCAATGCCAAGCGGGAACGTGAGGTGAAGGTGGTGCTGTCGAACTCGTTCGGCTTCGGCGGAACCAATGCTTCGCTGATCCTTGGGCAGGTTGGCTGATGTGGCGATCGATTGCGTCCAATGGTCTGACCCTGCTGATCGTCCTGATGATCGGCCTGGCGGGGATGATCGGTTGGGGCAAATCCCAATACACCGCCGAGGGGCCGCTGGTTGACCCGATCTGCCTGCAGGTCAAGCGCGGCGCCAGCATGGCCAGCGTGGCCGAGGATCTGGCGGAGCAGGGCGCGGTTGCGAACCCGCGGATCCTGCGGATCGGGGCGGATTATTCCGACCGGTCGGCGGCGCTGAAAGCGGGGAACTTCCTGATCTCCGAAGGCGCCTCTATGGAAGAGATCGTGGCGGCGATCACCTCCACCGGGCGCAACACCTGCGGCACCGAGGTCGTCTACCGGATCGGCGTGACGCGCGAGGTCATCCAGGTGCGCGAGCTGGATCCGACGACGAACCGCTTTGTGGAATTGGTCAGCTTTGATCCAACCCAGGAAGACGTCGCCCAGGAAGAGGCGCTGTATGCGCAGTTCCGCGATGCATCCGGCACGCGGTTCCGGGTGGTGGTCGCCGAGGGGGTGACCAGTTGGCAGGTGGTCGAGGGGCTAAAGGAAGTGGACGTGATGACCGGCACCGTGCCGGAGATTCCGCCAGAGGGCTATCTGGCCCCCGACAGCTATGAGATCGCCACGGGCGACGACCGCAACGTGCTGCTGGAAATGATGCGCGACCGCCAACTTGCCCGTATTGACGAAGCGTGGCGGAACCGGGCGCCGGACCTGCCGCTTAACACGCCGGAAGAGGCGCTGATCCTAGCTTCGATTGTCGAGAAAGAGACCGGCGTGCCCGAGGAGCGGCGGCAGGTCGCCTCTGTCTTCGTGAACCGGCTGGAACAGGGCATGCGGTTGCAGACCGACCCGACGGTGATCTACGGGGTCACCAACGGGCAGGGTGTGCTGGGGCGCGGTCTACGGCAAAGCGAGCTGCGGGCGCGGACCCCGTACAACACTTATGTGATCGACGGGCTGCCGCCCACGCCGATTGCCAACCCGGGGATCGCCAGCATCGAGGCCGCGTTGAACCCGGATGACACGCCGTTCATCTTCTTTGTGGCGGACGGCACCGGGGGCCATGCCTTTGCGGTCACCCTGGCCGAGCATAACGCCAACGTGGCCAAATGGCGCGCGATCGAGGCGGAGCGGGCCAACTAACGCCTGTCACGCCGCATTGACGAGGCGTGCCGAACCGGGGCGGGGGACTGTGCAGGTCTTGCCTTGATCCGGTCGGTGACTGCGCGGCGCGGATTGGGCGAGACGGTCTGGCCAGCTATCGTCCGGGCAACGGGCGCGCGGGCCGGCGTTCTCTGATTGTCTCCGGGCGGTTGCGACATCCGGGTGCCGCGAGGGATGGTGTTTCGCTTGCGCCGCCGGTCCCACCCCCCAAATCTGTCCCACCGCCAAGAATGAGGCTCGCGGCTGCGCAGGTGCAGGTGTCGCCGCATGGTGCGGGACGGTGGATTTTCTGGGGTGAGTTGCGCCTGTCCGGGGTCTGTCTGCCATGGGCTGGGTGCGTGCAAGACCGCGAGATGGCAAACAGCTCTGCGTCGTCCGGCAGCGCCGAAAAAGTTAACGCTTCGTTACCGTACGGCGGTGTAAGGTGTTGTATAATATAAATTTCTTGACCTTTGGGGCGGTCTTGTGTAGAACTTGATCAAGTTGGAAGAAATGAGAGAGCGGTTCAACGGGGCACATCCCGCGAGCCGCTTTTTTGTTTCTCTCGTGCGCCACGGCATGAGAGGCGATCTGTATTATGTCATTGATTAAAGCGACCGAAGAAGACGATCCCGACATTGGCGTCGAGATCGCGGAACGACAGCTTCTCGACGCGCTCGTTGCCGTCGAAGAGATAACCCAAAAGATCAGGCGGCAGGAACTCGATGCGCTGCCTGCTCTGCCAAAGGCAGCGGCGGAAGCCGGGGCCGCGACCCGGCAACTGCTTACGGAGAGGCAACGTGTATACGAGCAGCAGAAACGAAAAGCAGGCATCGTCCACGACTTTGCCATCGACTTCGATGCCGCAAGGTCTGAGATCGGGCGCCGCTTGGCTCGCCTCCGCGCCGCCGCGGATGGCGGAACACTTCCTGGCGGACCTGAGTGAGGGGGCGCTGCTGGCGTTGCCTTACCTGTTCGAGTTCTGGGCGCTGGAGCATCAGCTTCCGCCCGCAGGCAACTGGCGGACCTGGGTGATCCTGGGCGGCCGGGGGGCGGGCAAGACCCGAGCGGGGGCCGAATGGGTCCGCGCGCAGGTCGAAGGCGCCTTGCCGCTGGACGAGGGGCGCGCCAAGCGCGTGGCCCTTGTCGGTGAGACGGTGGAACAGGTGCGCGAGGTCATGGTGTTCGGCGATAGCGGGATCATGGCCTGTTCGCCCCCCGATCGCCGGCCGGAATGGCAGGCGAGCCGCAAGCGGCTGGTCTGGCCGAACGGCGCGTTGGCGCAGGTCTGTTCCGCGCATCAGCCCGAAAGCCTGCGCGGGCCGCAATTCGATGCGGCCTGGGCGGATGAGCTGGCCAAGTGGAAGAAGGCCGAGGACGCCTGGGACATGCTGCAATTCGCCCTGCGTCTGGGGGACAATCCGCAGCAGGTGGTGACCACCACGCCGCGCAATGTCGGTGTGTTGAAGAACCTGCTGGCGGCGGAGTCCACGGTATCGACCCATGCGCCGACCGAGGCGAACCGGGCGTTCCTGGCGGAAAGCTTCCTGACCGAGATGCGGACCCGCTATGCCGGGACGCGGCTGGGCCGGCAGGAGCTGGACGGGGTGTTGCTGGAGGATGCCGAGGGGGCTCTGTGGACCCGCGCGGGGCTGGAGGCCTTGCGGATCGGCGCCGCGCCGCAGATGGACCGGATCGTTGTGGCGGTGGATCCGTCGGTGACGGGAAATGCCGGGTCCGACGAATGCGGGATTGTGGTTGTGGGGGCTGTCACCCAGGGGCCGCCGCAGGATTGGCGGGCCTATGTGCTGGAGGATGCGACGGTGACAGCCTCGTCTCCGACGATCTGGGCCGAGGCGGCGATCGCGGCGCGGGAGCGTTGGGGGGCGGATCGGCTGGTGGCCGAGGTCAACCAGGGCGGCGATCTGGTGCAATCGGTGTTGCAGCAGGTGGATCCGCTGGTGCCCTACCGGTCGGTGCGGGCCACCAAGGGGAAGACGGCGCGGGCCGAACCCGTGGCGGCCTTGTACGAGCAGGGGCGGGTGCAGCATCTGCCAAGGCTCGACACGCTGGAAGATCAGATGTGCCGGATGACGGCGCAGGGATATGTGGGCAAAGGGTCTCCGGATCGGGTGGATGCGCTGGTCTGGGCGCTGCATGACCTGATGATCGGGCCGTCGGGCAGCTTCCGTCGCCCGCAGATTCGGGCCTTGCGCTAGCGGCGCGGTGCGCCGGAGTTTCATGCCTCCGGCGGGAGTATTTGGAGCCAGAAGAAGATCGGATCGGCGCCTTGGGGCGGTTGGATGCGGCTGTCTGGCGGTTGGGAACGAAAAGGAGCGGGCACGGATGTTCGACTTTCTGAAAAAGAACGGTCCGGCTGTGCCGGAGCGCAAGGCCTCGGCGGCGGGCCGGGTGATGGCCTGGCCGAACGGGGGGCGCGTTGCCTGGAGCCCGCGCGACACAAGCAGTCTGACGCGGACGGGGTTTGCGGCCAATCCGGTGGGGTTCCGGTCGGTGCGGCTGATTGCCGAGGCGGCGGCGGCTTTGCCCTTGGTGTGTCAGGATGCCGAGCGGCGCTATGCGCAGCATCCGTTATTGGCCCTGATTGCGCGGCCAAATGCGGCGCAGGGCCGGGCGGAGCTGCTGGAGGCGCTGTATGCCCAGATCCTGCTGAGCGGGAATGGCTATGTGGAGGCAGTGGGCGGCGACACCGGGCTGCCGCTGGAACTGCATGTGCTGCGGTCGGACCGGATGAGCGTGGTTCCGGGGGCGGACGGCTGGCCGGCGGCCTATGAATATGCGGTCGGGGGCAAGAAGCATCGCTTCCGGGCCGATGACGGGCTGTCGCCGATCTGCCATGTGCGGACCTTTCACCCTCAGGATGATCATTACGGGTTCTCGCCGATGCAGGCGGCGGCGTCTGCGGTGGATGTGCACAATTCGGCCTCGCGCTGGTCGAAGGCGCTGCTGGACAATGCGGCGCGTCCGTCGGGGGCCATCGTCTACAAGGGGGCGGACGGGCAGGGTGTGCTGGCCTCGGATCAATATGACCGGTTGCAGCACGAGATGGAAGCCTATCATCAGGGCGCGGCCAATGCCGGGCGGCCGATGCTGCTGGAGGGCGGGCTGGACTGGAAGCCGATGGGGTTCTCGCCCTCGGATTTGGAATTCCAGCAG
>CAYGRI010000358.1:0-422 GCA_964352155.1 uncultured Maritimibacter sp. | reverse complement strand
ATTGCCCAGGCCTTGGGCGTGCCGCCGATGCTGATCGGGCTCCCGGGCGATGCCACCTATGCCACTTCCCAGGAGGCGCACCGGGCGGTCTATCGGCTGACGGTACTGCCGCTGGCGGCCAAGGTGACGGCGGCGCTGGCCCATTGGCTGGAGGGGTTTTCCGGCGACCCGGTGGAGCTGAAGCCGGATCCGGACCAGCTGCCGGCGCTGGCGGCGGAACGGGATCAGCAGTGGAAGCGGGTCTCGGAGGCGTCGTTCCTGACCGATGCCGAGAAGCGCGCGTTGCTGGGGCTGCCGCCTTTGAGCGACGACAGCGGCGAGGCCCGCTGACATGGAGCAGGATACGGGAAAGGATCGAGGCATGGTGAACGAGACGCTGCCGGGGCTGGAGCACAAGTTCTGCCGTCTGGGCGATACGGTGA
>CAYGRI010000357.1:0-5416 GCA_964352155.1 uncultured Maritimibacter sp. | reverse complement strand
CGCCCTCCCACCCCGACACCGGATCCGCGACGCGCCCGGACCGGACCGGCCTCCGCACAAGGCGCACTATGCTGGATCTGCTGACCGGCGGCCTGGAACCGGGCGTCGCGGTGCTGCTGCTGGCCACCAGCACCGCCGCCTCCTTCATCACGGCGGCCTTCGGGATCGGCGGCGGTGGGGTGATGCTGGTCGTCCTCGCCTCGCTCTTACCGCCCGCCGCCATCGTGCCGGTGCATGGCGTGGTGCAACTGGGCTCCAACGCCGGGCGGGCCGTCCTGTTCCTGCGTTTCATGCGGTGGGAGGTGTTCGGCGCCTTCGCCCTGGGCACCCTCGCCGGCGTCGCGCTTGGCGGGATGACCGCGGTGCAATTGCATCCCGGCTGGCTCCAGATCGCCGTTGGCATCTTCATCCTGTGGACCGTGGCCGCGAAACCGCCGGCCTTTCTGAAGCGCTCGGGCGCCATCGCGGGCGCCGTCTCCAGCTTTCTGACCATGTTCATCGGCGGCACCGGCCCCTTCGTCGCTGCCTATGTCAAGACCAGACAATACGAGCGGCATTCCCATGTCGCCACCCAGGCCGTTCTGATGACCCTGCAGCACGGGCTGAAATCCGTCGTGTTCGGCTTTCTGGGCTTTGCCTTTTCCCACTGGACCGGGCTGATCGCCGCCCTCGTGGCCGCCGGTTTCCTCGGCACCTGGCTGGGCAAACGCGCGCTGGCAAAGATTGACGAGCGGCGTTTCAAACTGGCGCTGAACGCGATCCTCGTCGTGCTGTCCCTGCGTCTCATCTGGGCGGGCGCCACCCTCGTCCTTGCCGGATAGCCGCCTGAGGCGCCAAGTCAAGAATCGCACTCCGTCCGGCCCGCATCCTTGCCCCGGCGCGCGCCGCGTGTTCCGCCAGCCCGCACCGCGCCGCGTTGGTCGCCGCACTTCCAGATGGCCCCACCCTCGCCGCACGGGCGCAACGCCTGCCCATAAGGCCCGCGCTGCGCAGGGTGCCGCGTCGGTGCCCATCTGGAAAACCCGTCCCGCACCCGCGGCCGGATCGGTCGGCACAGGTCGCGCCGCGCGCTTCGTCGGAGGTCCTGCCGCCAGGTTGCGCCGCCTGCACCGCGCCTGATGTCAGCCCGCCAGCAAGGCCCGCGCCGCGCCGCGGGCTTCGTCGGTGATCGTATCGCCGGCCAGCATCCGCGCAATCTCGTCCACGCGCTGATCCCCGTCCAGCGGAGTCACGCTGGACAGGGTCACATTGTCAGTCACCCGCTTGGCCACCTGCCAGTGATGCTGCCCGCGCGCCGCGACCTGGGGCGAATGGGTGACAACCAGCACCTGCCCCTGCTCTGCCAGCGCCGCCAGACGCCGCCCGACCGCATCCGCCGTGGCCCCGCCCACGCCCCGGTCAATCTCGTCGAAGATCAGCGTCAACCCGCTTTCCGCCCCGGTCAGGCAGACCTTCAGCGCCAGCAGAAACCGGCTCAGCTCCCCGCCCGACGCGATCTTGTTCAGCGGCCCGGAGGGCGCCCCCGGATTGGTCGCCACGGTGAAGGCCACCACATCGCGCCCCTCCGGCCCCGGATCGCCGCCGTCGATCTCTGTCACGAACACCGCGCGCTCCATCTTCAGCGGCGCCAGCTCACCCGCCATCGCCAGATCGAGCCGCTCTGCCGCCTCGATCCGCGCCTCGGTCAGCGCCACCGCCGCCGCGTCATAGCCCGCTTCGGCCTCGGCCAGATCAGTGCGCAACAGCTTGATGTCCGCTGCCCCGCCGTCCAGCGCCGCAAGCCTTGCGCGCAGATCCTCGGCAAAGCCGCCAAGCTCGTCCGGCGCCACCCCGTGCTTGCGCGCCAGGGCGCGGATGGCGAACAGACGCTCCTCCACCTGCTCCAGCTCCGCCGGGTCAAAGGCCATCTCATCCAGCGCCCGCGCAACCCCCTGCTCGGCCTCTCCCAGCTCGTTCAGCGTACGCGACAGGGCGGCAAGGGCCGCATCCAGCCGCCCGTCGGCGTAATCCGAGGCATCCTCCAGCCAGCGCAGCGCGTTCGACAACATCCCCTCGGCACCATCATAGCCTAGCGCGGCATGGGCCTTGGCCATCCCGTCGCGGATCCGGCCCGCCGATTGCATCTGCCGCCGCCGGACGTCCAGCGCGGCTTCCTCGCCCGGTTCGGGGTGAAGCGCATCGAGTTCCGCCACCGCATGACGCAGGAAATCCTCTTCCTCGCGGATCGCCGCCAACGCCGTCTCTGCCGCTTTCAGCGCACGGCGCGCGGCCGCGACCCCGCGCCAGGCGTCGCGCGTCTCGGACAACAGGGCGGCTGTCCCGGCGAAATCGTCCAGCAAGCTGCGGTGGCCATTCGGGTTCAACAGCCCGCGATCGTCATGCTGCCCGTGCAGTTCCACCAGCCTGTCCGACAAGCGCCGCAGGATATCGCCGGAACTGCGCCGGTCGTTCACCCAGGCCGTCTTGCGCCCATCGGCGGAATTCACCCGGCGCAGGATCAGCTCGTCGGTTTCGGGAATCCCGGCCTCGCGCAGGACCTCGCGGGCGGGATGCCCGGGTGCCAGGTCGAACACCGCCGTCACCTCGCCCTGATCGGCGCCCGCGCGCACCAGCTCCGCCCGGCCGCGCCAGCCCAGCACGAACCCCAAGGCGTCCAGCAGAATGGATTTGCCAGCGCCCGTTTCCCCGGTCAGAACATTCAGACCGGGCTGAAACGCCAGCTCGAGCCGGTCGATGATCAGCAGATCCCGGATGTCGAGACTGCGCAACATGGGTGTCCGCCCCTATCCGGTTGCGGGGCGACGCCCGCCAGCGGTCAGAGCCATTCGCCCCGGACCGTCTGCCGATAGATCTGCGCCAACCAGCTGTCGCCGGACAATTCCAGCCGCAGCCCCTTGCCAGTCAGCAACGTGTAGGCGTCGTTGTACCAATGCGTGGACTGGTAATTGTGGCCCAGGATCGCCCCCGCCGTCTGCGCTTCGCGGGTCAGCCCCAGCGCCAGATAGCCTTCGACCAGTCGGTACAGCGCCTCTGGCGTGTGGGTCGTGGTCTGGAACTGTTCCACCACCACCCGGAACCGGTTGATCGACGCCGTAAAATGCTTGCGGCGATGATAGTAGCGCCCGATCTCCATCTCTTTCGCGGCGAGGTGGTCGAAGGCTAGATCGAATTTCAGGATCGCAGAGCGGGCATATTCGCTGTCGGGATAGCGCTCGATCACCGTGCGCAGAGCCTGCAGCGCCTGGAAGGTCAATCCCTGGTCGCGGCCCACCTCGTCAATCTGGTCATAATAGCTGAGCGCCAGAAGATATTGCGCATAGGCCGCGTCTTCATCCGCCGGGTAAAAGTCAATGTAGCGCTGGGCAGAGGCGCGGGCCTGTTCGTAATCCTTGTCCTGATGGAAGGCGAAGGCCTGCATGATCAAGGCGCGCTTGGCGAGTTCCGAATACGGATACAGCCGCTCGATCTCGCCGAACAACTGCGCGGCATCGTCGGCGCGATTCACTTCAAGCTCATATTCCGCCGCCTGAAAGATCTGTTCGGCGCTTTTGCCATCGACGGAGACCCGGCCTCGGCTGCCCCCGCAGGACGCCAGAAAGCTGACGGCCACAATGGCCACGACCGCGCCTGTCCGTGCCTTCCCCCAGCTTGCCAAAGCTCTACCCTATCCGCTCGTTTTACCGGTCCGCCGACTGGCGTCCGTGTCGCCTTTTCCAATCCCTAACACAATCCATAACCCGGCCAAAAGCCCTTTCGGACCGATTGCAGCGGGTTGATGCCGGACGGCCCTATGCGGCGCTCGACATCGAGGACAGATCGGCCCGACCAACCCCTGTCCCTGGAAGGCGCGCGCGCATCGCTGCGTCGCATTGCACGATGCGGAAGGCGTCCGGACGGGCGAACAGCGCGCGCAGCAACTGGTTGGTGGTCGCATGGCCGGCGCGCACGCCCGTGTAGCGCCCCAGGATCGGACGCCCTGCGAGCGCCAGATCCCCCAGCGCATCCAGCATCTTGTGGCGCACCGGCTCGTCCCGGTGGCGCAGACCGCCGGGGCTGATGATGTCGGCCCCATTGAACACTACCGCGTTTTCACCGGCGCGGCCGCCCAGGGCCAGCCCGTTGGCGCGCATCGTCTCTACATCCGACAGGCGGCAGAAGGTGCGCGCGTCGCACAATTCATGCACGAAGGCACCGTTGGACATGCTCAACCGCCGCGCCTGGTGCCCGATGGCGGCATCCGCAAAGTCGATCTCGAACTCAATTTCAAGGGTATCCGCGGGATCGAGCCGGGCATAGGCGTCGCCATGGCGCACTTCGACGGGGGCGATCACCTGAATGGCGGACAATGGTGTACCAAGCAGCCGGGTTCCGACGGCAAGCAGGCCCGCAACGAAGGGGGCGGAGGACCCGTCGAGGATCGGAACCTCGGGTCCGTCGATATCGATCACCGCATTGTGGATCCCGCAGCCCGCCAGCGCGGCCATCAGATGTTCCACGGTCGAGACCGAGACGCCGGCCGCGTTCACCAGCCGGGTGCACAAGGGCGAGGTTTCGACAAGATTCCAACGCGCGGGCACGACGGCGTCGGTGCCTGCAAGGTCGGTGCGGCGGAACTGGATGCCGCTGGCGATCGCTGTCGGACGCACGGTGATGCGCGCCGGAATGCCGCTATGCAATCCGTCGCCCGCAAAGCTTACGGCCCGTCTTACGGTGGTCTGCACTATATCGCCCTCTTCCGCTGTTGCGCGGTTAACCCATTCTTTCATGTTCCGATATAGGCCCACCGAACCAAGCTCAATTCACGCTTTGCAACGCGCTGAAACATGGCAGCAATGTGCCCACAATGCGCAGTCTGCCCTGGGGATAACCCGCAAGCCCTTTTGAATACGCAAAAAGACCGGCCAAGGCCGGTCTTTCTTTGACGTCTCTGCGCCGTTCTGTCTGCGTCGTTTTTTTTTCTGCGCCGTTTCGCGGTCAGAGCCGGTGCCATCGGGCATCGGCCTGCCCAAGTGCCGACTCAGTTGGCCTGGCGCCGCAGGAATGCCGGGATTTCGATCCGATCTTGCTCGGGGTCGGCATCCATTTCGTCTTCGGGCGCCGTGACCGGGGGCTGACGCCGCACGGAGGGCGCCTTGGCGGCAACGGCCTGGCCTTCGTGGCCCGCATGACCGGGCATGCGACCGATCAGCGAGTTGATGCCAAACCGCGGGCGATCCGCCACGTCGTCCGGCGTCACCGAGGTCGGGCGCGCCTTGGGGCTGCGCTGAACCGCGTTTTGCAGGCGCGCCAGCACTTCGGGAGATGGCGTTCCGGCCTTGGGCGCCACAAACGCCTCCGGCTCGGGGGCACGGGTCTCGGCGGCACGGGCGACCGGCGCATGCTCTGCAGCGCGGGGTTCCGGGCGATAGATCGGTTC
>CAYGRI010000356.1:2412-5436 GCA_964352155.1 uncultured Maritimibacter sp. | reverse complement strand
GGGCGCGCGGGCGTCTCGGTCGCGCCGGGCACCCAGGTTTCGCCGATGGCGGTCAGGATGTCGGGGCTGCCCTGCACCGCGGTGCGCTGCATGTAATGCATCACGCCGCGCACGCCGCCCAGCTCTTCGCCGCCGCCCGCGCGCCCCGGCCCGCCATGCACCATGTGGGGCAGCGGAGCGCCGTGGCCGGTGCTGCCCTGCATGCTGTCGCGGTTGTTGAAATACAGCCGCCCGTGGAACGCCCCGGCGCCCAAAGCCACCTGCCGCGCGACGCCCGTGTCATGGGTGATGACAGAGGCAACCAACGACCCGCCGCCCCGGTTCAGCAGCGCGATGGCGTGGTCAAGATCGCGGTAGGCCATGATTGTAGAGACGGGGCCGAACGCCTCTGTGTCATGCACGCGCCGGGCCACGTCGGGGTCGGCGCAGTGAAACAGCATCGGCGGCAGGAACGCGCCCCTGGCCGCATCGGCGCCCTGCACGTCAAAGGCCTCGGGGTCGCCGTAGACCCGCTCGGCCTCGGTGCCCAGCAGGGCGGCCTTGGCCAGCACATCGCGTTTCTGGGCATTAGACACCAGCGCGCCCATGCGGGTGCCCTCGGCGCGCGGATCGCCAATGACCGTCTTGGCCAGCCGCGCCGACAGCGCCGCGATCACCGCATCGACCTGCGCGGCGGGGGCAAGGATGCGGCGGATCGCAGTGCATTTCTGACCCGCCTTGGCGGTCATCTCGCGCTGGACCTCCTTGACAAAGAGTTCGAACTCCGGCGTGCCCGGCACCGCATCGGGCCCCAGGACAGAGGCGTTCAGGCTGTCCTGTTCCGCGACGAAGCGCACCCCGGTTTCCAGCAGATGCCGCGAGGAGCGCAGCGATAGCGCCGTATCGGCCGAGCCGGTGAAGCTGACCACGTCCTGACACGTCAGCCGGTCCAGCATGTCGCCCAGCCCGCCCGTCACCAGTTGCAGGGCGCCCTTGGGCAGGATCCCCGACTCCAGCATGATCCGCACCGCCAGTTCGGTGACATAGCAGGTCGCAGTGGCCGGTTTCACAATCGCCGGCACGCCCGCCAAGAGGGTCGGCGCCAGCTTTTCCAGCATCCCCCAGACCGGGAAGTTGAAGGCGTTGATATGCACCGCCACCCCCTGCAACGGGGTGCAGATATGCTGGCCCAGGAAGGTGCCGGATTTCGACAATTGCTCAACGGCGCCGTCCAGGTAGACATGGGCGTCCGGCATCTCGCGCCGCCCCTTGGAGGCGAAGACGAACATCGTGCCGATGCCGCCGTCCACGTCGATCATGTGGTCCGCTTGCGTGGCGCCGGTGGCAAAGGACAGGTCATAGAGGGCGGCTTTGTGCTGGTTCAGATGCGCCGCCAGCGCCTTGAGCATCCGCGCCCGGTCGTGAAAGGTCATCCGCCGCAGGGCCGGGCCGCCCAGGTCGCGGGCATAGTCCAGCAGCGCCTGCGGCTCCAGCGCGTCATTGCCCGCCCGCGCCATCACGGCGCCGGTCACCGCATTCTCGATCTCGCGCGCGCCCGCGCCCGGCGCGATCCACACCCCCGCCGCGAAGCTGTTCACATCGATCAGGGTCATGGCGGGTCCTCTCTATCTGGTTCCATGATTAATTGACCAACCGGACGGTTTATGCAACAGTGAATCGGACGAGGGGGGGAAGGCGACGATGAGCGACAGCATTCTGGTGCAGGCCCATGCAGACTGGGTCGAGATCACGCTGAACCGGCCCGACAGGCTGAACGCCTTTACCGAAGAGATGCATGTTGCGCTGCGCGCCGCGCTGGAAGGCGCCCGCGACGGCGGCGCCCGCGCGGTGCTGCTGACCGGGGCGGGGCGGGGCTTTTGCGCGGGCCAGGATCTGGGCGACCGCGACCCGTCGAAAATGGACGGCCCGCCGGACCTGAGCGTCACGGTCCGCAGCTATTACGCGCCGCTGGTCCGGCTGATCCGGGGGCTGGATTGTCCCGTGGTCTGCGCGGTCAATGGCGTGGCGGCGGGCGCCGGGGTAAGCCTCGCCCTGGCCTGTGACATCGTGCTGGCGGCGGACGGGGCGAAGTTTATCCAGTCCTTCTCCAAGGTCGGGCTGATCCCGGACACTGGCGGCAGCTGGCATCTGCCGCGCCTGCTGGGCGAGGCGCGGGCCAAGGGGCTGGCGCTGACGGGCCAGCCCTTGCCCGCCCCGCAGGCGGCCGAATGGGGCCTGATCTGGAAATCCGTCCCCGACGACCTGCTGATGGACGAGGCGCGCGCCCACGCGGCGCAATTCGCCGCCGGGCCGACGCTTGGCCTGGGGCTGACGAAAGCGGCGATCCAGGCGGCGGCGACCGACAGCCTCGACGCCCATCTGGAGCTGGAGGCCGATTACATGAAACGCTGCGGCGAAAGCGCGGATTATGCCGAGGGCGTCTCGGCCTTCCTCAACAAGCGCGCACCTGTGTTCAAGGGGCGCTGAACATGACGCCGAAGGAACGTGCCGAAAAAGCCTGCGCCGCGATGTGGGCGCGCGACCGCGCGTCGAAATGGGCGGGGATGGCGCTGATCCAAGTGGACGAAGGCGTGGCGGAGATGGCGCTGACGGTCGAGCCGCACCATTGCAACGGCCATGATATCTGCCACGGCGGGGTGATCTTTACCCTGGCCGACAGCGCCTTTGCCTTTGCCTGCAACAGCCGCAACCAATCCACGGTGGCGCAGCACAATTCGATCACCTTTCTGGCGCCGGGCCGTCTGGGCGACCGGCTGACGGCGCGGGCGCGCGAAGTGTCGCTGACCGGGCGCAGCGGGATCACCGATGTGACGGTGACCGACCAGACCGGCCGGGTGATCGCCGAATTCCGGGGGCTCAGCCGCGCCATCCGGGGCCAGCTGTTCGAGGAATGACGGGAGGACCACCATGAAAGACCTGACCCCGGCGCAGGCGGAACTCGACCCGATCGAGATCGCCAGCCGCGACGAAATCGCCGCCCTGCAATTGCAGCGCCTGCAATGGTCGCTGCGCCATGCCTATGAC
>CAYGRI010000356.1:0-2402 GCA_964352155.1 uncultured Maritimibacter sp. | reverse complement strand
GCCTATGACAATGTGGCGATGTACCGGCAGCGCTTTGACGAACGGGGCGTGCATCCGGACGACCTGAAGACGCTGGGCGATCTGGCGAAATTCCCCTTCACGGTGAAGGATGACCTGCGCGCCAATTACCCCTTTGGCCTGTTCGCCGTGCCAAGGGAACAGATCGTCCGCATTCACGCCTCCTCGGGCACCACCGGCAAGCCGACCGTGGTAGGCTACACCGCGCAAGACATCTCCAACTGGGCCGATCTGGTTGCCCGCTGCCTGCGCGCCTCGGGCGTCCGGCCCGGCGATATCGTTCACAATGCCTATGGCTACGGCCTGTTCACCGGCGGCCTTGGCGCCCATTACGGGATTGAACGGCTGGGCGCGACGGTGGTGCCCATGTCGGGCGGCCAGACCCCGAAACAGGTGCAGCTGATCGAGGATTTCCGCGCATCCGCGATCATGGTCACGCCGTCCTACATGCTGAACATCCTAGAGGAATATCACCGCCAGGGCCTTGATCCGCGCGCCTGCCCGCTGGAAACGGCGATCTTCGGCGCCGAACCCTGGACCAATGCCATGCGGCTGGAGATCGAGGCCGCCTTCGACATGCATGCCGTCGACATCTACGGGCTGTCAGAGATCATGGGGCCGGGCGTGGCGAACGAATGCGTCGAGACCAAGGACGGCCTGCACATCTGGGAAGATCACTTCTATCCCGAGATCATCGATCCCGAAACCGGCGCCGTCCTGCCCGACGGAGAATTCGGCGAATTGGTCTTCACCAGCCTCACCAAGGAAGGTCTGCCGATGATCCGCTACCGCACGCGGGATCTGACGCGGCTGCTGCCCGGCACGGCGCGGACCATGCGGCGGATGGAGAAGATCACGGGCCGGTCCGACGACATGATCATCCTGCGCGGGGTCAACGTCTTTCCGACCCAGGTCGAGGAACAGGTGCTGGCGACGGGCGGGGTGGCGCCGTATTTCCAGATAGAGCTGTACCGCGCGGGTCATATGGATGCGATGCGCGTCCATGTAGAGGCCGCGCCGGACGCCGCCGACGACGCCAGCCGGGCAGCGGCGCAGCGGATGCTGACCAAGCGGATCAAGGACATAGTGGGCGTGTCGTCAGAGGTCGTCGTGGGCGATCCGGGGCAGGTGGAGCGCAGCCAGGGCAAGGCGCGCCGCGTTGTCGACAACCGGCCGAAGGGCTGACGCTTGGCCCGGACCATCGCGCGGGATCACGACGAAAAGCGCGCCCAGATCCTCAAGACGGCGGCGCGGGTCTTTGCCGGGCAGGGCATCGTCCGCGCCTCGATGGCGCAGGTGGCGCGGGAATGCGGGATCTCCAAGGCGAATATCTACCATTATTACGGCAGCAAGGATGCGCTGCTGTTCGACATCCTCGACACCTATCTGTCAAAGCTGCGCGACCGGCTGGCGGGCTTGCCGCTGGACGGATGCGCGCCCGACGAACAGCTGCGAATGGTGCTGACCCAGACCTTGCTGGCCTATGACGGCATGGATCACGAGCACAAGATCCAGACCGAAGGATTGCCCCTGCTGCCGCCCGAGCAACAAGAGATCCTGAAGCAGTATCAGCGCGATCTGGTGGCGCTGTTCAGCGCGATCCTTGTGGCAAATGCCCCGGATCTGGCGGAGGATCCCGCAAAGCTGCGGGCGGCCACGATGTCGGTCTTCGGGATGCTGAACTGGTTCTACATGTGGAACCCGCACGCCGACCGCGCCGCGCGCGAGGCCTATGCCGGGCTGTTGGCGCGTCTGACCCTTGGCGGGCTCGCGGCGGTCTGAGCCGGGGGCAGCGGCCCGAGAGCAGGGTCTGCCGCCCGGCTGCGGCGATGGTCAGGTCACGGCGTCGTCACTGGTCATAATCCACCACAAGACGGTCAGTCAACGGGTAGGATTGGCAGGACAGCACATAGCCGCGTTCCACCTCGTAATCCTCGAGCGCGTGGTTGGCCAGCATCTCGACCTCGCCCTCCAGCACCTTGCATTTGCAGGTGGAACAGACCCCTGCCTTGCAGGCGAAGGGCGCGTCCAGATCGTTGGCCAGTGCGGCCTCCAGCAGCGATTGATCCCTTTGCATCGTAAAGCCGCGGCTGGCGCCATCCAGCGTAACGCGCGCTTGGGTGGTGTTGGCCGCCGTGCCGTCCTCGGCGCGGGCGGCGCGGGGGGGCAAACGCCCGGGCTGGGCCGCGGCGAAGAGTTCGAACTTGATCTGCGCCTCGTCCAGCCCATGCGCCCGCAGGGCTGCCGCGATCCCCAGCATCATCGGTTCCGGCCCGCAGATGAACGCGCTGTCCACGCTGGCGATTTCGATCCAATGCCGGAACAGCTGGGCGCATTTCTCTTGCGTCACGCGGCCGGTGAACAGGTCGATGTCCTGGCTGTCA
>CAYGRI010000355.1:0-5468 GCA_964352155.1 uncultured Maritimibacter sp. | reverse complement strand
AATTTGGTCGGATGCCGTGCCTTGGTTGGGGTTTTTGGTGCCAAGGTCCTGTTTGCATGGCGAAGGATGTTCCAGATGCCAATTTTTCGTTGTTTTCGTTATGTGATTTTAGCTTCCGGGGTCGCGGCCATTCTGGCGGCGCCGCTTTGGCCGCTGCCCTTGTACGCGCAAGAGGCGCCCCCCGCCGCCGAAGTCGACGGGACGGGCCTGGAAGCGGTCGAGCAGGCCTATCGCTCGGGGGATCTCGCCGCCGCGCGGACCGGGCTGTTGCCGCTTGCCGAGGCCGGCAACGGCATCGCGCAATACCGGCTTGGCTTCATGATGGCCAATGCCGAAGGCGGTCCGTTTGACCGGGCGGGCGCGATCAAATGGCTGGAGGCGGCGCAAGCCCAGGGCTCGGCGCCCTCGGTGATGCTGCTGGCGCAGGTCTATCTTAGCGGCAATCCCGAAGAACCCGACTATGCCCGCGCCGCCGAGCTGCTGTCGCTCGCAGTCGACGCGGGCGATCTGGAGGCGCATTTCTACCTCGCGCAGCTGTTCCGCGCCGGGCGCGGGGTCGAGGGCGATGCCCAGGTCGCCGCGCAGTTGATGGAAGTGGCGGCGCGCGGCAAGTTCCTGCCCGCGCAATTCTCCCTGGCGCAGATGTATTCCAGGGGCGAGGGCGTGGAACAGGACGCAGCCAATGCCACACGCTGGCTGTTCGAGGCGGCGGATGCGGGTCATGGCCCCGCACAAATGTCGCTGTACACCAATTATTCGCAGGGGCTGGGCTTCCCCAAGGATGAGGCCAAGGCGCTGGTATGGCTGAAGAAAGCGGCAGAGGACGGGTTCGCCGAGGCAGAGCATGTGCTGGGCTCGAACTACCTTCTGGGGCAGGGCGGGGTTGAGGAAGACACGGTGCGCGGGGTCGCGTATCTGGTGCGGGCGGCGGAAAAGGGCAATGCCGGGGCACAATCGAACCTTGGCTATGCCTATATGACCGGAACCGGTGTGCCGGCGGATGTGGGCAAGGCTTTTCGCTGGTACAAGGCCGCCGCCGATCAGGGGCTGGTGCGCGCGGCGGTGGCCGTTGCCTCTTTGTATGAGTCAGGTTCGGGCACCGAGGCGGATCTGGACGCGGCGCTGACCTATTACCGGTATGCCGATTCCCGTGGCAACGATCTGGCCGCGCAAGCGCTAGGGCGGCTTGTGGTGGCGGGCAGCATCGATGCCGAGGTCGACCCCGAGTCGGCCCCGCGCTGGGTGGCACAGGCCGCGGATGCCGGGGCAGAGGGGGCGCTTGACTGGTTGCAGGATCGCGCGGGCACGGGCGACATGTCGGCGCATCTTCTGCTGGGCCTGCTGTATCACGACAGCGAGGCGGTGCCCCAGTCCCCGGAGGAGGCGGTGCGCCACATGCGCATTGCCGCCGAGGCGGGCGTGGTGCTGGCGCAATACCAGATGGGTCTGTTCAACGCCGAAGGGTTCTGGCTGGAGCAGAACCTTGTCAAAGCCCACGTCTGGATGAACATCGCCGCCTCGAACGGCAGCGACGCGGCGGTTGAAAAGCGCAATGCCTACGCGGCGTTGCTGACGCCCGAGCAGATCGCCGAGGCGCAGGACAGGGCGCGGGGGCGGCTGCGCGGGGGCAACCAGTGATCCGGGTGGCCTGCCTTCGGCGCGGTGGCGCGGCCTGGCTGCTGGCGGCGTATCTGGGTGTGGTGGGGCCTGCGGTGGCGCAACCGGTCGATGAATTCGCCCAACTGATCGCGGGGGCAGAGGCCGGGCAGGCAGAGGCGCAATTCTGGCTGGCAGAGGCCTACCGGCTGGGTCTGGGCGTGCCGCAAAACTATCTGGAGGCCGCGCGCTGGTACGAGGCCGCCGTGGACCAGGGCTCGGCCCCGGCGATGAACGGGTTGGCGGGGCTCTATGCCGAAGGCTTGGGCGTCGCGCCCGACCCGGACCGGGCGTTCGCGCTAATCTCGGCGGCGGCGGAAGCGGGCGCGCCGGAGTTCCTGCACAACCTCGCGACGGCCCATGAATTCGGGATCGGGACCGAGGCCGACCCGGCGCGCGCCGCGGAATTCTACGCCCAGGCGATGGACAAGGGCTGGGTGGCCAGCGGCGTCTCACTCGGGATGCTGTATCAAGAGGGGATCGGCCTGCCCAAGGATGTGGACCGGGCCCGCGAGCTGTATCTGGCCGCGGCTCAGGCCGGAGATGCGCGCGCGCAGAACAACCTTGGCGTGATCTACCTGCGCGGGGGCGACGGGATCGAGCAGGACTATGCGCTGGCTTTGCAGTGGATCTCTCAGGCGGCAGAGCAGGGCATGTCCGAGGCGCTGCGCAATCTGGCTACGATGTACCAGAACGGTTTTGGCGTCGCGCCGGACGAGGCGATGGCAGAGCGGTTGAATCGCCTGGCGGCGCTGCGACCGGGCGAGTTGGCCGATGCCGCTGGCGTGCGGATGATGTTCGACCCACGGCTGGCGCCGCCGGATCCCGCGCGCGCGGCCGAACATGTGGTGGCGGCCCGCGCGGGCGATCCGGTCGCCCTGTTCCTGCTGGGCTATCTGCAGGCAGAGGCGGCCTCGACGGCGCAGGAATACCGGGCCGCCGCGCGGCTCTTCGAAGCGGCGGCGGCGCGCGGGTCTTCGGCGGCCATGGCCAATCTGGGACTGATGATGTTCGCGGGGCGCGGGACGCTGCAGGATTACGTCGAAGGGTACAAATGGCTGTCTCTGGCGGCGGCGGCTGGCTTGCCCGGCGCGATCGGAATGCGCGATCTGTTGGCCAAGCGGATGACTCCGGCCCAGATCAACACCGCCAACGATGCCGCTGCCGCTGCCTGGACGGACGGCACGATTTCGCGCGTGGCGGGGATACCGGATGTGCCAACCCGCTGACACGCAGATGTCAACGGTGACCTGCGTTGCGAAAACAGCCGTGTCCCGGTAAGACTTCGGCGGCACGACATCACGATCCGGGGGGGCCTCCGGAGCATTTCTAAAAGGAGATTCTCATGTTGAAACGCATGCTTCTGGGACTGACCATCGCCCTGACACTGGGTGTTGCGGCCCAGGCGGCGGAAGAGGTCGTCGAGCGTCTGCAATCCACCTCGCTGTCCTTTTCCGGCGGGCGCAACTACACCAATGCGGTTCTGACCGTGACCGGCCCGAACGGATACAGACGCGAGGAAACCGTGTCGCGCGGCATGCCGATCTTTCGGCTACAGACCGCCGGGCGTCTGGTCGACGGCTACTACAGATATTCTTTGATCGCGGCCACGGACGAAGACATGCCGGTGTCCGAGGTGAACAACGGCCGTGGCCCCGACGCACCGAAAACGGCGAAAAAGCCGTTCGCTATGCACGGTGCCTTCTCGGTGCAAAAGGGCCTGCTGCAGCCCCCCGATACCAACGAGGGCAGCAACGACTCCAATTGACGCGGCACTTGCGCCCCTTGCCCGCCGCCGTTCCACAGACCGCCTGAAACCGGACCCCGTAGATGACCCAGATTGTCGCGAAATCCACTGAAAAGCGCTTTGTTTTCGCGGTGATCCTCTGCGTGGTGCTGGCGGTCGTGTTCTGGACCGGCTCGCGTTATCCGGCGCTGAACGAAAAGGCGATGATGTCGGGTGCGATCCAGTTGGAGGATCCGCTGGGGTTCGAGGCCAAGTTCCCGCTGGCAGCGGATATGGGCACGGTCGAGCGGATCTTCTTCTCGACGATGAACTGGATCAACACCAACAAGAAGGGGATGACCTTCGGCGTCCTTTTCGCCGCGGCCTTTCTGACGGTGTTTGGGTACCTCAGGCGGCGCAGCTTCAACGGCGGGTTTGCCAATTCCCTGATGGGGCTGGCCATAGGCGCCCCGCTGGGGGTCTGTGCCAATTGCTCGGCGCCGATCGGCAAGGGCATGTATGCCAGCGGCGTGCGGGCGGAAACGGCGCTGTCGGCCATGGTCGCCTCGCCCACCCTTAACATTATCGTGCTGACGATGGCGTTTAGCCTGCTGCCCTTCTACATGGCCGTCGCCAAGATCGTGCTAAGCCTTGTGGTGATCCTGGTCGCGGTGCCGCTCATCTGCCGCCTGCTCCCGCCCGAGCAATTGCAGGTGGCGCCGCCGGATGTGGAGGGGCAGGTCGAAGGGCACGCAGCGGAATGGCGCGAAAGCCTGCTCGCCGCCTTCGTCGAATTCGTGAAAAGCTATGCTCTGAACCTGTGGTTCATCATCAAGACCACCGTGCCGCTGATGCTAATGGCCGGGTTCCTGGGCGCGATTGCCGCCACGCTGTTGCCGCAGGATCTGGTGCTGGGGGCCGGATTCTCGGTCCTTGTGCTGGCCCTGCTGGCGGTGGTGGGGACGTTCCTGCCCGTCCCGATCTCGTTCGATGTGGTTGTGGCGGGGGCCTTGCTGGCGACGGGGCTGTCGCAGGGCTATGTCTTTGCGCTGATGTTCACGCTGGGGGCGGCGTCGATCTATTCCTGGCTGATCATCGCCTCGACCATATCGGCCCGCGCGGGGAACCTGCTACTGGCGTCGATCACCGCGATTGGCATTCTGGGCGGTGCGGCGGCGCATTATTACCATAATTGGCAATCGGACCGGGCGCTGCGGATGCTGCTGTCGGTCGAGCGGCTGCTTCTGCCCGCCGCCCAGGCCCAGACCCCCGCGATTGCCAGCGCCAGCCCGGTCACCGTCTCGTCCACGCCCTTTGCCCCCCGCTCTCCCGCCAGCGAGACGGCGTTTGAACGGGTCGAGGCGGTGACGGCCGGGATCGACAAGCCGCTGGAATTCTCGATGAAGGACATGTGGCCCCCGTTCTGGGAGGGGCGCAGCCTGGCCACCGGCGACATCGACCGCGACGGGGATCTGGATCTGGTGCTCGCCTCGACCGAGCGGGGGCTTTATCTGTACCTCAACGACGGCGCCGGCGGGTTCTCGCGGACGCAGGCAGAGATCGGGGCGCTGGCGGATCTGGATGTCTTCAATGCCGCGCTGGTGGATATCGATGGCGACGGCTGGCTGGACCTGTTCCTTGCCAGCTATCTCGACGGTAACTACGTGATCCGAAATGACAATGGCACCTTCCGGACGGATGCGCCCCAGCCCGTGGCGAACCGTGCTGACGCCCCGCTGTCGCTGGCGCTGACTTTTGGCGATGTGGATCTGGATGGCGATCTGGATGCGGTGCTGGGGAATTGGGCGGCGGGCTGGTACCGGCGTATCCCGGGCGAGGAATCGCGCAACCGGATCGTTTTGAACGAGGGCGGAACGCTGGACGGATCCGCCTACACCGACCTGCCGGGCCTGCCGGGCGAGACGCTCACGATCCTGCTGTCGGATGTGGATCTGGACGGCGCCCCCGATCTGCTGGTGGGCAACGATTTTGAGCTGCCCGACTACCTCTATCTCGGGGACGGGCAGGGCGGGTTCACCGCCGTCACCCGCGCCGATGGCCTGCTGCCCCATACCACCAACACCAC
>CAYGRI010000354.1:0-5479 GCA_964352155.1 uncultured Maritimibacter sp. | reverse complement strand
GGGCGGGGCGACCCGGAAATGCGGTGTCCCGGCCCCGAGAGCGTCCCTAATCCAGCCCAAGAACATCCATCATATCATATTCGCCGGGCGCCTTGTCCTGCCCCCACAGCACCGCCCGCAGCGCCCCCTTGGCAAACAGCCTGCGATCAGAGGCAATGTGGCGCAGCACGATCCGTTCGCCCGCACCCGCGAACAGCACGTCATGCTCGCCCACAATGTCGCCGCCGCGCACGGCGACAAACCCGATATCGCCCCGCTTTCGCGCCCCGGTGATCCCGTCGCGTCCCCGATCGGCCACGTCGCCCAAGGCGACACCGCGCCCTTCGGCCGCCGCCTCCCCCAGCATCAAGGCCGTGCCGGACGGCGCATCGACCTTGCGGCCGTGATGCGACTCGATGATCTCGACGTCGAAATCCTCGTCCAGCGCCGCCGCGACCATCCGGGTCAGCTTGACCATCAGATTGACGCCAAGGCTCATGTTCCCCGCCCGCACCACCACCGCATGACGCGCCGCGGCGGCGACCTTTTCCAGATGTGCAGGCTCCAACCCGGTCGTCCCGATCACATGCACCGCCCGCGCCTGAGCCGCGATGCCCGCGAACCGGACCGTCGCCTCGGGCGAGGTGAAATCCAGCACCCCTTGCGCCTTGGCAAACGCCTCCAGCGGATCGTCGGTCACCGTGATCCCACAAGCCGCCCCGCCCATCGCCGTCCCCAGATCCTGGCCAATCCAGGGATGCCCCTCCCGCTCCACCGCGCCGACCAGCCTCGCGGTCTCCGAGGCCATCACGACCTGCGCCAGCATCTGCCCCATACGCCCGGAGGCGCCCGTCACCACGAGTCCCGGCGTTTCGGTCATCGCATCCTCCATCATCGTTCCAATCCCGCATAACGCGCCACCGCCCGAACGCAAACCCCCGGTTGCAGCGCGCGCGGATCGCGCCTAAGTGACCCGCCATGGCAAAACATGCGACAGATCGGGGCGGCGCGCCCTCTCAGCGTCAGTTGCGGGTCGGCGAACTCATTCGCCGCACCCTGTCCGACGTGCTCACCCGGGGCGAGATCCACGACCCGGACCTCAACCGCATGTTGATCACCGTGGGCGAGGTGCGCGTGTCGCCCGACCTGCGCGTGGCGACGGCCTATGTCCTGCCGCTGGGCGGCAAGGATCGCGACGCAGCGCTCGACGCCTTGCGCCGCAACCGGCATGAGCTGCGCCGGTCGGTGAACAAGGCCGTGACCCTGCGGTTCTCGCCCGAATTGCGCTTTGTGATCGACGAGACCTTCGACCGCATCGACGAGACGCGCCGCCTGCTGAACCAGGACGACGTACGCCGCGACGTGAACAGCGATGCCGACCGCGACGACACCGCAGAGGAGACCCCGGAATGAGCCGCCGCAAGGGCCGCGACGTGTCGGGCTGGCTGGTGATCGACAAGCCCGCCGGCGTCACCTCCACCGCTGTGGTGAACAAGGTGCGCTGGGCGTTCGGCGCCAAGAAGGCCGGCCATGCAGGCACACTGGACCCCGAGGCGACGGGCGTTCTGGCCGTGGCGCTGGGCGAGGCCACCAAGACCGTGCCCTATATCACCGACGCGTTGAAGGCCTATCGGTTCACGGTGCGTCTGGGCCAGGCCACCAACACCGACGATGCCGAGGGCGAGGTCACCGACACCTCCGATGCCCGCCCCACGGATGCCGAGATTTCCGCCGCCCTGCCGCAATTCACCGGCGATATCATGCAGGTGCCGCCGCAGTTTTCCGCCGTCAAGATCGACGGCGAGCGGGCCTACAAGCGCGCCCGCGACGGCGAAACGATGGAAATCGCAGCCCGCCCCCTGTTCGTCGAAGAGCTGACGATGGTCGAGCGGCGCGACGACGATCACGTCACGCTTGAAATGATCTGCGGCAAGGGCGGCTACGTGCGCGCCATCGCCCGCGATCTGGGGGCCGCGCTGGGCTGTTTCGGGCATGTGATCGCTCTGCGCCGCGTCTGGTCCGGCCCGTTCGAGGCCAGCGACGGCATCCAGATGGCGCTGCTGGACGAGCTGGCCCAATCCCCCGAGCTCGACGATTATCTGCGCCCGATCGAACAAGGTCTGGCCGACCTCCCCGAGGCACGTTGCACCCCAGAAGGCGCCGCGCGGCTGCGCAATGGCAACCCCGGCATGGTCCTCACAACCGAAGCGGAATACGGCGAAGAGGCTTGGGCCTCTTTCGACGGGCGCGCCGTGGCCGTGGGCACCTACCGCGCCGGCGAGTTGCACCCAAGCCGCGTTTTCAAGGTCTGACCGCCCGCAGCCCCGCCCCGTCCAAAGCCGATCCGACAGAAAAGCTCGGCGCGATCGACCGATTCGCGTACATGGATCGCGGGAGCAGGGGGGACCGATGCCGCGATGGCTGGGGCAGCACCTCTGCGAGACGCCAGGCGCTGGCCGGATCTGTTTCCTGCCACACCCGAACGGAATAGCGACGGCATTGCGCTAACGCCCCGCCGGAGAGGCAGATCGCCCAAGGCGCCGCCACTATGGGATTTGCCGGCACCCCGGACTTCCGGGACAGTTGATCGCAAGACGGCTTGAATCCTGTGTGCCGCCGCGCGACACCCACGGGATGATCACTCGGCACCATCAAAAGGGCGATGCCGCCTCGGTCGCGGTCTATTCCGACTGCGAGCGTTTCCGCTATGTGCTGACGCGGGAATGGGATCCGACCGGCGGCAAGGCGCTGTTCGTGATGCTGAATCCCTCGACCGCGACGGAGGTGCAGAACGATCCCACGGTCGAGCGCTGCGAACGGCGGGCCCGGGCACTGGGGTTCGGGGCGTTTCGGGTCACCAACATCTTTGCGTTTCGAGCGACAGATCCGAAGGTGATGCGCGCTGCACCCGACCCCGTGGGGCCGGAGAACGACGCGGCGATTCGCGACAGCGCGGACTGGGCCGACCGCATCGTCTGCGCCTGGGGCAGCCATGGCGCCTTCCTGGACCGGGGCGCGGCGGTCGAACAAGTGCTGCGGGCCACCGGGGCGCCGCTGTTTCATCTTGGGCTGACCAAGGCAGGCCAACCGCGCCATCCCCTTTACATCGGCTATGCGCGCCAGCCCGAAGCCTGGCCCACGGATCAAGGCGGGCCGGGGGCGCCGCCATAGCGGAGCGTTGCGCCGCAACCCCGGTCAGCCGGGTTCGGCACCGCGCGTTTACCGCTGATAAAGCGCGCTCAGCTTGGGCGACTCCAGAAGGTCGTTCAGCTCCATACAAGAGATGTCCGCCCCGTCGGTCCGCGCAATCACTCTGATATCCGCCGTCGGGACCCGGGCCAGCCCGTCAAACCGCAGGGTCATCACTAGGCCGGACCCAATCGAGAACGCGATGGACGGCGCCGCACCGGACGACGCCAGGTCGAAACAAAGCTCCCCCTCGACATCCGTCAGGTCGATCTGGACTGAATCGACGCCGGATCGAAACTGCTTCAGCACTGTTGTCCCTGCTTCGGCGGGAAACCGGTGCTGTGTGCCCGCCTCCTCCGCAGACCCTGCGGAGGAGGCCGACCCGGCGAACCAGACAGACGAGATCGACGGAGGCGCACCGGCAAGCGCGCGCCTTTGTTCAAATCGGGCTCGCCCGATCAACATCACCGCGGCAAAGATCAGGCAACCGGCAAACACAATGACATGGGCTAACATCTTGAGACCTTTAAAAATGCCGATATCAAAGCGCTAGCACCCAGAGGTAAACGTAGGCTTACGGAAGTCCTGCGTGTCCGACCCAATATCGGGGCTTTCCAACGGCCCTGCGATCTTTTACAACACACTTTCTGTCCGACAGGCAGTCGGCAGAAACGCTCCAAGGGCTTTGCTGGACGACATCCCGGCTTGTGCCATAATCCATGAAAGGAGACCCCGATGTCGATTACGCCCGAAGAAAAGGCCCAGGTGATGAAGGATTTCGCCACCAAGGACGGCGATACCGGATCCCCTGAGGTTCAGGTCGCGATCCTGACCAAGCGGATTTCGACCCTGACCGAACACTTCAAGACCCACAAGAAGGACAACCACTCGCGTCGTGGCCTTCTGAAACTGGTGGCCCAGCGCCGCAAACTGCTGGACTACACCAGAAACAAGGACGAGGCGCGCTACCGCGACCTGATCCAGCGCCTCGGCATCCGCCGCTAAGGCATTTTTCGACCGACGGACGAAGGCTGCGGACCGCTCCGCAGCCTTTTTTCGTGCCGGACCATGGCCAACACCCGGCGCGGCACCCCGTTGCGCGCAGCATCTTTCAATTCATCCACAACTGCGGTATGGCGCGCTATCTGAGACGATGTGCCAAGACCCCGGTACGCGGAGAAGGATGCAAGGGGTCGGCGGCAATGGGGCCGCCATTTCAAATCGGGAGACCCGGGATACGCCCGGGAGGGCTCCTCAGAGGATACCGAATGTTCAATATCTCTAAGAAAAGCATCCAGTGGGGCGAAGAGACGCTGACACTGGAAACGGGCAAAGTTGCTCGCCAGGCCGACGGAACGGTCATCGCCACGCTGGGCGAGACGACCGTCATGGCCAACGTGACCTTTGCCAAGGCGGCAAAGGAAGGTCAGGATTTCTTTCCGCTGACTGTCCACTATCAGGAAAAGTATTATGCTGCCGGCAAAGTGCCCGGCGGCTTCTTCAAGCGCGAGGCACGGCCGACCGAAAAGGAAACGCTGACCGCCCGCCTGATCGACCGTCCGATCCGGCCGCTGTTCGTGCCGGGTTTCAAGAACGAAGTGCTGGTGATGTGCACCGTGCTGTCGCATGACCTGGTCAACGACCCCGACATGGTTGCGATGATCGCCGCCTCGGCCGCGCTGACGATTTCCGGCGCGCCGTTCATGGGGCCGATCGCCGGCTGCCGCGTGGGCTTTGAGGATGGCGAATACATCCTGAACCCCGAAGTCGACGACATGCACAAGCTGCGGGACAACCCCGATCAGCGTCTGGACCTTGTGGTCGCGGGCACCAAAGAAGCCGTGATGATGGTGGAATCGGAAGCCTACGAGCTGACCGAGGCCGAGATGCTGGGCGCGGTGAAATTCGCGCATGATCAGATCCAGCCGGTGATCGACCTGATCATCAGCCTCGCCGAAGAAGCCGCGAAAGAGCCGTTCGACTTCCAGCCGCCGGACTACAGCGCGCTCTATGACGCCGTGAAAGCCGTTGGCGAAGAAAAGATGCGCGCCGCCTATGCGATCACCGACAAGCAGGAACGGACGACCGCCGTTTCCGCCGCGAAGGATGACATCAAGGCCGCTCTGTACGAAGAGCAACTGGCCGACGCCAACCTGGGAACCGCGCTGAAAAAGCTGGAATCCGGCGTTCTGCGCGGCGACGTGGTCAAGAACGGCAAGCGGATCGACGGCCGCCGCACCGACGAGGTGCGCCCGATCGTCTGCGAAACCGGCATTCTGCCGCGGACCCACGGCTCTGCCCTGTTTACCCG
>CAYGRI010000353.1:0-5487 GCA_964352155.1 uncultured Maritimibacter sp. | reverse complement strand
CCATCCCCGAGGCGGGCAAGGTCCGGGTCGGCGACGAGCTGCACGAGGCGCGCAATATCATCATCGCCACCGGCTCTGAACCCGCCTCCCTTCCCGGGGTGGAGGTCGACGAAAAGATCGTCGTCACCTCCACCGGCGCGCTGGAACTGGGCAAGGTCCCGAAAAAGCTCGCGGTGATCGGCGCGGGCGTGATCGGGCTGGAACTTGGCTCGGTGTACAAACGGCTGGGCTCTGACGTGACCGTGATCGAGTATCTCGACAACATCACCCCCGGAATGGATGCCGATACCGCAAAGACCTTCCAGCGCACCCTGAAAAAGCAGGGTCTGGAGTTCATCCTGGGCGCCGCCGTGCAGAAGGTGGAGGCGACCAAGACGAAGGCCAAGGTCACCTATCAGCTCCGCAAGGACCAGTCCGAGGCGACGCTGGACGCCGACATCGTGCTGGTCGCCACCGGGCGCAAACCCTATACCGACGGGCTCGGCCTCGACGCCCTGGGGATTGAGAAAAGCCAGCGCGGCCAGATCAAAACCGACGCGCATTATGCCACCAATATCAAGGGCATCTACGCTATCGGCGATTGTATCTCCGGGCCGATGCTGGCCCATAAGGCCGAGGACGAAGGCTTCGCCGTGGCAGAGATCTGCGCGGGCCAGGCGGGTCATGTGAATTGCGGCGTGATCCCCTCGGTCGTCTACACCCACCCCGAAGTCGCCGCCGTCGGCGCCACCGAAGAGATGCTCAAGGACTCGGGCCGGGCCTACAAGGTCGGCAAGTTTTCCTTCATGGGCAATGGCCGCGCCAAGGCCAATTTCGCCGGGGACGGCTTCGTCAAGATCCTCGCCGACAAGGACACTGACCGGATCCTGGGCGCCCATATCATCGGGCCGGCCGCGGGCGACCTGATCCACGAGATCTGCGTTGCCATGGAATTCGGCGCGGCGGCCGAAGACCTGGCCCGCACCTGCCATGCCCACCCGACCTATTCCGAGGCTGTGCGCGAAGCCGCCCTGGCCTGTGGCGACGGGCCGATCCACAGCTGACACAAATGCCGGGCGGTGGCCTCCATCGCCCGGTTCCGTCGCCCGGTTCCGTCGCCCGGTTCCGTCGCCCGGTTCCGTCGCCCGGCCTGCCACCGCCCTGGGCCAGCGGCTATCCAGCCAACATGCGCAACCCCTGGGTCACATCGGTGCGCACCGACAGGCGCAGCCCTGGCTCGTCCCCGGCCCGCAGCGCCGCGAGGATCAGCTTGTGCTGATGCGGCACCTCTGTCCGCTGCAACCGACCGTACAGCTTGCGCATCGTCGGCCCCAGCTGCAGCCAGACCGTCTCTGCCATCGCCAGCATCGCCGGGGCCTGGGCCCGCAGGTAAAGCGTGCGGTGGAAATCGAGGTTCGTCCGGATGAACGCCACCGCATCGTGTTTCACCACCGCTTCGGCAATGGCGCCATTGATGGTCTGCAACCGCTCGATCAAGGCGATATGGGCGCGTGGCAGGGCGCGGCTGGCCAGTTCCGTCTCGATCAAGGCGCGCAGGGCGGCCAATTCCTCGATCCGCTCGTTGGTCAGCTCTGGGGTCGCCACCCGTCCGGACGAGGACAGTGTCAGCGCACCCTCCGCCGCCAGCCGCCGCACCGATTCGCGCGCCGGAGTCATCGACACGCCGTAGTCCTTGCCGATGCCGCGCAGGGTCAGCGTGGTCCCCGGCGCCACTTCGCCATGCATGATACGACTGCGCAGATGTCGGTACACCTTGTCATGGGCAGCCTGGGTGCCTTCGCCGGGGCGTGTCTGAATGAGCATCTGCATACCGTGCGGCCGAACCCCGCCTGGGTCAATCGCCGAAACGATAGCGGTGCAATTGACTGCCGTTGTCTTTCAGCCAGCGCCGCGGCGCGCGGTAGCCCGGGCAGATCCGCTCGACGACGGCCCAATAGGCGGGTGAATGGTTCAGCTCCACCAGATGCGCCACCTCATGCGCGGCGACGTAGTCCAGCACCTCTGGCGGCGCCATCACCAGCCGCCAGGAAAAGTTCAGATCCCCCCGCGCCGTGCAGGACCCCCACCGAGAGCGCGTGTCCCGCAGCACCAGGTTCCCCGGCTTGCGCCCCACCAGCCCCGCATAATGGCGCACCGCCGCGTCAAGCCGCTGACGCGCCTCGACTTTTAGGAACGCCTTGAGCCTTGGGGCGACCATGGCCGCCGCCTCGGGCACGCGGATCACGCCCTCGGCAAACGACGCCCCGCGCCCACGCCCCGCGACGATCGGCGTCTCGGCCCCTCGAAACAGGATCGTCGCGCCGACGCCCACGTCAACCGGTTCGGATTGCTGCGCCAGATGCCCCCGGATCCAGCCCGATTTCTCTTGCGCAAAGGCCAGGGCCGTCGCCTCGTCGATACCTTTCGGCAAGGACAGCGTCACCCGCCCGTCCAGCGCCGAGACCCGCAAACTGATGCGCCGCGCCCGCGCCGATCGGCGCAGCGTGATTTCCACCGGGGGATTGCCTGGCAGCACTGCCTGACCCATTTCCTGCCTCATCTCGCGTTTTCACACAGGTTAACGTGAGGTCCCGACCCAAGGCCATCGCAAAGTGCGTTCCGGAAAGGTTTTGACAGTGGCCGGGACTTGTGGCACGGGAACGCAATTCAGACACATATCGCACTTGATGCAAGAGGACACGCATGCCCAAGGAAGAATGGGGTACCAAAAGGGTTTGCCCGACGACTGGCAAACGGTTTTACGATCTGAACCGCACTCCGGTCGTGAGCCCCTATACCGGCGAGGTGGTGAACCTGGACACAGGTAACAAGTCGCGGGTCGCCATCGCCGACAAGCCCGAGAAGGCGAAGGCTGTCGAAGTGGTCGAGGATGCCGAGGTCGATATCGTCGAAGATGACGACACCGATGTGGATATCGACGATGATATTCTCGACGATGACGACGACGATGATGATGTGTCGCTCGACGACATTGCCGACGTGGCCTCCGACGACGACGATAGCTAAGATCCTGCCGTCGGCCATGCATTTTCCGCTTGATAAGTCTGGCCGGACTTCATATGACCTGCTGGCGCTTCGGGAACGCGGCGCCGGTTGGGGCCATAGCTCAGATGGGAGAGCGCTTGCATGGCATGCAAGAGGTCCGGGGTTCGATTCCCCGTGGCTCCACCAAACCACCCCTGAAACTGGCTGAAGGCACTTAGACAGGTAGGCGGTTTTTGGCGGCTTCCCCCGCCGCGCGGCGGAGAGTCAAGGGGTGGCTCAGTCCAATCCCGCACCGCAAATCGATCAGTCCTGGAGCGGCCTTGTGAACCTGTGCCCGGTCGCGGAACCGGCTCTCAGAGCATGGCGCGGTTGACGACGATCTCGGGCACCGATCCGCATGGATAGATCACAAAGGCGCCTTCCAGCCGAAACTGCATGCCGCACAGTTGTCACCATCCAGTCAAAACGCATCAAAGGCATCCGGCGCTCGAGCGCAATCTGCTGTTACGACGCGGCCTTGGCCGTCGATCTGAGGGCAGTACGATCTGACAAGAATGCCCCGATTCTGATTGCAAAACCGGGGCACCCGTCAATGTGGTGATATCGCAGGTCGCTCAGAACAGGAAATCGTCGCCGTTCTGCAGATCCGCGATGGTGACATTCTGCACCGTGATCACGTTGCCAAGAAGATCCCGGATCTCGACATCCGAGCCAACCTGGAACATGTGGTTCGCATAAAGGTCGGCCTCGTCAGTGATCGCCGCGACCTGGCGCAGGTCGATCCGTTCAAGGCTGTCGTTCACATCGAAATCCGTGATCACGTCCAGCCCGTACCCGTCGCGGAAGATGAAACGGTCCGAATTGTTGCCGCCGGTCAAGGTGTCGTTGCCGGTGTCCCCGGACAGGAAATCGTTGCCGTCACCGCCCAGCAGGCTGTCATCGTTCTGACCGCCGCCAACGTAGTCATTTCCGGCGCCACCGTCGATGGTGTCGTTCCCGTCGCCGCCCAGCATGACGTCCATGCCGTCATCGCCGAACAGCATGTCGTTGCCGCCCTCGCCCATGACGGTGTCGTTGTCGGCACCGCCATGCAACTCGTCCTCACGCCAGCCACCGCGCAACAAGTCATCGCCCGCGTCGCCATAAATCGTGTCGGTGCCGGCCTCGCCATGCAAGCTGTCGTTGCCGTTGCCACCGCGGATGATATCCGCGCCCAAACCGCCAAAGACCCGGTCATTGCCATCGCCAGCCTCGACACTGTCATCGCCGATCTGGGAAAACACGACGTCGTTGTCCCCGCCAGAGCGGACGGTGTCGTTTCCATCGCCGCCAAGCACGGTATCGTCACCACCGCCCCCTTCAAGGACGTTGGCCACCGCGTTGCCCTGGAAGAAATCGTTGCCCTCGCCGCCGGTGGCATTCTCGATCACCGTATCGCGGGCTATCACCAGGTTGCCCCGGACGCCCAGGACCGACGAGATCCCCTCGGCCAAGAGATTGATGGTCTGGTTCGCCGTGACCCCCGAGAAGTTGAGCGTGTCGTTACCGCCAGTGTCCCGGATGGTGAAGGACACCGCAGAGCCGCTGTAAATGGAACTGTCGGCCGCATCCTCGCCGAAGATCTGGCCGAACAGAGCGCCCAAATACCCGGTGATGTTGGAATTGGCGCCCCAGATCGTGTCACCGGCATAGGCCGACGGATGCGCGGTGCCCGTCCCGTAGGAGATATCGGTCGCCAGAAGATCCGCGATCATCGGCGACACGATGAAGGCATAATCCGCGTCGATGTAGGTATTCTCGGTCTGGCTGAAATACGACATCACCGTCGCCTGCCAGCTGTCGTTCAGATAGTCGTTGTCGACACCGTAGGTTGCGCTGCCGTTGTAGAAGCTCGCATGGCCCAGGCCAAGGGCATGGCCAATCTCGTGCAGATAGGTCTGGAAGCCGTAGCTGTCGATCGAGCTGCCGAACTGGGTCAGCCAATCTTCCGAGATCATGATGCTTGACTGTACGATCGTCGTGCCATTCAGTGTGGACGGTCCGCCATAGGCGGCCAATCCGGAATCGCTGTCATCGAAGATGATGCTGGCGGTGCTGTCGGTGGACCGGACGACGTTGAGGCCAAGCGCCTCGCCCCAGGCTTCCATCGCCCAATCGGCAAGCTGCTGGCCTGCCGCGTTCAGCGCCGTGACATTGTACGTCAGCGTCCCACCAGCCGCGACATTGAAGGCCATCGGCGTGTCCGCCGTGCCCCAGAAATCGTCCCAGAAGCCATTCAGCAGGTAATCGGCGATCTGGTCATAGGTATAGACGCCGCCCGTCGGAGCCGAACCGGCCGACATCGTCAGCTCGTAACCGCCCGTGTAAGAGCTCTGGTAGGAATCTGCTGCAATGTAGAACGTCCCGCCGGTGGTCGCGGTGTAGAGTCGGTGCTTTGCTACACCGCGCCCCCCGGCGGGCGGGTCGACCTTGGAGCAGCTTCCTACCAGCGCGGGTACACGG
>CAYGRI010000352.1:0-5502 GCA_964352155.1 uncultured Maritimibacter sp. | reverse complement strand
CATCACGGTGGGCAGGCTGGCAGGACGAAAGGCGGGGTGCGGGACAAAGGCGCCCCGGTCGGGCATCGCATCCTCTGGCACATCGGCCATCCGCAGGGCCAGACGCAGGTGGAAATGTGTAAACGTGTGCCGAACCTGGGCGCCGGGGTCGCGCCATTCCGCCTCCAGCGGCGGATCCTCCTGCGGGGCGTCGGACCAGTCAGAGCCGGGCCAGCCCAGCATTCCGCCCAAAAGCCCCTTGTCTGGCCGCTGTTCCAGCAGCCAGGCCCCATCGCTGCGCCGCACGATATAGGCATAGCCAAAGCGCGTTGGTTTTGGCTTTTTTGGCGTCTTGCGGGGCAGATCGCCTTGCACCCCGGCGGCGCGGGCGGCGCAGGGGGCCATCCAGGGGCAAATGCCGCAGGCGGGCGAGGTCGGGGTGCAGATCGTCGCGCCCAGGTCCATCACCGCCTGGGCATGATCGCCCGGCCGCACCGCCGGAGTCAGCCGCGCGGCCAGCTCTGTCAGCTCTGGTTTCGCGGCGGGCAGGGGCGTTTCGACGTGAAACAGTCTCGACAGAACCCGCTCGACATTGCCATCGACCACGGTTGCCGGTTCGTCATAGGCGATCGCCGCGATGGCAGAGGCGGTGTAGGGCCCGATCCCCGGCAGCTGCAGCAAGGCGTCGCGGGTGTCGGGAAAGCGGCCGCCATGGCTATTGGTCACCGCGCGCGCGCATTTCAGCAGGTTGCGCGCGCGGGCGTAATAGCCAAGGCCGGCCCATTCGCCCATCACCTCGGCATCCGCCTCGGCGGCCAGGTCGGTCACTGTGGGCCAGCGCGTCAGGAAACGCCTGAAGTAATCCTTCACGGCGGCAACGGTCGTCTGTTGCAGCATCACTTCGGACAGCCAGACCGCGTAGGGATCCGGGCGGATGCCCTTTGCCCGCTCCGCGGGGCCGGTGCGCCAGGGCATGATCCGCGCATGTCTGTCGTACCAGGCCAGCAGACTGTCGCTCAACTCATCGTCACGCATTGTTTATGGATCCCCTGCTGGCTTTGCTCTGGCGTCGTCCGCGCTGCACCCGTTACAATAAGGCGATGAAGCGCGAGTGCCAGCGATGACCCGACCTGCAACCAAATCTCCGCGCCGGATGCGCGGGTTCGAACGGGCCTCTGGCCTGCTGACGTCAAAGATTCGCAAGGTTGGGGAAAGCCGCGGCTTCGCCGTGTCTCGGCTGCTGACCCATTGGTCTGACATCGTGGGCCCCGACATCGCGGCCATCGCCCGGCCCGTCAACGTCAGCTATGCGCGCAAAGGGTTTGGTGCCACGCTGACGCTGCTGACAACCGGGGCGCAGGCGCCGATGCTGGAAATGCAGAAAGAGCAGGTGCGCGAGCGGGTCAATTCTTGCTACGGCTATTCCGCGATCACCCAGATCCGCATCACCCAGACCGCGCCCACGGGGTTTGCTGACGGCCAGGCGGCCTTTACGCACGCCCCGAAACCCGAAACGCCCAAAGATCCCGTTGCGCGCGCCGTCGCACAGCAGGCCGCCGCACCTGTGACAGACGATACGTTGCGGCGGGCCTTGGAAACGCTGGGCGAAAATGTATTGTCCCGAAACCGAAAAAACTGAGGCAGAGACATGAAGAATATTCTCTCCATCGCGGTTGCCGCGATGATCGCCGGTGCGGCTGTAGTTCTTTGGCCAAGCTCCAACGCAACCAACTTCGTCGACCTCGGCGCCGCCTCTGCGCAAGAGGGGGAGGTTGATACCTCCATGATCCATGACGTAGCGATCGGCGATGTGGATGCGCCCGTGACGGTGATCGAATACGCCTCGGCCACCTGCCCGCATTGCAAGAGCTTTCATGTGAACACCTATCCGCAGTTCAAGGCGAACTACATCGACACCGGCAAGGTGCGCTTCATCTACCGCGAGGTCTATTTCGACCGCTTCGGCCTGTGGGCGGCGATGGTCGCCCGCTGCGGAATGCCGCCGGTCGAGGAAACGGCGGAAGAAGACGCCTCTTTCAAGCGCTACTTCGCGATCATGAGCATGATCTTCGAGCAGCAGTCGGACTGGCTCGGCGCGGATTCGCCGGCGGGGATCGCCGCCAACCTTGCAAAGATCGGCCGCACCGCCGGGTTGGGCGCGGAACAGGTGGATGCCTGCCTGCAGGATGCCGACATGGCGCAGGCGCTGGTGGCAGTCTATCAAGAGAACGCGACGCGGGACGGGGTTCAGTCCACGCCGACCTTCATCATCGATGGCGAGCGGGTTGCGGGCGACAAGTCCTATGATGCGTTTGCCGCGCTTCTGGACGATGCGCTGGGCGAGTGATGTCAGCCCCTTTGTCGGGTCTGCGCGTCGTTGAACTGGCGCGCATCCTGGCCGGCCCCTGGGCCGGTCAGACGCTGTCGGACCTGGGCGCCGATGTGATCAAGGTCGAAAGTCCCGGCGGCGATGATACCCGCCAGTGGGGTCCCCCCTTCATCGAGCGGGAGGGCGACAGGACCGCGTCCTATTTCCATTCCTGCAACCGGGGCAAACGCTCTATCGCAGTAGATTTCCGCGCGCCCGAGGGCCAGGACACGGTGCGCAAGCTGGTGGCGCAATCCGACATCCTGATCGAGAATTTCAAGGTCGGCGGGCTGGAGAAATACGGGCTCGATTACGCCAGCCTCAAGGCGGTGAACCCGGGGCTGATCTATTGCTCTGTCACCGGATTCGGCCAGGACGGGCCCTATGCGCATCGCGCGGGCTATGACTACATCATCCAGGGCATGTCGGGGCTGATGTCGATCACCGGCGATCCGGTGGGGCAGCCGCAGAAATGCGGCGTGGCGATCACGGACATTTTCACCGGTCTCTATTCCGTCGCGGCGATCCTGGCGGCGGTGCACCAGCGTCAGACGACGGGGCAGGGGCAGCATATCGACATGGCGCTGCTGGATGTGGCAACCGCCGTGACTGCGAACCAGGCGTTGAACTACCTGACGACCGGCGAGGCGCCGGTGCGGATCGGCAATGCGCATCAGAACCTTGTGCCCTATCAGGTGTTCGATTGCGCCGACGGGTTCATGATCATCGCCACGGGCAACAACGGGCAATATCAGCGCCTGTGCGAGATGCTGGGCCTGCCGGAGATGGCGGAGGATCCCGACTATGCCACCAATGCTGACCGGATCGCCAACCGCGTGCGGCTGACAGAGCGGCTTACAGCGGTCACGCTGACCCGCACCAAGGCCGACCTTTTGGCCGCTTGCGAGGCGCGGGGGATCCCAGCGGGGCCGATCAACGACATCGGCGAGGTCTTTGCCGATCCGCAGATTGTCCATCGGGGATTGCGCTTGGATCTGCACGGCGTGCCCTCCGTCCGGCCGCCGATCCGATACTCCGATGCCGATCTCAAGCTCGACCGGCCTTCGCCGAAGCTGGACGAGCATGGCGACGAGATCCGGAAGATGATCAGCTAGCTTGCCTGGGATCATCGGCGCCCGGCTTGCCTCTTGACCGACCGTCGCAGCGGTCGGATGCCTAGCCGCAGAACGGATACAATACGACTAGAGGCGGCAAAAGGTTCAGCGGCAGGCGCTGCCGTCCCCACTCAAAGTCGGGGGCGAGCGTTTGTCAGCGGCCGCGCGGACGTGTCAGGCCGTGCCTTTGGGGTAGAGCAGCACCCGGGTCTGCATCGGCACTAGGTCGTACAGATGTGCCATGTGATCGTTCAGCAGCCCAACGCAGCCGTTCGAGACCGCGCGGCCGATAGAGCCGGGATCGTTCGTCCCATGGATCCGCAGGAAGGTGTCGCCCCGGCCGGGCAGGAACAGATACAGCGCCCGCGCACCCAGCGGATTGTTCGGGCCGCCGGGCATGCCATCCTTGAATTGGCCCCAGCGTTC
Source organism: uncultured Maritimibacter sp. (assembly GCA_964352155.1). GTDB lineage: Bacteria > Pseudomonadota > Alphaproteobacteria > Rhodobacterales > Rhodobacteraceae > Psychromarinibacter. The sequence continues at coordinate 1,614 of CAYGRI010000352.1, read as the reverse complement.
CGGTTCACGCGCGATCATGTCGGGGGTCGGGGTCCAGGACGGCCATTCCTTGCGGGCACCGACGTAATAGTCGCCCGGCTCGTACAGATCGCCACGGCCCACACGCACCGCATAGCGGATCGCCTTGCCGTCGGCGAGGGTCCAAAACAGCGAGAACCGGTCGGGATAGACCATGACGATGCCAGGCTTGTATCGCTGCGGCATGTCCACGATTTGCGGACGCCAGCTGTCTGGCATCTCGAACGCGCTCAGCGGCGCGGCGGGCAATGTGGCGGCGGCAAACGCGCCAGTGAGTGCGGTACGGCGGTTCATCTTCATGGCAACTGTCCCCGGGAATGCGCGAGCGTGTGACTCACATTTGACAGAGCCTCAGATGTATCAGCAATTGATGAATGAAGGGAACCTATGAGGCGTTTGCGCACCAGTAATGTGGCGCCGGCGCCGCAATAACGCAGATGTGAAAAAGGCCCCCGCGGGGTGCAGGGGCCTTTCAAAGTCAGTTCAGACGGCGCTTATTCCGCGTCTTCGGATTCCTTGACCATCTCTTCGCCGGTCGCCTGGTCGATCATTTTCATCGACAGACGCACCTTGCCGCGATCGTCAAAGCCCAGCAGCTTGACCCAGACTTCCTGGCCTTCCTTCAGCTCGTCCGAAGGATGGTTCAGGCGCTTGTTCAGGATCTGGCTGACATGCACCAGCCCGTCGCGCTTGCCAAAGAAGTTCACGAAGGCGCCGAAATCGACGATCTTCACGACCTTGCCTTTGTAGATCTTGCCTTCCTCGGGCTCTGCCACGATCGAATAGATCATGTCATAGGCCTTCTGGATGCTGTCGGCATTGGACGAGGCGATCTTGATCACGCCATCGTCGTTGATGTCGACCTTGGCGCCCGACACTTCGACGATCTCGCGGATGACCTTGCCGCCCGACCCGATCACTTCGCGGATCTTGTCTTGCGGAACCGTCATCGTCTCGATCTTCGGGGCATGTTCGCTGAACGAGGATGCTGCGGACAAGGCCTTGTTCATCTCACCCAGGATATGCATCCGGCCTTCCTTCGCCTGCGCGAGGGCCTTTTCCATGATCTCGGGCGTGATGCCGGCGACCTTGATGTCCATCTGCAGCGAGGTGATGCCGTTCTCGGTCCCGGCAACCTTGAAGTCCATGTCGCCCAGGTGATCCTCGTCGCCCAGGATGTCGGTCAGGATCGCGTAGGACCCGTCTTCCTCCAGCACCAGACCCATGGCCACGCCGGCCACGGCGGATTTCAGCGGAACGCCCGCGTCCATCATGGACAGCGACCCGCCGCAGACCGACGCCATCGAGGACGAGCCGTTGGACTCGGTGATCTCGGAGACGACGCGAATCGTGTAGGGGAAATCGGTCGCCGCGGGCAGAACCGCCTGCAACGCGCGCCACGCCAGCTTGCCGTGGCCGATCTCGCGGCGCCCTGGAGAGCCGACGCGCCCGGTTTCACCCACCGAATAGGGCGGGAAATTGTAGTGCAGCATGTAGTGTTCGCGGCGATCACCATCCAAGCTGTCGATCATCTGCTCGTCCTGGCCGGTGCCCAGTGTTGCCACGACCAGTGCCTGGGTTTCACCGCGGGTGAAC
>CAYGRI010000351.1:0-5566 GCA_964352155.1 uncultured Maritimibacter sp. | reverse complement strand
AGGTCGCCATCGCCCCCATGATCAGCCGCACGCCGGTGCCGGAATTGCCGCAATCGATCACGTTCTCCGGTTCGGCAAAGCCGCCCACACCCACGCCCTGCACCCGCCAGGCGCCGATGCCGTCCCGTGTCACCTCTGCCCCGAAGGCCCGCATCGCGCTGGCGGTGTCCAGCACGTCCTGCCCTTCCAGCAGGCCAGAGATCCGCGTCTCTCCCACTGCCATCGCCCCCAGGATCAGCGACCGGTGGCTGATCGACTTGTCGCCCGGCACCTCGGCGGTCCCCCGCAGGGGGTCCGCTTTGCGGGCGGTCATCGGAATTGCGGGGCCGTGGCCGGACATGGGATCTTCCTTCGCTGCCAGATCGCGTATGGCTTAGCGAATGCGCAAAACGGGGTCCACCGGGTATTCACCCCAAGCCCCCGGATGACCACGCGATCAGCGCCGCCGGAAAGTCAGGTAATGCGGCACCCGCCCCTCGCGCAGCGCCTTGGCCTCGTACCGGGTACAGGTCCAGTCATCCCAGGGCCGGCGCAAGTCGGCCGGGCCCTCGGCAAGCCAGTCAAAGCCCTGTCCGGGCACCTCTTCCAGCGTCTGGCGCACGTAATCGGGAATGTCCGTCGCCACCCGCAGCTCCGCCCCCGGGACGATCACCCGGGCCAGAGGTGCCAGGTATTCCGGCGTCACAAAGCGGCGGCGATGGTGCCGCTTTTTGGGCCAGGGATCGGGATAGAGCAGAAACGCCTTGGAAATCGAGGCCTCGGGCAGCACGTCGAACAGATCGCGCACATCGCCGGGATGGATCCGGATATTGTCCACCCCCGCCGTGCGGATCTTGCCCAGCAACATCGCGACGCCGTTGATGAAGGGCTCGCAGCCGATGATCCCGACATCCGGCCGCGCCACGGCCTGATGCACCATGTGCTCACCGCCGCCAAAGCCGATCTCCAGCCAGACCTCGCGCCCTGCGAACAAGGCGCCCAGATCCAGCGGCAGCCGGTCGGGATTGTCGCGCCAGTCAACGGCGCCCGGGCTCAGCCCCGCCAGATCGCTTTCCAGAAAATCCTGCTGCGACTCGCGCAGCCCCTTGCCATGGCGGCGCCCGTAGAAGTTGCGCCACGGCGCCTTGGGATGCTTGCGGATCTTGGTCATGATGCGCGCCCTATGGCCCAGCCCTGCCGCGAGGGTCAACCCTGCCATTGCCGCAAGAGCCTGTCGCGTTGAACCGTTTTCAAAACACCCTGCCTCTCGCACCTGCTCGAAAAGGATGTCTTGAAGCTCCATGGATCCAGTCAACCGCGATCCGCTGGAAACGCCCAGCGCGCGAGTCGGGGGACGGGCCAAGGATGCGGAACGCACCGCGCGCAGCGCAGGCTGTCCTGGACGCGGGCCCCGGCTCGCCTGATGCCGACTCGCCCAACCTCGACCACGCGCGCCCTTGGGCGGCTCTCGGCAACACGGCAGGCACCGCCCGAATCAAGAACGACGCCCCGATCCCGGAACGTCGCCTCTCGTCTGTCGTGAATGATCTTGCGCGGTCGCGCTCCGTCGGGAACCGCCCCCGCCAGATGCGGGTTACACGGCTTTCTTCAGGGCCTCGGCCAGATCGGTCTTTTCCCAAGAAAACCCGCCATCGGCCTCGGGCGCGCGGCCGAAATGGCCGTAAGCCGCAGTGCGCTGGAAGATCGGGCGGTTCATCGACAGATGGTTCCGGATCCCGCGCGGGGTCAGATCCATGACCTGGCCCACGGCCTTTTCAATCGCCTCTTCCGAGACTTCGCCGGTGCCGTGGGTGTCGACATAGATCGACAGCGGCTTGGCCACGCCGATGGCATAGGCCAGCTGCAGGGTGCATTTATGCGCCATCCCCGCCGCCACGATGTTCTTGGCCAGATAGCGCGCGGCATAGGCGGCCGAGCGGTCGACCTTGGTCGGGTCCTTGCCGGAAAACGCGCCGCCGCCATGGGGCGCGGCTCCCCCATAGGTGTCGACGATGATCTTGCGGCCGGTCAGGCCCGCATCCCCGTCCGGCCCGCCGATCACGAACTTGCCAGTGGGGTTCACCCACCATTCCGTCTCGTCGGTGATCCAGTCGGTCGGCAGAACCTCGCGGATATAGGGCTCCACCAGGGCCTTCACGTCCTCGCTTTCCATCGACGCGTCCAGATGCTGCGTCGACAGCACGATAGAGGTGACCGCGACCGGCGCGCCGTTCTCATAGCGCAGGGTAAGCTGCGATTTCGCATCCGGACCCAGGCGCGGCTCGGCGCCGCTTTTGCGCACGTCGGCCAGCCGCTTGAGGATCGCATGGCTGTAGAGCAGCGGCGCCGGCATCAGCTCGGGCGTCTCGTTCACGGCATAGCCGAACATGATCCCCTGGTCGCCCGCGCCTTCGTCCTTGTTGTCACCGGCATCGACGCCCTGGGCGATCTCGGCCGACTGGCCATGCACCACGTTGCGGACTTCCATCGTGTTCCAATGAAACTTGTCCTGCTCGTAGCCGATGTCCTTCACGCATTCCCGCGCGATCTCTTCGACGCGGCTCAGAACGGCTTCGGGGCCACGGACCTCGCCGCCGACAACGACCAGATTGGTGGTTGCAAACGTCTCGACGCCACAGCGGGCCTCGGGCTCTTCGGCCAGAAAGGCGTCGAGCACTGCATCAGAGATCCGATCGCAAACCTTGTCGGGGTGACCTTCCGAAACGGATTCGGAAGTGAAGATATAGTCATTACGGGCCATGAACGCTCCATTGGATATAGGCAGCCACGCCAGGAAGCCGTTGTGGCCGCGGTTTTGCTGCGTTATCTGGCCGTTGCGGCTGCGTCAATGGGCTTCCTGCGGCGCCCCAGACCCAAAATCGCCAGAATAGTCGCCAGGAACACGGCCACCGGCCAGTCCCCGGTGCGCGCATACAGGGTCGGCGGCAGCGGCGCCGGCAGGGTGGCATCCAGCCAGCCCGCCTCTCCCAGAGGCAAGGACCGCAGCACCGCCCCGCGCGCATCGATCACCGCAGACACGCCGGTATTGGCCACGCGCACCATCGGCAGCCCCTGTTCCACCGCCCGCAGCCGCGCCTGGGCGAGATGCTGATACGGCCCCGCAATCTTGCCGAACCAGGCGTCATTGGTGATCTGCATCAGCCAGTCGGCCCGCCCGGGCGCGGCATGGACATCCTGTGGAAAGATCGCCTCGTAGCAGATCAGCGGCAAGGCAAGGCCGAGCCGCCCCAGATCCAGCACCCGCGCGCCCGGCCCCGGCGAATAGCCGAACCCCGCATCCGAGCCGAACAGGGTCAGCCCCACCGCCCCGATCCAGTTGCTCAGCGGCAGATACTCGCCGAAGGGCACCAGGTGATGCTTGTCGTACAGCTCCAAGACGTCGCCCCCGCCATCCAGGACGATCAGGCTGTTGAACGCATCATACCCCTCCAGCCGCTGGATCCCCAGCACCACTGGCACAGCCCCCGCCGCGGTCGAGACCTGTTCCAGCCAAAGCTCGGCCCGGTTCAGGATCACGGGAATCGCGGTTTCGGGCCAGATCACCAGGTCGGGCCGCCCCTCGGCCCCGGCGGCGGTGAATTCCAGCTGGCGATGAAAGAACTCCATCGCAAAGTCGGGATCCCATTTCAGATGCTGCGCCGCATTGGGCTGGATCAGCCGCACCACCGGCGCCTGAGGTCCGGGTAAGGGCAGCGGCTGGGCCGCCTGCCACAGCGTCGCGCCGTACAGGACCACGAAAGGCGCCAGCGACAGGGCCATTTCGCGCCAGCGCGGCCAGACCGTCATCGCCAGCGCGGGAAGCAGCAGGGTCAGAAAGGTCAGGCCAACGGTTCCGACCCAGGCCGTGGCCTGCATCGGCGCCCAGCCGACCCAGACCTGCCCGACCAGCGCCCAGGGAAAGCCCGTGAGGATATAGGACCGCGCCAGTTCCATCGCCGTGAGCGCCGCCGCCCACGCGAATACGAGGCGTATCTCGCCAAGACCGAGGCGCCCGCCGTCAAGACCCTGGCGCCCGTCGCCGGAGGCGCCGCGCGCGCCACCCGGACACAGCCAGGCTGCCAGGGCAAAGGCGGCGCCCCAGAACAGCGCAAACCCCGCCGCACATAGCAGCAGGGCAAAGGGCGCCATCCAGCCGTGGCGGGCGATGTCCACTAGAAACGGCTCGACAATCCAGAACAGCGACGCGGCGAAATACCCCGTGCCCAGCGCCCAGCCCGTCCAGGCCGCCGCGCGCGGGTCAGAGGCCTGGCGGAACAGCACGAACGCCCCGGCCAGCGCCGCCAGCGTGGCCCAGGGCAGTCCGACGGGGGCGAGACCCAGCGCCATGAAAACGCCCAGCCCGGCGGCAAGCCCCATCCGTCTGCGGAGCGACAGACGCATCGCCGCGCTATTCCCCGGCGAGGTTCGGCATACGCACCCGCAGGCGCTTGATCCGGCGCGGATCGGCGTCGACCACCACGAATTCCACGCCCGCGGGATGCGGTATCATCTCTCCGCGCGCGGGCACCCGGCCCGAGAGCATGAAGACCAGACCGCCCAGCGTGTCGATCTCTTCCTGATCCTCGTCATCGGCCAGACGCAACCCGATCTCTTCCTCGAACTCGGCCAGCGGCGTCTTCGCCTGGGCCAGATAGACGCCCGGCTTTTCCAGGGTCCAGAAGTTGCCCTCGTCGATATCGTGCTCGTCCTCGATCTCTCCGATCACCTGTTCGATCAGATCCTCGATCGATACGAGTCCGTCGACCCCGCCATATTCGTCGATCACCAGCGCCAGATGCATCCGCTGCGTCTGCATCTTCTGCAGCAGCACCCCGATCGGCATCGACGGCGGCGCAAACAGCAACGGCCGCATCATCTTGCGCAGATTGAACCGGGTGCTGCCGCCGTTGAACCCGTGGGTCAGGGCGAAATCCTTCAGATGCACCATGCCAAGCGGCGTATCCAGCGTGCCCTTGTAGACCGGCAGCCGGGTCAGCCCGCTTTCGCGGAACACTTTGACCAGCTCATCCTTGGTGATGTCGACCGGAACCGACACGATTTCCGCCTTGGGAATGGCCACATCGTAAACCCGCATCCGGCGCAGGTTCGCCAGGCCGAATTCCATTCCCGGAGAATACGATCCGTTCATTGTATGCGCGTCCCCGCCGGAATAATCCGAGCCGGTGTCCGCTTTTCCGTTGAAGGCCTGTTTGATGCGGGCAAAGAACCCGATCTGCCCCGTTGTGTCTTGATCCTGCGCGCCGTGCGCCGCGCTAGAGGACCCGCTGTCCGAGTCGCCCATCAGTCCTTCCAGAAAAAACGAGCGTCTGGCGCTCGCGCCGCTAATATGGGTCGGGTAGGCCCAGCGTTGCAAGTATCTCGACCTCTATTCTTTCCATCAAGGCCGCATCTTCGTCGGTCATGTGGTCATAGCCCAACAAATGCAGGATCCCGTGGACAATAAGATGGGTCACATGATCGGCCACCGGCTTGTGCGCGACGGCCGCCTCTGCCGCGCAGATCCCGCAGGCGATGGCGATATCGCCCAGCTCTCCCGGCTCTGGCGCGGGGGGGGCCGCGCCAGAGC
>CAYGRI010000350.1:0-5603 GCA_964352155.1 uncultured Maritimibacter sp. | reverse complement strand
GTTCATAGATTTCGTCGATACCGACTGGTGCTTTCGGGCGCGCGCCAAAGGCTATCGCTGCTTTGCCGCGCGCGGGGCCCGGATGACCCACCGGATCGGCGACAGCAGCCTGCGCGTCGCGGGGCGCAACCGCTCGGTCCACGGCACCGGGCGGATGTATTACCAGATCCGCAACCTGCTATTGCTGGCCCGGCGTCCGGCCACGCCACGGCGCTGGTTCTGGCGGGTGCTGCCCCGATATCTGGGCCGCAGCCTGATCCTGACACTGGCCGTGCCGCCCCGTGGACAGCGGGCCCGGGCCGTGGCGCAGGGGCTCTGGCATGGGATCATCGGGCGGACCGGACCCTATCGCAAGACATCCGGTGATCCCGGCTAACCACCGCTTCGGCCCGCCTGCGGCATGTGATAGGGTCCCGGTACCGAGGATCTACCGAACCCGTATCGAAAATGTGCGGAAACCTGCCGGGAACATTCCCAGAAATTGCTGGTTTCCCAGAACAGCTGCGGTATTTTCGCGCGATGAATTGGATAAAAAGACTTTTTGGCCGTGGCGGGACGCCGGCGGCCCCGACCCTAACCCACTTCGGTCCGCCGGCGCCGGAGGAGACGTTCTATGCCATTGGCGATGTGCATGGATGTGCCGATCCGCTCAGGCGGCTGGTGGACGGGATCATGACCCAGGAGCCCGGAACCCGGATCGTCTGCGTGGGGGATTATGTGGACCGGGGGGAGCATTCGGCAGAGGTTCTGGCGTATCTGCAATCCCTCGCCCCGGGGCCTGATGCACAGGTGATTTGCCTGATCGGCAACCATGAAGAGATGTGCCTGAAATTCCTCGACGATCCCGAGGGCCGGTCCGAACGCTGGCTGCGCTATGGCGGGCTGCAGACGCTGGCAAGCTACGGGATCGGCCTTGGGTCCGGGCGGGATCCGGTCGCGCTGCGGGATGCCCTGGCCGAGGCGATGGGACCGGCCACAATCGACTGGCTGAGGGCGCTGCCGACGCGCTGGCGGACCGGCAATGTGGCGGTGGTCCATGCCGGGGCCGATCCCTGGCGGCCGATCGAGGATCAGCCCCCCAAGACCTTGATGTGGGGGCACCAGGACTTCGAGACGACCCCAAGGCCCGATGGGATCTGGGTCGTGCATGGGCATACCATCGTAGATGCGCCGCTGGCCCATGACGGCCGGATCGCCGTCGATACCGGGGCCTATGCGACGGGACAATTGACCGCGGCCCGGATCTCGGCCGAGGGGGTCAGCTTTGTGACGGCATGAGCACTTTGGGCCGCCCGGCGCTCCGGCTGGCGGCGCGCGCCATAGGGTGTCTGTTCCTGTCTCTGTTTCCGTTTTTGGCACATAAACCGGTGAACCGGGGAATATCCCGCCACTGGGGCGCGCCTTGGCGCTTCCCTGGCCGAACATGCCGCACCTGGGACAAAATCATTTGACCCAGTGCACCTGCTTCGTCAGGACTCTGATCCTGACGGCAGGCTCCCGCCTGCAGGATAGAGCAAGAGGCGCCCATGTCACAGACAGGCAAACCCGTTCTGGTCACCGGTGGCGCGGGGTATATCGGCAGCCACACCTGCAAGGCGCTCGCGGCGGCGGGATATCTGCCGGTCACATATGACTCGCTGGCCCGCGGCAACGACTGGGCGGTCCGCTGGGGCCCGCTGGAAACCGGCGACCTGACCGAGACCGAGCGCCTGCGCGCCGTGTTGCGGCAGTATCGCCCGGTTGGCGTGATTCACTTTGCCGCGCTGGCCAATGTGGGGGAATCCGTCTCTGATCCGCTGCAATATTATCGCGGTAATGTCTTTGGATCGGTGTCCCTGCTACAGGCGATGCAGGCCGAAGGCGTGGACCGTATCGTCTTTTCCTCGACCTGTGCCACGTACGGCGTCCCGACGCGCAACCCGATCACCGAGGATCTGCCGCAGGATCCGATCAACCCCTATGGGCAGACCAAGCTGATGATCGAGACGGTGTTGAAGGATTGCGTGGCGACGGGGGGACTGTCGGCCGTGGCGCTGCGCTATTTCAACGCCGCCGGGGCCGATCCCGACACCGAGATCGGCGAGGCCCACGACCCCGAGACGCATCTGATCCCGCTGGCGCTGGCGGCCGCGCATGGATCGGGCAAACCGCTGACGGTATTCGGGCAGGACCATCCCACCCCCGACGGGACCTGCATTCGGGACTATATCCACGTCATGGACCTGGCGGATGCCCATGTGCGGGCCCTGGACCTCGCGACAGCCGAGCCCGGGTTTCACGCCTTCAACCTGGGGACCGGGACCGGTGTCTCGGTCAAGGAGCTGATCGGGATGGCGGGCCAGGTGGCGGGTCGTCCGGTGCCTTTCGACTATGGGCCGCGACGCCAGGGCGACCCGGCGGCGCTGGTGGCCGATCCGTCACTCGCCAACGCCCGGCTCGGCTGGAAACCGCAGCAATCCGACCTGCGCAACATCCTGCAAACGGCCTGGGACTGGATGCTGAAAACCGAAGGCGCGCCGCGTTAGAGCCTGTCGCGCCGAAGGCGCGCTGCGCTAAAATGCAGCGCGTCTTCAGGGGAAGGGACCGCGCCCCCAGGCCGCCTTTGCACGGAAGACCGGGGGCGGGAGGCAAGGTCAATTCAGGGCAACAGGCTCTGGACGGCAGGCCAAAGGTCCGTTTCCGCCATGGGGCAAAGGCCGCGCGTCAGTCCGGCTCTGGCAGGTCGCCGCGACCCACCGCGACATAATCCACGAACCCCGCGGCGCGCACGTCGTCGGCGTTATAGACGTTGCGCAGATCGGCCATCCGCGGCGTGGCCATCTCGCCCGCCAGGCGTTTGAGATCCAGCGCCCGGAACTCGTTCCATTCCGTCAGGATCACCACCGCATCCGCGCCCTGAGCCGCCTTGTAGGGATCTTCCTCCCAGGTCGCGCCGGGCAGCAGCGCCTCGCCCTCGCGGCGGCCCTGCGGGTCCACCACCCGCACCTGCGCGCCCCCGCCCACCAGCGACGGCACGATCGTCAGCGCCGGCGCGTCGCGCATGTCATCGGTGTTGGGCTTGAATGTCACCCCATAGACCGTGATCGTCTTGCCGTTGAAACGGCCGCCACACAGATCCTGAAGCTTGTCGATCATCCGGCGCTTGATCTCGTCATTGACCTTGATCACGGTCTCGACGATCTGCATCGGGGCGGCATATTCCTGACCGGTCCGCGCCAGCGCCATCGTGTCCTTGGGAAAACACGACCCGCCATAGCCGGGGCCCGCATGCAGGAACTTGTTGCCGATCCGCCCGTCCAGCCCCATGCCTTTCGACACTTCCTTGACGTCGGCGCCGACCTTTTCGCACAGGCGCGCGATCTCGTTGATGAAGGTGATCTTGGTCGCCAGAAAGGCGTTGGCGGCGTATTTGATCATCTCGGCGGATTCCAGATCCGTGGTCACGATCGGAAAATCGCGCAGGAACAGCGGACGGTAGATATCGGCCATGACCTGCGCGGCGCGGTCGGTCTGGACGCCGACGACGACCCGGTCGGGGCGCATGAAATCGTCGATCGCGGCCCCCTCGCGCAGGAATTCGGGGTTGCTGGCCACGTCGAAATCAGCCTGCGGATTGGCCTTGGCCACCACCGCCTGAACCTTGCGGTTGGTGCCCACTGGCACGGTCGACTTGGTGACGATCACCGCATAGCCGGTCAGCGCCTGGGCGATCTCTTCGGCGGCGGCCATCACATAGGACAGGTCGGCATGCCCATCGCCGCGCCGGGTGGGCGTGCCCACCGCGATGAACACCGCATCCGCGCCCGCGACGGCACTCGCAAGATCGGTGGTGAAGGTCAGCCGCCCGCCTTCGACATTGCGCGCCATCAGCGCGTCCAGCCCCGGCTCGTAGATCGGCACCTCGCCGCGTTCGAGCATCGCGATCTTGTCTGGGTTCTTGTCGACGCAGACAATGTCATGCCCGAAATCGGAAAAGCAGACCCCCGACACAAGACCCACATAGCCGGTGCCAATCATTGCGATGCGCATGTCACTCTCCTTTGGAGCCCTTGTCGACCCATTCTCAATAGACGCTTAAAATCTGCAACATCTGTGCAAGCAGCGGAAGGAATTACGCATCAATCGATTTTCTGCAACTGCAAAATGACGCAGAAGCCCCTCATTTCCTAGACACCGCGGCATCCAGGGAGTAGACGCCCGACGACTTCCAGCCGCCCTTGCGGCATCTTACAGTGAACAGGTCCGCCATGCAGCTCAAGAACCTTGCCCCGATCCCGGAGCTTTTTGTCTCTTACGACAGTGCCCAGAAACTGAAGGTCGAGGCGGCCAGCCTGACCAGCTGGGACATGACCCCGCGCCAGATCTGCGACCTCGAACTGCTGATGAACGGCGGCTTCAACCCGCTCAAGGGCTTCCTGTCCGAGGAAGACTACACCAGCGTCGTCGACACCATGCGCCTGGCCGACGGCACCCTGTGGCCGATCCCGATCACCCTGGATGTCTCCGAGACCTTCGCCGAGGGGCTCGAGATCGGTCAGGACATCGCCCTGCGCGACCAGGAAGGCGTGATCCTGGCCACCATGACCGTCACCGACCGCTGGACCCCCGACAAGGCGCATGAGGCCGAGAAAGTGTTCGGCGCCGATGACAGCGCGCATCCGGCCGTGAACTACCTGCACAACACCGCCGGCAAGGTCTATCTGGGCGGGCCGATCACCGGCATCCAGCAGCCCGTGCATTACGATTTCCGCGCCCGCCGCGACACGCCCAACGAATTGCGCGCCTATTTCCGCAAGCTCGGCTGGCGCAAGGTCGTCGCCTTCCAGACCCGCAATCCGCTGCACCGGGCGCACCAGGAACTGACTTTCCGCGCCGCGCGCGAGGCCCAGGCCAACCTGCTGATCCACCCGGTCGTCGGCCTGACCAAGCCCGGCGATGTGGATCACTTCACCCGCGTGCGCTGCTACGAGGCGGTGCTGGACAAATACCCGGCCGCGACCACCAACATGTCCCTGCTCAACCTTGCCATGCGCATGGCCGGCCCGCGCGAGGCGGTGTGGCACGGGCTGATCCGGGCCAACCACGGCTGCACCCATTTCATCGTCGGCCGCGACCATGCCGGGCCGGGCAAGAATTCGGCCGGCGAGGATTTCTACGGCCCCTACGACGCCCAGGAGCTGTTCCGCGAGCATCAGGCGGAAATGGGCATCGAGATGGTCGACTTCAAACATATGGTCTGGGTGCAGGAGCGCGCCCAATACGAGCCGATGGACGAGATCGCGGACAAGGACGAGGTCACGATCCTGAACATCTCGGGCACAGAGCTGCGCCGCCGCCTGCAGGAAGGGCTGGAGATCCCGGAATGGTTCTCTTTCCCCGAAGTGGTCAATGAGCTGCGCCGCACCCGTCCGCCCCGGGCGAAACAGGGCTTTACCGTGTTCTTCACCGGCTTTTCCGGGTCGGGCAAATCGACCATCGCCAACGCGCTGATGGTCAAGCTGATGGAAATGGGCGGCCGCCCCGTGACGCTGCTGGACGGCGACATCGTGCGCAAGAACCTGTCGTCCGAGCTTGGCTTTTCCAAGGAACACCGCGACCTGAAC
>CAYGRI010000349.1:0-5613 GCA_964352155.1 uncultured Maritimibacter sp. | reverse complement strand
TGGCGGGCCTTCTGCGGGGCGGGCTGGGTCTGTGTCATCGCATTCCGGCGCCCCCCAATGCAAGCGGTCGCCCCCCGGTCACCGGGCCGGGCCCATGGCCCGCCGCTGGACCCGTCGCTGGGAGCGCTGTCTGGCAGCGGGTGCATCTGGGTGGCTGCGTCCGGGGGGCGGACTATGTCCTTCCAGGGCACTGGCTTGGGACGCGCGGCAGACTTGGGCTAGGCAAGGCGCCCAGGGCTTGGCAGGTTACAAGGCAGACGTAACGGCAGCGGAAGGAGAAGACTGCGGATGAGCGTGACCTATATAGAGCATGCCGCGACGCGCTGCGCCGAAGTTGTGATCGACGGGCGGATCGGCAAGGCCGATATCGACCGGATCCTGCCGCAAATGCAGGCGTTCATGGATGCCTTTGGCCCGATCACCGTGCTCCAGCTGATTCGCGGGCTGGGCTTTGTCAATCTGCCCGCCGCGCTGCCCTATGCCGGGGTCGGGATTGGATCCTTGACCAAGGTGAAGCGGGTGGCGCTGGTGACCGATGTGGGCTGGCTGACCGGGGTGGCGCGCGCCTCGGCGCTGATGTCGCCGATCGAGACTCAGGTCTTTCCCCTGCTGCGCGAAGCCGAGGCCCGCGCCTGGCTGGACGATTGGCACGAGGGCCGGCCGCCCGGTGGATAGACAGCGGAAAGACGGCAGTTAGACCGGCGCGGCGGGATGCCTGCGCCACCAGGGGCGTAAGGTGTCAGGGCCGGGTCATCGCCTTGATAGCGTCCACATGGTCCGGCGAGGCGGCCAGCGTATCGGCGCACAGCGCGCGGGCGCGCGACAGCAGGGCATCCCCGTCCACGAGTTCATCCACCAGACCATACCGCAGGGCCACGTCCGCTTCGAGCCTGGCGCCCCCCATTAGGATCAGCCGGGCGCGGGCCGGGCCCACCAGGGCACAAAGGCGCTCTGGATCAGACGGTTGCGGCAGGAAGCCCAGCCGCATCACCGGACAAAAGAACTTTGCCTGCGGGACCGCCAGCCGCAGATCGCAGGCCAGCGCCATGCCAAAGGCGCCCCCCGCCAGCGTGCCGTTCAGGGCGGCGATGGTCAGGCAGGGCAACCCCGCCAGCGTGCCCGACAGTCGTTCCCATAGCGGATCGGTGGCCAGACCGGCGCGCGCCTCGTGCAGATCGGCCCCGGCGCTAAAGACGTTCCCGGTCCCGGTCAGGATCAGGGCGCGCGCGTTGTCATGGGCGGCATCGGCGATGCGGGCGAGTTCCTCCAGCATGCCTTGGGTCAGCGAATTGGCCTTGTCGGGCCGGTCCAGCCAGACGATCCACAGTCCGCCCTCCTGCTCCAGCCCGATCATGCGACCAGCCCCAGCCGCTTGCGGATCGCTTCGTCCCGCAGCGAGATTTCTTCGCCCAGCCAGGCGTCGGCATCGGCACTCGCCATCCAGACCAGCGCGCGGGCGGGCCATTCCGGCGGGATATGATCGGTCCAGTCCAGCTTGCTGACCGGGTTGACGCCGCTGGCCTTGATCTCGCGCTGCATCTCGGTGGCGACGGTGCCCGGGGACAGCCCGATGGCGCGGATGCCCTGGGCGCGGTGTTCCTTGTCGAGGCAACGGGTCAGCATCGCCGCGCCCGCCTTGGACGCACAATAATGTGACCATGCCTCGACCGGGCCATGCGCCGCGCCGGAGGATACGGTCAGCACCGTGCCGCCGCTCTGGTTCAGCATCACCGGCACGGCGGCGCGCATCCCGTGGTAGACGCCCTTGAGGTTGATATCGATCGCGGTGCCCCACCCCTCGGGGTCGGACAAGGCCAGATGGGCGATCGGTTCGATCACGCCCGCGTTGTTGATCAGTACATCCAGCGAACCGAACGCCTCGACCGTTGCCTTTACGGCCGTCTCGACCTCCCAGTAGCGCCGGACATCGCAGGGGATCGCCAGGGCCGAGGCCCCCAATTCGCCCGCCAGATCGCCGATGGCGGAATCTGTCCGCGCGGTCAAAGCGACGCTCGCCCCGGCCGCGACACAGGCCCGCGCGGCCGCCGCGCCGATGCCCCGGCTTGCCCCGGTGATGAGCACAGTCTTGCCTGTCAAGTCCATTTCGCCTCCAGTTTTTTCGTGTTTTCGCCCAGAATCGAGCGAGAATCGGTCGGGAATACCTTCCCTTTACACGAACTTAGCTTGACGCTGATCGCAACCCGCACGAAGCTGCGCGCCATTGGAATTCAGTCCCGGAAGGAAGACTATGAAACATTCTACGTTCCTCAGTGGCACCGCCCTTTTCGTGCTCGCCGCTGGTGCGGCGCAGGCCGAGGTTTCCAGCAGCGATGTTTGGGCCGCCTGGCAGGCCAGCGCTGCGGCGGCCGGTCAGACCATTACCGCTGGCGCCGAAAGCATGTCCGGCAGCACGCTTACCGTTTCAGATGTGCAGGTCTCTGTCGAGACAGACTCTGTCTCCGCCGTGGTGATGATGCCCAGCGTTTCGTTCACCGAGGTGGGCGACGGCACGGTCACGGTCGTCTTCCCCGACAGCTATTCCGCCGACATCACCGCCGACCCGAATGACGGCCCCGACAAGGTGATGATGTCGCTTTCCGTGTCCCAGACGGATCTGAGCATGATCGCATCGGGCGCGCCGGGTGCTGTGAACTACGATTTCGAAGTGCCCGAAATGGTGCTCTCGCTCGACGAGGTCACCGTCGACGGCGAGGCGTTCGAGCCCACGGCAACCCTGACGATGACCGACGTCTCCGGCACCTACATGGCCGGAGAAGACGACACCATGAGCACCGCGTTCAACGCCGCGTCGATGGATATCGTGCTGCAAATGGACGAGCCGGACGGGGGCGACGGAGCCTTCTCGGCCGAGATCAGCTATGCCGACGTCGCGACCAAGTCGGACGGCGCGATGTCGATGTTCTCGGGCGGCGTCACCGACCTGCCTGCGATGCTGGAAGCCGGGGCCGCGACCTCTGCCACGCTCAGCCACGGCGCGGCGACCTTTGCGGTCGATTTCCAGGATGGCCGCGACGCCTTTACGATGAACGGCACGCAGGCAACGGGGCTGCTGGCCTTTGCGCTGTCGGCAGAGTCGATCTCGTATGAACTGGGCGCTACTGCTGTGGACATGGTTGTCACCGGATCGGAAATCCCGCTGCCCGAAGTGGCCGTGACGCTGGGCGAATTCGGCTTTGGCCTGCTGATGCCGATGTCGGCCAGCGAAGAGCCGCAGGACTTTGGCCTTGCCCTGACGCTTGCCGACCTGGGTGTCAGCGAGATGATCTGGGGCATGGTCGATCCGCAAGGGCAAATCCCGCATGATCCCGCGACCCTGATCGTGGACGTGACGGGCATGGGGAACACGCTGTTCGACCTGTACAACCCTGAAAGCGCGATGAGCGTGGACGCCGATCTTCCGGCGCAACTCCATGAATTGTCGGTCAACGAGATCAAGCTGGCGGTGGCCGGGGCCGATCTGACCGGCGACGGCGCGTTCACCTTCGACAATGACAATCTGGAAACCTTCGGTGGTGTGCCGGCCCCGACCGGCAAGCTGAACCTGCAACTGGTCGGTGCGAATGCGCTGATCGACGCGCTGGTCGGCATGGGCCTGGTGCCGCAGGATCAGGCGATGGGCGCGCGGATGATGATGGGTCTGTTCGCCCGTCCAGGCGAGGGGGAAGACACGCTGGTGTCCGAGATCGAGATCGATGGCGCCAGCGGCGCGATCTCTGCCAACGGTCAGCGGATCCAGTAGGTCAGATTTCATGACTGAAACGTGCCGCTGCGGGTCCCCGTGGCGGCACGTTGCGTTTCAAGGACCCTATATTAGCGAGGTATGACAATGCCATCCCAATTCCGATCCTTCATTGCATTGCCAACGGCGGGGGTGCTGGCAGCGATGCCGGGGCTTGCGCGGGCCGACGTGACGCCAGCGGATGTCTGGGCCAACATGCAGGCCGCCATTTCCGCGACGGGGGCCTCTGTCCGGGCGGACACGTCCGACACTGGCAACACCTTGACGGTGTCCGATATCACGCTGGTCTATACCCTGCCGATGGCGGCGGGCAGCATCACGATCGGCGCCGGGTCGCTTTTGCTGACGGACAATGGCGATGGCACCGTCGATCTGGGCGGCACCGCCACGCAAGAGGTGTCCTTCGCCTTCGACATGCCGGATGTGGGCGGCGGCGTCCTGACGATGACCTACAGCGTCAGCAATTACTCCAACACCGCTTCTGGCACGCCGGGGGACATCACCTACGATTACGACATCGCCGGGTATGACGTCAGCTACGGCGACATTTCCGTGACCGGTGACCTCGCCGAAGAGGTGGGCTCGGTCGATATTACCGGCACCCTGCGGATGTCGGGCCTGTCGGGCACCTACCGCTTCACCGAGGGCGCGCTGGTGACCATCGCCACCGACGGCACGATCGACCGCGGGAGGTTGAACTTTGCCTACGAGGTCACGTCGGATGGCGATGTGATCCGCTCCACTTCTGATGCGACGCTGGGACGGATGGGCGGCAAGACCAGCTTTGCGCTGCCAGCCGGAGGGGCGTCCCTGCTGGCGCTCGCCGGAGCGCTGCGCGACGGCATGAGCCTTGAGTATAGCTTTTCCGGCGAGAGTCAGGACTCGCGCCAAGAGACAACGATGAACGCCGAGCTGGTGATGGCGCAATTCACCGATGTGGGCGCAATCGAAGGCAGCCTCACCTTTGACAAGGACGGGCTGCGCGTGGCCGGGACGGCGCAGGATTATGACATCGAGGTGAACCAGCCGCTGCTGCTGCCGGTGCCGATCAAGGTGACGTTGGCCGGTGCCGCCTTTGACATGGCGTTTCCGGTGCTGCAATCACAGGCGCTGCAGGACACGCTGTTGAAGTTCGCGCTGGACGGCGTGTCGCTTGACCCGCAGCTTTGGGCGATGTTCGACCCCGGCGCGGTCTTGTCGCGGGATCCGATCAGCCTGGAAATGGATGTCTCGGCCAAGCTGCGTCTGCTGTATGACGTGCTGGACTTCGCCGCGCTGATGGAACTGGGTGAAACCGGCGCGGCCCCGGCAGAGGTGCACGCGGTGGACGTGGCCAGCATCAACGTAAAGGCCGTGGGGGCAGAGGCGGATGTGACGGGCGCCTTCACCTTTGACAACGACAACCTGTCTTCCTTTGACGGGTTGCCCGCGCCAGATGGCGCCGCCACGATCACCCTGACTGGCATCGACGCGCTGCTGGAACGGTTGCAGAGCATGGGTCTGATGAGCGACGGTGACATGAGCGGCGCGCGCATGTTCCTGGGGGGCTTTACCCGCGAGGGCACGTCGGCCGGGCAGCGGGTCACCGAGATCGAGATCGACGGCGCGGCCGGCACGATTGCCGCAAATGGTATGCGGATCAAATAGGCGCAAACCCCTGCTGACCCGGCGCGCGTGGTCCGGGTCAGCGCTTGCCGCCATCGGATAGAGACAGCGGTTTCGCAGCGGGTTCAAGGGCTTGCGGGCGCCAGTTGCCTGCGGCACCCTCAAAGCCACCAGCCACCAGCCACCAGCCACGGTCCGCAAGGGGCGCGTCGCTGGCCGGTGGCGGAGGGGGGTGGCGGGAGCGGGCA
>CAYGRI010000348.1:0-5623 GCA_964352155.1 uncultured Maritimibacter sp. | reverse complement strand
CCGGGATTGCCGAAGGGGTGGCCCGGTGGTACCTGCGCAGGGGCAATCACGCAACCGACGGGCGCATGGGCGAGACACTCACACTTCTGGGGCTGGAAAGCAGTTGCGACGATACCGCCGCCGCCATCGTGCGCGCGACCCCGGGTGTGGCCCCGCAGATTATGTCAAACGTGGTCGCCGGGCAAGGCGACCTGCATGCCGCCTTTGGCGGCGTCGTGCCGGAAATTGCCGCCCGCGCCCATGCCGAAAAACTGGACCTCTGCGTTGAACAGGCGCTGGCCCAGGCCGGTGTCGCCCTTGCAGATCTGGATGCGGTGGCCGTGACCGCCGGGCCGGGCCTGATTGGCGGGGTTCTGGCGGGCGTGATGTGTGCCAAGGGCCTGGCCGCGGGGGCTGGGCTGCCGCTGGTCGGGGTCAACCATCTGGCGGGCCATGCGCTGACCCCGCGCCTGACAGACGATGTGGCCTATCCCTATCTGATGCTGCTGGTCTCTGGCGGGCATTGCCAGTTTCTGCTGGTGCGCGGCCCGCAGGACTTCACGCGAATTGGCGGCACTATCGACGACGCACCGGGCGAGGCGTTCGACAAGACGGCCCGGCTGTTGGGCCTGCCGCAACCCGGCGGCCCGGCGGTCGAGGCAGAAGCAGCGGGCGGAGACGCGACCCGCTTTGCCTTCCCGCGCCCACTTCTGGACCGGCCCGGCTGCGACATGTCCTTTTCAGGGCTCAAGACCGCCTTGCTGCGCGCCCGGAACGCCGTCGTCGCGGAAAAGGGCGGGCTGACCCGGACAGATCGGGCGGACCTCTGCGCCGGGTTTCAGGCGGCTGTGTGCGATGTTCTGGCGGAAAAGACGCGCCGGGCGCTGGCGCAGCATCGGGCCGACGCACCGCTTCTGGCCGTCGCCGGCGGTGTGGCGGCGAACCGCGCGATCCGCGCTGCGCTGGAACAGGTTGCCGCCGCCGCCAACGCTCGTTTTCTTGCGCCGCCCCTGGCCCTTTGCACCGACAATGCCGCGATGATCGCCTGGGCCGGGCTGGAACGGTTCCGCCTGGGCTTGCGCGATGACATGACACTGGCCGCCCGGCCCCGCTGGCCTTTGGACGACCGGCAGGCGCCCATGCTGGGCAGCGGCAAACGCGGCGCCAAGGCATGAAAATCGCGGTCCTGGGCAGCGGCGCCTTCGGCACGGCCCTTGCGGTCGCGCTGGCGCGGGACGGGCGCGATGTGACGCTGTGGGCGCGCGATGCCGCCAAGGCCCGCACCATGGACAGCACGCGCGCGGCGCCCGCCCTGCCCGGCGTCACGCTGCCGCCCGAGCTGCGCGTGACCTCGGCGCCGCAAAGCGCGGCCGAGGTGATCCTGCTGGCCGTGCCGATGCAATCGCTGGCGGCAGCCCTGCGCGATCATGCGGAGCTTTGGCCCGGCAAGCATCTGGTGGCGTGCTGCAAAGGGGTGGAACTGGGCACCGGGCGGCTCACCGACACCGTGATGCAGGACGAGGCGCCCAAGGCCAGCTTTGCCCTGCTCTCCGGGCCGAGCTTTGCCGTCGACATCGCGGCGGGGCTGCCCACCGCGCTGACCCTGGCGGCCCCGGACGAGGCCCAGGCGCGGGGGTTGCAGGAATTGCTGTCGACCCCGGTCCTGCGGATCTATCGCAGCACCGACATGACCGGCGTTGCCCTTGGCGGCGCGCTGAAAAACGTGATCGCCATCGCCTCCGGCATGGCGATGGGGGCGGGCCTTGGCGAAAGCGCGCGCGCCGCCCTGATGACCCGCGGGTATGCGGAGATTCAGCGGCTGGCGCGGGCGCGGGGTGCCCGGGTGGAAACCTTGGCGGGGCTTGCGGGGTTCGGCGACCTGGTGCTGACCTGTACCTCCGGCAAGTCGCGCAACTATGCCTATGGGCTGCGGCTGGGCCAATCCGGGCAGACTGGCGCCACCGCGACGACCGAAGGCATTGCCACCGCGCGCGCCGCCGCCCAGCTTGCGGAACGGGACCGGATCGACATGCCCATCACCGCCGCCATCGCCGCCGTGCTCGACGGACGCTGGAGCGTGCATCAGGCCGCCGAAGCCCTGCTGTCGCGCCCCTTGCGGTCGGAATAACGGCTCTTTATCAAAAGGACTCTCCACATGGCATTTTGGTTGTTCAAATCGGAACCCTCCACCTGGTCCTGGGACGATCAGATGGCCAAGGGCGACGCGGGCGAGGAATGGAACGGCGTCCGCAACTACCAGGCCCGCAATCACATGCGCGAGATGCGGCTGGGCGATCGCGGGTTCTTCTATCATTCGCAAAAGGAGAAGGCGGTGGTCGGCATTGTCGAGGTCTGCGCCGAGGTTCACCCCGACAGCACCACCGACGATGCGCGCTGGGAATGTGTCGATATCCGCGCAGTGGCGCCGATCGCCCGCCCGGTGACGCTGGCGGACATCAAGGCAGAACCGCGTCTGGCCGGGATGGTCCTGGTGAACAACACGCGCCTGTCGGTGCAGCCCGTCACCCAGACGGAATGGGACATCATCTGCGGCATGGCGGGCGTCACGCCATGACAGAATGACTGGCCTTGGCGCGCCACCTGCGTCATGATGGCGCATGTTCTGGTTTCAGTGGGAGTCATCGTATGGAGATCATCAGTGTCATCGCCGCCGCCGCAGCCGCTTGGATCTTTGGGGCGGTCTGGTACGGTGTGATCGGAAAGCATTGGATGGCCGCGTCAGGCCTGACCGAAGAGACGATCGACCGCAAGAATCCGGTGCCCTATATCGGCAGCTTTCTGTGCGCCATCCTCGTGGCGGGGATGCTGCGCCATGTTCTGGCGATGGCCGGCATCGAAGGTATCGGGAAATCGGCCGTGACGGGCTTGGGCCTGGGTCTGTTCGTCGCCGCTCCCTGGATCGCGACCAATGTGCTGTTCGGGATGCGCAGCCGGAACCTGATCTGGATGGACGGCGTCTACCCCGCCGCCGGAATGACCCTTATGGGCATGGTCCTCGCCCTGTTCTAGACCGTTCTCGGCGCGGTCAGGTTCGATCCGCTCACCGCGCCCATATTTGCAATACGACACCTGGTCAAAACGCGAGCAGACTGCGACCGAGCGCTACAACCGCGGGAAACCCTATTTGACAACGGCTTTCCACCAAAGAGATCCAGGGACCTGAAATGGAGGGCCAAGACACCGTCGAGGCCCCCCATATCCCCACGCGATCCTCACGGCCCACTCGTGGCCACCCCGCGCTTCGATTCTGGTCTGAACCTTCTGGTCGTCTGCGTTCATTCTTGACGCAAACGCGATCTGGTTGCAAGCACCACTCGCCTAAAATTCCAATCAAAGCATAGCTTTACGGTTAAGGAACTGTGAGCGTCAGCCGTAAATCGATTCCCGGCCGAAATGCTTGACCAGCAGATAGTAGAACACCGGGCGATGCTTTGTCCGTTCGGAGCGGCCATAGGTTTCGATGGCCGTCTCGATCCCTGCCATCAGGTCGGGGCCGTCTTGCAGGGCCAGCTTCTTTATCAGGAAATTGGTCTTCACCGTCTCCAGCTCGGACGGATCGCTGGAGGCAACGGTCGAGGCATCCGCGTTGTAGATCGCCGGACCGCAGCCGATCGTGACCTTTCGCAGCAGATCCATGTCTGGCGTCACGCCGCATTTGGTCGTCAGATCCTCTGCGTATTTCGCGATCAGATCGTCTCTTTTACCCATGATATCGTCACTCCCTATGACCAGGTCCGGCCGGACCTATTGGCGCTCAGGTTAGAGGCGCTCCGGCACAAGGCAAAGCGAAAACACATGGGCATCCCGGCCTCGGCGGCTTTTGGGCGGGCCGATGTCAGCCAGGCAGCAATGCCTCCAGCTGTGCGAGTGTCATCGACCCGGGCGCCGCGCCGGAACCCACAAGCTCTGCCGACAGCAGGGTCAACCTGTCGTTCCGGGGCGTCGGAACACCATGCAGACGGCCAAGCATCGAAATCTCGCCGTTGAGCAGGTCTGTCTCGATGCTGCCGGTGCCGCGCAGCAGGCTTTGCGTGGTCGAACTGCCCGCAGAGGCCACGCTGTTCAGCTTGGCGCCCCGGATGAACTGGTCGCGCCTTGGGTCGGTGCCGCCGACCGCGCGCCAGTCGATGCCCGCCGCCTCCAGCACAGCGCGGCCTTCGGCGCGCAGACGCTCGCCCAGTTCTATGGGCCGGTTGCCGGGGCCCAAGGCGGCCTCGACAATATTTGTCAGGTTCATCAGAAGCTTGCCATATTTGCTGGCCATCACGTCTGGCATGGTGAAAGCTGCGATATTGGCGGCGTTCAACGCTTCGGCCAGGGCGGTGTCGTCGGCATCCACCCCACCCGGAAAGCGGCCGATGTCAAACATGCCAAAGGCAGGCTCCACAAAAATCGCCACATGGCCCGGCGCCACATAGGTCGCCGGCATCATAACCGTCACGCCATGCACATTGGGAAAAATCCGAAGCGCCCGGCGTTCGTTGGCGACCCCGTTCTGGCAACAAAAAATCGGCTGCGCCCGCACCCCGGCGGCGCGCAGCGCCTCAAGCGCCGGTGGCGTGTCCTGGCCCTTCATGCACATCAGAATCACATCGTCGTCCAAAAACGCGATGTCAGAGGGGTGACCGACGCAATCGAACCGCACCTGAGTCTCGCCCCGGATGCTGGTCATCTTGAGCCCGTCGGCGGACACCGCCGCTAGCATCCCGCCTCGGGCGATGCCGACCACCTCGCGCCCCGCATTTGCCAGCGCCGCCGCGACAACGCCACCAATCGCTCCTAATCCGTAGACGATGATCCGCATCCGCTGTTCTCCCTGTTGCGCCGGAACTTGACCGCGCCCGCGCCCAAAAGGCAAGTCCGGCAGCAGCCGATCAGATCCGGGCCCGCGCAACAAAAAAGGCGCCCCGAAGAACGTTTCGGGACGCCTTTCCTAAGGGTCTCAGACCGGGATCAGTAGCGATACTGTTCCGTCTTGAACGGGCCTTCCGGCGTGACACCGATATAGGCGGCCTGCTCGGGCGACAGTTTGCTGAGCTTGGCGCCGACCTTGTCCAGATGCAGCATCGCGACTTTCTCGTCCAGATGCTTGGGCAGGACGTAGACCTTGTTCTCGTACTGATCGCCCTTCGTCCACAGCTCGATCTGAGCCAGCGTCTGGTTGGTGAAAGAGGCGGACATCACGAAGGACGGGTGGCCGGTTGCATTGCCCAGGTTCAGCAGACGTCCCTCGGACAGCAGGATGATGCGGTTACCCGAAGGCATCTCGATCATGTCCACCTGCTCTTTGATGTTGGTCCACTTGTGGTTCTTGAGCTTGGCGACCTGAATCTCGTTGTCGAAATGGCCGATGTTGCCGACAATCGCCATATCCTTCATCTCGCGCATATGCTCGAGCCGGATGACATCCTTGTTGCCGGTGGTGGTGATGAAGATATCGGCGGTGGACACGACATCTTCCAGAGTGGTGACCTCATAGCCATCCATCGCCGCCTGCAGCGCGCAGATCGGGTCGACCTCGGTGACCTTGACGCGGGCGCCCGCACCGCTGAGCGAGGCGGCAGAGCCCTTGCCCACATCGCCATAACCGCAGACGACGGCAACCTTGCCGGCCATCATCGTG
>CAYGRI010000347.1:0-5644 GCA_964352155.1 uncultured Maritimibacter sp. | reverse complement strand
GCAGTGCGCCCGTCAGGCTTCCAGCGCGAGTCTGTCGGCGCGGGTCACGGAATGGGTGGCGGCAATCGGCTGGGCCGTGCCATCGCCCCAATAGGTGAAAAGGTCGATCACCGGTTGCGAGGGCGCGATCCCCAGCAGCACCCGTTCCGCCGCCGTGACCTTGCGCACCGTCACCCGCGATTTCGTCCGCGCACAGTGCCGCACCCCGCCCGCGCGCAGCATCTCGGCCAGATTGGTCGCGCGGTCCAGGGCGCTTTCGTCAATCGTCACCCGTTTGGTGCAGACGTAATCCCGCACGACCTGAAACACCCGGCCATTCAGATAGGCCAGCCGTTCGGCCACCACCATGTCGCCGCTCATATCCCGCCCCAGGATCCCGGCCTCGGACCGGCGGTCGCGCCCGCGCCAGATCGCAAGCGTTTCGCTCGTTATCTCATGACCTTGCCGGATCGCATCCTGGGCCAGCGATTGCATGGCGGTCAGGGAATGGGTCAGGCATGTCTCTGCGATATAGCAGCCTCTGCCTTGCTCTGACCGGACCAGATCGCGCGCCTGCAGATCGCGCAGGGCGCAGCGGACCGCGTGGCGGCTCAGCCCGTGGTCGCGCGCAAGCTGATCCTGTGTCGGCAGCCGGTCGCCGGGCGCAAGCTCTCCTCGCAGGATGGCGGCCTCGATCACATCGCGCAGAGCTTTCCGGTCCATGGTGCCTCCTAGAGTTCACGACTCAATCGGCAGAGGGTAGGCGGCAGGTCTTTCGTCCGCGTGACGAGTTCGCGAACCCGGCATGACAGATTCACGAAAAGAGAAAGACAGAAACGCACCGGATTTGTGACGGCGGCGGGCCGGTGCCGCCAAGCTGGCAGGTTGGAGAGACGCTTTTGCGACATCGCCTGGGGCGGCCCGGCCTGACACCGACCTGTCACAAAGCGCGCCCCTTGCTGCGCCGGACTGCCCGCAGACGGGCAAGACCGGTAGCGCAATGCAATGACGGAGGCCGTCCCGATGACCCTACTTTCCCGCCGCCAATTCCTGGCACATGTTTCCGCCGGAGCCACGGTTCTTGGCCTGGGCCACCTGCTGGATCCCTCCAAGGCGCTGGCCACCACGCCCGATCTGGTTGCCAAGATGCTGGCAGGGCAGGAGCCCAAGCAAGGCGGCATCCTGACCTACGGTCAGACCTACCCCAACTGGGCGCTGGGCCAGTCCAACAAGGGCGAGCATCCCTACTATTGGCTCGATCTGCTGACGCGGTCGTGCTGGAACCAGCTGACCTGGGTCGACGAGGACCTGAACGTCCAGCTTGAACTCGCAACCGCGCTGACCCCGTCGGACGACCTCAAGACCTGGGACTGCACGATCCGCGAGGGCGTGATGTTCCACGACGGCACCGAGATGACCGCCGACGATGTCGTCAGCTCGGTTCAGTTCCACATGCTGGGCGGTGTCGGCCTGATCCGCGCCACGGTGGAGCGTGTCGAAAAGACCGGCCCCCATGCGGTGCGCTTTCACCTGACCGCGCCCAATGCCGAATTCCCCTACAGCTTCGCCGAATACCGCGCCTGTATCTTCAAGGCCAATGATCCCGAGACCATCGGCTTTGACGGCATCGGCACCGGTCCGTTCAAGCTGGTGGAAATCGACAATGCCCGCCAGTTCCGCGCCCTGCGCAACGAAGACTACTGGATGACCGGCCCGTTCCTGGACGAGCTACGCGGCGTGATCGCCATGGGCAACACCGCGATCAACGGCTTCCGCTCGGGTCAGTTCAACGCGGTCTTCAACATCGACCCGGGCCAGATCGCGCAATTCGAGGAAGCGGGCGCCGGCATCCACGCTGCCCCCGCCGGTGACCAGTTCTGGCTGGTGATGCCCAAGAACCTGAACTTTCCCTGGAACGAGCCTTTGGTCCGCAAGGCGATGAGCCTGGCCATCGACCGCCCGGCGATCAACCGGATCGTCTATGGTGACCCCGAAGGCTGGACCGGCAACGACACCCACATGACCGGCGTGAACAAGGAATTCCTGCCGCGCCCGGTGGAGCGCGATGTGGATCAGGCCAAGGCCCTGCTGGCCGAGGCGGGCTATGGCGAAGGCGTCACCCTGCCGGCGATGGCCTTTTGCCCCTCCTTCCCGGAAGAGCCGCGGATCTATCCGATCGTGTCCGAAAGCCTGGCCGAAGTCGGCATCAAGCTGGAATTCCAGGAACGCCCCTGCGATGGGTTCAACCCCTTCGTGAACGCCGTGAACCAGCCCATCGGCCGCCCGCGCCGCAACCTGGTGGGTCCGCGCAACCCGTTCATCAACCTCAGCCGTCTGTCGACCCGCAATGCCGCCGAGCCAGGCGGCTGGACGGGCGAAGGCTCTGACAAGTTCAACGCGCTGATCCTCGAAGCTGTAGGCACCGCCGACGAGGGCAAGCGGCTGGAGATGTACCATGAGGCTCAGCAAATCGCTCAGGACGAAGTGCCGGGCATCATGCTGGGCGGGCGGCGCAACATGGTGGCCCATGCGGCAAACGTTAAGAACGCCCGCAGCCACTCGCAGAACTGGTCGAGCCGGTTCGAATACATCTGGATCGACGCCTGACCGGCAGCGCCCTTCGCTGCCGTCCCGTTCCGGGGGCGGCGGCCTCGCCTGACTTTGGGGGCGCCGCACCCATCCGGTGCATCAGCCGGGCGTCAGCAATCCGCGCGTCCCTACCCTGCTTTGGCGGGGGCGCGTTTCGAAACTGTCTGAAAAGGCGGTTAACCCGGATGGCAGGGGGGCGGCCCCGCGCCGCCCCCCTGCGAATGACAAGGACGGTTCCCATGACACCCCTCAAAATCGGCGCCGCGCTGATGACCGACTATGTCGCGACCCACCGCGACTGGATCTTCGACGACAACCGCGATCTGGAAATTCAGGATTTCTGCCTGCCCCATGTGGTCAATGGCGGCTGGGACGACGCGGTTGCCGCCGCCAAGACCGCCATCGATGGGTTCCAGGGGCGCCTTGGCATCCACGGCCCGTTCTTCGGGCTCGACATTGCCAACCCGGATGCCGATGTAGCGCAGGTCGTCAGCGCCAAATACGCGCGCGCCGTCGAAGCGGCGGCGGCCCTGGGCGCGGCGCAGATGGTGATCCACTCGCCCTTCAACAACTGGCACGCCTACAACCGCTTCAACTTTGTCAAACCGGGGTACGACAGCCTCGTAGCCCAGGTCGCCGAGGATGTGCAGCGCGTGCTGAGCACGGCGCTGACCCTGGGCGAGGCGCATGGCGTCCAGATGGTACTGGAGAACATTCAGGACATCACCCCCCAGATCCGCCGCGAACTGGTCGAGATCATCGGCAGCCCCGCGCTGGCCCTGTCGATTGACACCGGACATGCCCAGATCGCGCAGCGCGCCTCAAATGCGCCGCCGGTGGATGTTTATGTGCGCGACGCGGGCAAGATGCTCAAACATGTGCATCTGCAAGACACCGATGGCTATGCCGACCGGCACTGGGCGCCCGGCGAGGGCCATATCGAGTGGACCGAGGTGTTCCGAGCCCTGGCCGACGCCGAAGGCGAGCCGCATCTGGTGCTGGAACTGAAACGTCCCGGCGACATCCCGCAGGGCTTTGCATATCTGCAAAGTCTGGGCGTGGCGATCTGATCCATGGGCCCGATCCTGTCGCTGATCCTGCGCCGGCTGGCGTTGTCGGGGCTGATCCTGCTGATGGTCTCGGCTGTCGTGTTCATCGGCACCGAGATCCTGCCCGGCGACGCGCTTGACGCGTCGATCCCGGCGGACGAGCTGATGTGGTACACCGAAGAGGATCTGGCCCGGATGCGCGCCGAACTGGGCCTCGACAAACCGCCATTGGTGCGCTTTGTCGATGTGTTCTGGAACCTGATCACCTTCGATTTTGGGGTGTCGCTGCTGACCCGGGAACCGGTGCTGGAGTCCATCTGGCACCCGATGCTGAACACTCTTTTGATGGCCTCGGTCGCGGTTGTGCTGACCCCGCTGGTCTCGATGGCGCTGGGGATCTGGGCCGGGCTGAAGCCGGGCGGGCGCACCGACGGGATGGTGTCGGGGGCCACGCTGTTTGCCTATTCCATGCCCGATTTCGTGGTCGGCAATGTGTTCATCATGGTCTTCGCCCTCGGCCTGGGCTTGGCGCCCGCGGTGCTGATGGTGCCCGAAAGCGCGCCCTGGCATGCGATCCTTGCGGTGTCGATCCTGCCGGTGGCGGCGCTGATCGTCTCGGGCGTGGCCTATCAGTTCCGCCTGTTGCGCGCCGGAATGGTGGACGCGCTGGCCAGCGATTATGTGGAGCGCGCGCGTCTGTCGGGCCTGCCGGAATGGCGGCTGGTGGTGGTTCATGCGCTGCCTGCCGCGCTGATCCCGATGCTGAACGGCACCGCGCAATTCGTGGCGGGCATCATCTCGGGCACCGTGGTGATCGAGGCGGTGTTCAAATTCCCCGGCATCGGTGTCGAGCTGATCCGCGCCATTGCCCAACGTGAAGTGCCCACGGTGCAGGCGATCACCTTTCTGGCGGCCTTCGCGGTGATCCTGTCGAATCTTCTGGCCGATATCGCGGTGCTTGGGCTGGATCCCAGAGTGCGGAGGAAATCTCATGGTTGAGGCCAGCCTGACCGGAGCGCCACCGCAGACCCCGGCCCGTTGGCGCGCCGCCCTGCGCCAACCGCTAACGGTGATCGGCGTCACGCTGGTGACGGTGCACCTGTTTCTGGCGCTGTTCGCCCCGTTCATCGCGCCCTATTCGATCAGCGGCATTTTCACCGACGGGCTGACCGCGCCCTCGGCCGAACACTGGATGGGCACCGACCAGATCGGCCGGGATTACCTGTCTCGGCTGATGTCGGGCGGCCGCGTCGCGCTGCTGGTGGCGCTGTCCGGGGTGGCCGTCGCCGTCGCCGTCGGCACCGCGCTTGGGTTGGCCGCCGGCTACTTCGGCGGCTGGATCGACGACGCGGTCATGCGGCTGACCGATGCGCTGATGGCCGTGCCCGAACTGCTGCTGATCGCCATCCTCGTTTTGACCTTCGGCAAGGACATCGCTGCGCTGTCGCTGATTGTCGCAATCGTCTACACGCCCGGGGTGATCCGCGTCGTGCGCGCCCGCACAATCACGCTTGCGGCGCTGGATTATGTGCGCGCGGCAGAGCTGCGCGGCGAGGCCACGGCCTATATCCTGTTTCGCGAAATCGCGCCCAACCTCACCGGCCTTCTGGCGGTCGAGATCGCGATCCGCGTGTCCTCGGCGGTGCTCAAGATCAGCGCGCTCAGCTTTCTGGGCCTGGGCATCAGCCAGCCCACGCCGGATTGGGGCCTGATGGTGCAAGAGGCGATGTCGGTCGTGTTCACCGACGCGTGGTTCCTGATCCTGCCCTCCATCGCGCTGTCGTCGCTGATCATCGGCATCAACTTCACCGTAGACGGCTTTGCCCGCGCCTACGGCATTTCCCAGGCGGAGGGGTGAGCATGGCGCATGTGGAGGTGAGCGATCTGCAGGTTCTGTTCCGCAACGCAGCGGGCCAGGATGTGGCGGCGGTAGAGCGGATCGGGTTCTCGCTGGGGCGGGGGGCGACCCTTGGCATCGTCGGCGAAACCGGATCGGGCAAGTCCACGCTCGCCCGCGCGCTGCTGGG
>CAYGRI010000346.1:0-5647 GCA_964352155.1 uncultured Maritimibacter sp. | reverse complement strand
CCACATAGGACAGCCGTTTCCACAGGGGCAACCCGGCCTCCATCCGGCCCGATTGGGCGGCGGCCCAGATGTCGGGCGCGAAGACCTGAACATCGGGCCATTGCGAGCCTTGCGCCTTGTGGATTGTCACCGCGGCCCCGTGCAGGAAGGCCGCCCCCATCCGGGCGGCAAAGGGGATGAACGGTTCTTCCTCGCCCGGCTGTTCGATCTTGATGATCGAGGCGGCGGAAATCCGAGGGTCTTCGGCGCCGATGACGTGCAGGCGGGAAAAGCCGGGCTTGCGGCCGGGGCCAAGGTAGACGACCTGCGCGCCCTTGATCAGCCCCCGCGCCTCCAGGTCGATGCGCTTCTTGCGATGCTTGAGCGGCAGTTCGATCCCGTCGCAGATCAGTGGTTCGCCAGGCAACAGCTCATGCAACGTCGCCCCGTAGGCCGCCCGAAACGCCGTGATCAGCCTCACCCGGGTGACATTGCGCCAGACAAGAACGGGGGAGCGGGCCATCAGCTCCGCCTCGACCCGGGAGGCCACGACGACGCGGTCGTCCTTTTGCGCGGCCTCTTCGATCCGGCGTTCGAAATCCTGAAACGTCAGGCTGTCATCGCTGAGCGCATGGGCAAGGTCGAGAATCGGGTTGTCCTTGGCCTGCCGGTGGATCCGGTCCAGCGTCAGCCGCCGCTTGCCTTCGAACCGGTCAAAGACCATCTCGCCGGATTGGCCGACCGGGGCGAGCTGCGCCGGATCGCCGAACAGCAGCAGGGTCGGAAAGATCTCTCGCAGATCGTCATAGAGCCGGTCGTCGAGCATCGAGGATTCGTCGACCAGCCCGATGTCCAGCGGATCGTCCCGCCGCTTCCAGCCCTTGATGAAGTCGGAGCCGCGCAGCCCGGCGGCGGCCAGCGCCCCGGGGATCGATTTGTTCTGCACGTAGAACGCCTGCGCCCGTTCCAGCGCCAGATCCGTAAGCCCCTCGATCTCGGGGCGGGCGCCGTTTCCGGCGAGCCATTCAGCGATCTTTTCGTATTCGGGATCATAGACCGGCGTGTACAGGATCCGGTGGATCGTCGTGGCCGGAACGCCGCGATTGCGCAGCACGCTGGCTGCCTTGTTCGTCGGCGCAAGGATCGCCAGCGTCCGCCGGTCCTTGCGGCGCTTACCCTCCCAGTCGCCAGAGACGACCTCGACCCCCGCGTCGACCAGCGCGCGGGTCAGTTCGGCCAGCAGCATCGTCTTGCCCGACCCGGCCTTCCCGATGATCGCCGCGATGTTCTGCTTGTCTTCGACCATCGGGGTCAGGACGGCATCCTCCAGATCCACGCCAGCGCTCTTGAGCATCAGCGAGACGCTGTCATAGGCTTCGGCCTGATCGTCGGAAAATTGCAAGGCGGGGACAGACATGCGCGGACATTAAAGCGCATCCCAAACACGCGAAACCGGATTCGCGCGGGGCGGCGCGCATTTCGGCGGCTCGTCAGGTTGCCAGGCTCACCAGCCCAACCAAACCAATGATGCACAGAACGCACCCGCAGACACGCTCGATCAGCGCGGAAACCCCCGGGCGGGCGAGCCGGGCAAAGCCAATATATGGTGCATAGGCTGCTGCGCAGGAGATCACGGCGGCCGAGACAAACGCGATGGCGGACAGGGGTGATACGCTTGTTTCGGCCAGAAACGTCGGGGCGATCGAAACGTAGAAGACCATCGTCAGCGGATTTGTGGCCCCGACAAAGAAGGACACTGCGGCCCGCCGAATGGCCATGTCGCCGCCGCTGGGCAGAGCCTGCGACTTGGTTCCGGCGCTGGGCCCCCGTTTGCGCAGCATCGACAGGCCGATCAGGATCAGGGCGCAGGGGCCGAACGCCTCCAGCATATCAGCCCAGGTTGTGATCAGGCCCAACGTGCCAGAGACGATCAGCACCGCAACGCCGGCCCATGTCGCCTCGGCCAGCACGGTGCCGGCCAAGGCTCCGGCGCCAGCCCGCAGGCCGCCCTTGCTGGATGCGGCCAGCAAGAGCGCGGCATTGGGGCCGGGGGTGGTGCTGTAGATCAGGTTCATCATGGCGAATGCCAGCCAGGCCTCAAAAGTCATTCCGCGCTCCCTTGCGATGTTGCTGGCATCTAAGAGGAGGGCGCGGTTGCCCGCTGTGACGCGGTTCACAGTGCGCGTTACAAACGGCGGGTATTGCGGTATCAACGGAAACAGAACCGCAGGAGGTGGTGTTGGAACAGATGCAGCGAAAACGATTTGGCGCGATTGTGATTGGCGCCGCCCTGCTGCCATCGCTTGGGTCCGCGCAATCGCCAGGGGATTGCGTGGTGTCGCGCCTTTCGGGAGCAGAGGCGCGGGTTGAGCGCGCCGCCGCCGCGCCGGAGGTTCAGGTGGGGTTGCTCCTGCAGCCGGCAGACCGTGTGTCGACTGGCGCTGGCACCCGGATGACGCTGACCTGCGATGGCGGCGAGGTGATCATGACCGTCGGCCCAGACACGACTCTGTTGATGGAGGATGTTCTGGGCCCCGACGAGCCGCCCACGGTGGGTCTGTTGCAAGGCATCGCGGGTTTTCTGTTCAACCGCAGTGATCGGCGCGGGTTCGAGGTCAGAACACCCTCTGCCGTGGCGGCTGTCCGGTCGACCGAATGGGCGATGTGGGTCACAGATGGCGCGACGGCGACCTTCGTGCGCGAGGGCCGGGTGCAAGTTGCCGCCGGCGATGTGGCGCCGGTTCTGCAGGCAGGGGACGGCGTTGAAGTCTCTGCCCAAGGGACTATGGGCGATGTCACCCGATGGGCGCCGGGCCGCGTGGCAGAGATTGATACCCGTCTGGGGCCGGATTGGAGGGCAGGGCGCAGCCAATGACCTTTCGGGGTCTGCACTGGCTGCTGCTGTGCTTTGCGGTCCTGTCCACCCTGGCGGTCGTGGTCTGGCACCCCGGTGACGGAGACGGCTTTTGGGGCGGGGTCGAGGGGCGGTTCCTGGACATGCGATTTGCCTTGCGCGGCCCGCTGGAGGCGCCCGCGTCTGTCGCAATTCTTGCCATAGACAACACAGATCTGGCCGCGTTGGGTCAGTTTCCGCCACCGCGCGGTGCGCTCGCAGCGGCGGTCGAGGCGGTCACAAACGCGGGCGCCGCTGCCGTCGCGCTGGATCTGCTGCTGGTGCAACGGACCGAGGAAGACGCCGCCCTGCGCGCCGCGCTGGAACGGAACGGGCGCGCGGTTCTGGCCGTGGCGCGGGACGGTCCCCCGGACGCGACCGATGGGCTGGCAGAGGCGGTGTCACGCAGCGGCTATGGGATCGTAATCGGCGATCCGGGGGTGGTCCCGTCAAACCCGATGGGGCCGGATCCGGTGCTGGCGCAGGGCGCCGTGCTGGGCCATGCCAATATCGCGCCGGAACGCGACGGGGCGCTGCGGCGGGTCCCCGCGGGCGTTTCCTTGAACACGCCGCAGGGGCCTGTTTGGGTGCCCGGGCTGGCGCTGGCGGCGGCGGCCCTCGCCGAAGGTCACAGCCCGCTGATCCTGCGTTTTCCGACCTCGGGGCGGTCAGGCAGCATAGACGGCCCGGCGGGCCCTGTCCGGCTGGACCGGTTCGGCGCGATCCCGATTGTCTGGTACGGCCCCGAAAGGACGATCCCCACCTGGCCCCTGCGCGACGCGGGCACCGCCGACCTGTCCGGGCGGGTTGTCTTTATCGGGATGACAGCGCTTGGGGTCGGGGATCGCCAT
This sequence comes from uncultured Maritimibacter sp., assembly GCA_964352155.1. Taxonomy (GTDB): domain Bacteria; phylum Pseudomonadota; class Alphaproteobacteria; order Rhodobacterales; family Rhodobacteraceae; genus Psychromarinibacter. The sequence continues at coordinate 1,924 of CAYGRI010000346.1, read as the reverse complement.
CCAACGCCTTTCGCCAGCTCGTTTCCGGGGGTCGAGGCGCAAGCCACCCTGGCCGCAAATCTGCTTGAAGGCCGCCACCTGCGCCGAGACGACACCGCTTGGGCGCTGGATCTGGCGCTTGCGCTGGTCGCGGTTGTGCTGATCTTTCACGCCGCCGCGCTGGAGCGCCCGGCCCTTGCGATGCTGGCCTCCGCGACGGGCGTGGCCCTGACCGGCGCCGCTTTGCACGCGGCCTTTGTCGCCGGGTGGTGGATGGACGCGACGACCGTCAGCCTGGTCCTCGCCCTCGGCATCGGCACGGGCGCCTTGCAGCGGCTGTTGCAGCACCGCCGCCGCTCGGCCAACCTCGCCCGCTATCAATCCCCCCTCATCGCAGAGACGTTGGCCAATGAATCGCGCCCCGCCTTCGACGGCCGCTCGCAAGAGGCGGTGGCGCTGTTCGTCGATGTGGCCGGCTACACCGCGCGCAGCGAACAGGCTGGCCCCGATGGCACGGCGGCCTTTCTGCGCGGGTTTCATGCGGCGGTCGAACGCGCTGCGATCCGGCATGGCGGCGTGGTGGAACAATTTGCCGGTGACGGGGCGATGATCATCTTCGGCCTGCCGCAGCCGGGGCCGAACGACGCCGCCGCCGCGCTTGGCTGCATCGTGGCGCTGTTCGACGAGATGCGCGGCGGTGCCAACATCCGGATCCGCGTGGGCGCCCATTGCGGGATCGTTCGGGCCGGTGTGGTGGGCGGGGCGCGCCAGCGCCACGTTACGGTCTCGGGCGATGTGGTCAACGCGGCAAGCCGGTTGCAAGAGGTGGCCAAAGAACAGCAGGCGGGTCTTGCGATCTCGGACGCGTTGCTGCAGCAAAGCGGGGATCCGTCGGGGTGGACCGCCCGGCTGGCGCTGCGCGATCTGGGCCCGCGCGATCTGCGGGGCCGGGCCAGCGCGCTGCATGTCTGGACGGGTTCATTGCCGGAGGAGGCCCAGAAATGAGCGACGCATTCGATCCGGTCGAGACGCTGCGGGACAGCGGGTTCTTTGGCGGGCTGGACGAGGCCCAGCTGGAGGCGCTGGCGACCCGGTCCATCGTGGAAACGATCCCGCGCCGGCGGACCTTGTTTCTGGCGGGGGACGAGGCGGATGGCCTGCGCATCGTGCTAAGCGGATTGCTGCGGGTCTGGATCAGCGATTCCGAGGGGCGCGAGATCACCCTGACGCTGGTGGAACCTGGCGACCCGCTGGGAGAGCTGGCGTTGCTGGACGGCGCGCCGCGCAGCGCCAATGTGACGGCGATGGATGCCACTCGCACGCTGCTGATCCGCCGCGCGCCCTTCGTCCAATTGCTCGAGTCCGATCCGGACCTGCAACGCCATATGATCCAGCTTTTGTGCGAACGTCTGCGCGCGGCCACCGACCATCTGGGTGACATCGCGCTGCTGACCCTGCGCCGCCGCCTGCTGCGCAAGTTGTACGAGCTGGCGCAGTCTCATGCGGTGCCCGACGGCGCCGGAGCCCGGTTTCGCCGCCAGTTCAGCCAATCCGATCTGGCCGCGATGCTGGGCGTCACGCGCGAGGCGGTGAACAAGCAACTTGCCGCGCTGACCACGGACGGTCTGATCGCGCAGCGGGACGGCGCCCTGCATATCACCGATCTGTCAGAGCTGGACGAGCCAGGCTAACGTGTTTCGGGCATTGCAGAAATCCCCGGCCTGCGCTGCAAAAGGGCAGTGCTGGCCGCCTTGCCTCAGTGATCTGCCCGGGACGGCTGTAAGGGTTGAATAAGACGGGTGGAAACGGCGGGCGGATGAAAAATCCCGCGCCTCGGATGCGCCCGGAACATTGCGAAACACCTGCCGAATCGCTATGACCTCCGCATGTGGTCCCGTAGCTCAACTGGATAGAGCACCTGACTTCTAATCAGGATGTTGGGGGT
>CAYGRI010000345.1:4405-5652 GCA_964352155.1 uncultured Maritimibacter sp. | reverse complement strand
GTCGCGGGCGGCGTTCCGGCGATGTGCGACGGGGTGACCCAGGGCCAGCCGGGGATGGAGCTGTCGCTGTTCTCTCGCGATGTGATCGCTCTGGCGGCGGGCGTCGGCCTGTCGCACAATTGCTTTGACGCGGCGATCTATCTGGGGGTTTGCGACAAGATCGTGCCGGGTCTGGTGATCGCCGCCGCCAGCTTTGGCCATATCCCCGGCGTGTTCCTGCCCGCCGGCCCCATGACCAGCGGCCTGCCCAATGACGAAAAGGGCAAGGTGCGCCAGCAATTCGCCAGCGGAGAGATCGGGCGCGACAAGCTGATGGAGGCCGAGATGGCCAGCTATCATGGCCCCGGCACCTGCACCTTCTACGGCACCGCCAACACCAACCAGATGCTAATGGAGTTCATGGGGCTGCACCTGCCCGGTGCCTCCTTCGTGAACCCCAACACGCCGTTGCGCGACGCCCTGACCAAGGCGGGGGCGGAACGCGCGCTGGCGATCACCGCGCTGGGCAATGATTTCACCCCCGTCGCCAAGGTGCTGGACGAGCGTGCTTTCGTGAACGGCATGGTCGGGTTGATGGCAACGGGCGGCTCGACCAATCTGGTGCTGCATCTGCCCGCCATGGCCCGCGCCGCCGGGGTGATCCTGGATACCGAGGATTTCGACCAGATCTCTGACGTAGTGCCCTTGATGGCAAAGGTCTATCCCAATGGTCTGGCCGATGTGAACCATTTCCACGCCGCCGGTGGGCTGGGCTATATGATCGGAGAGCTGCTGGAGGCGGGTCTGCTGCATCCCGACACCAAAACCGTCGCGGGCGAGGGTCTGGCCCGCTACACGCAAGAACCGGTGATGCAGGACGGTGCGCTGGCCTGGCGGGCCGGGGCGGGCGAAAGCCTGAACGACAAGATCCTGCGCCCGGCCTCGGATCCATTCCAGGCGACCGGGGGGCTCAAGGACCTCAAGGGCAATCTCGGGCGCGGTGTGATGAAGGTGTCTGCGGTGGCGCCCGAGCGTTATGTGATCGAGGCGAAGGCCCGGGTGTTTCATGACCAATCCGAGGTCAAGGCCGCCTTTCAGGCCGGCGAGTTCACCGAGGATACGGTGGTGGTCGTGCGCTTTCAGGGTCCCAAGGCCAACGGGATGCCGGAGCTGCACTCGTTGACGCCCTTGCTGTCGGTGTTGCAGAATCGGGGCCTAAAGGTGGCGTTGGTCACGGACGGGCGCATGTCGGGCGCGTCGGGCAAGGT
>CAYGRI010000345.1:0-4395 GCA_964352155.1 uncultured Maritimibacter sp. | reverse complement strand
GCGCTTGCCCGCCGGCAGGCCGGCGCCCGGGTGCGGGTGGATGCCGTCGCCGGCACGCTGGATGTGCTGGAGGCGGACCTTGCCGCGCGGGCACCGGCCACACCGGACCTGTCCGCCAATGGCATCGGTCTGGGGCGCGAGTTGTTCGAGGTGTTCCGGTCTACGGCGGGCGACGCGGCGACGGGCGCCGGGGTGGTCGTTTAGGCTTGCATGGCTGAAGAGACGCTTGCGGTTGGCCAGAGGTTCGGTCCAAAGAAAATTCCGCCTCCGGCGGGAGTATTTTGGGCCAGAAGAAGATGGAAACAGGGACAGAAAAGATGCTGACAGCGAACCAGGCCAGCGCGAGGACGCTGGAGATGTGCCAGATGGCGCCGGTGATTCCGGTGCTGGTGGTCAAGGATGCCGCCGTGGCCGTGCCGCTGGCCGAGGCGTTGGTGGCGGGCGGCCTGCCGGTTCTGGAGGTCACGCTGCGGACACCGGCGGCGTTGGACGTGATCCGGGGCATGGCGACGGTGAAGGGCGGCCTCGTGGGCGCCGGGACGGTGCTGACCGAGGCGGATGTGATCGCTGCAAAGGCGGCGGGCGCGCTGTTCGCCGTGTCTCCGGGGGCGACGGATGCGCTTTGCGCGGCGTGCGAGGCGCATGATCTGCCTTTGCTGCCCGGCGCGGCGACGGCGACAGAGGCGATGCGGTTGCTGGAACGCGGCTATACCACCGGCAAGTTCTTTCCGGCCGAGGCCGCGGGCGGGGCGAAGGCCCTCAAGGCGCTGGGCGCACCCCTGCCGCAGATCACCTTCTGTCCGACGGGCGGTGTCAGCGCCGCCAATGCGTCGGAGTATCTGGCCCTGTCCAATACGGTCTGTGTTGGCGGATCCTGGGTGGCGCCGGGTGACAAGGTCAGCGCCGGCGATTGGGCCGGGATCGAAGCGCTGGCACGGGATGCCGCTGCGCTGGGTGGCTGAGACGGCAGCGGTCGGGCGCGTTGAGACAGAGCGCCCGCCCCTCTTCTGGCGGACCCTGCCCTGTTGAGCGGCAGTGCCCTGGCGCAATAGCGTGAGGCATGCCGGAATAGGTGTCGCGCGGCAGCGCGTCCTTTGGATCAAGTCCCGCGTGCCACGTCAAAGGGCAGCAGAGTCAGCCCGGCGCGTCCCCGTGCCGCGCCGCGCGGCCCCCTCGGCGGCGGGGCGCGGCGGGTGCAGAGATCCCCTCGGTCAGCACCGCGGTCATCGGATGGCCTTCGGTTCCGTAGCTGGCCAGCAACAGCCTGATCGCCTCCGCCGGGGCGACGCCTTCGGGCAGTTTCAACGCCCAATCCACGAAGATTGAGCGGCATTCCGGCGCGGTGATCCCCTCGATCCGGTAAGCCTCGCGGATCAGGCCTGATCTGTCGATCTCGTCCAGAGTCATCTGTCTTCCTCACCGGTAAAGGGCCCTTCAAGCGCCCCGGTCACGATGCCCGCCGCTTCTTCGGCGAGCCTGTCTAGGGAGCCCGCCAGATCGTCGAACCTGTCCGCGCCCGTCTGGCGCAGCAGGAAGCGGCGGGCCCCCTCGCCCAGATCGTTTACCGTCAGAACCGCGCCGGTCAAGAGCCGCGCCGCCGCCTGCACCCGCCAGAACCGGTCGTAGGCCGCCGTCAGCCTGGCCACATCCTCCGCCGTCAGCCATCCGATCCGCTGACCGGCGCGCAGCTGCGTCGGGGCATCGCGGGCTGGATCGCCCGCCAGCAGCGCCGCCGTCTGGGCCAGCAGCTCGATATCCTGCATGCGTCCGGGACCGCGCTTGACCTCCAGCCCGCCGGTGGCCGGCTTCGCCTCGGCCAGACGGCGGCGCATATCGGTGACATCTGCCCGTACCGTCTTGGTATCCTGGGGACGCTCCAGAAGCGCTTGCCGAAACGCCTCGACATCCGCGCCCAGACCGTCCGCCCCCGCGACGCAGCGGGCGCGGGTCAGCACCAGATGCTCCCATGTCCAGGCTTCTTCGCGCTGATAGGTCCGGAACGCGGTCCAGCCCGTGGCGACCGGCCCCTGCCGCCCCGACGGGCGCAGGCGCATGTCGACCTCGTACAGCATCCCTTCGGCCATGGGCGCCGTCAGCGCCGTCACGAAGGCCTGGGTCAGCCGCGCGTAATAGACACTCGAGGCCAGGGGCCGAGGCCCATCGGAACTGTCCTGCCCATCCGCGTCATAGATCACGATCAGGTCAAGGTCGGACACCACCGACAGGCGCGCCGCCCCCAGAGACCCCATACCGATCACCGCAGCCCCGCGCCCCGGCGGCGGCCCGTGTTTGCGCGCGAATTCATGCGCCACCGGGGGCCATACGGCGCCCAGGACCGCCTCGGCCAGGTCGGCATATTGGCGCCCGGCGGTCTCGGCGTCGATCAGGCCGCGCAGGTGATGCACCCCGATGCGAAACCGCCATTCTTTTTGCCAGCGCCGGGCCCGGTCGAGCTTGCGCTCGTAGTCCTCCTCTTGGCGCAATTCGGCGGCCCGCCGGGCGCGCAGCCCCGGCGCCTTGGGCCAGTCCTCGAAAAACGCGCCGCCGATCACGGCGTCGAACACTTGCGCGTTGCGGCCCAGATATTGTGCCAGCCCCGGCGCCGTGGCCGCGATATCGACGATCAGATCGATCAGCTGCGGATTCGCCTCGAACAGGGAAAACAGCTGCACTCCGGCGGGCAGACCTTTGAGAAAGGCGTCGAACTGTTCCAGCGCTTCGGTCGGGCGGGCGGCATCCTGCATCCGCGCCAGCAGTTCGGGCTTGAGGCGTTCAAAGATCTCCACCGCTCGCACCGAGCGCAGCGCGGGATAATTCGTCCAGCGATCAGTGACCTTGCGCATTTCGGCCCCGATCTCGGTGACCGGCGCCGACCCTGTCTGTGGGGCAAAGAAGCCTTCGGTCTCCGCATGCACCACCGTCAGCCGGTCCAGCAACTCGGCGCGCAGATCACACGGCGCCCGGTCCATCAGCGCCGCCAGCCGGGCAAAGCCCCGCGCATCGCCCGGCAGATCATGAGTCTGGGCATCGGCGATCATCTGCACGCGGTGCTCGACCTCGCGATGCGCCTCATAGGCCCGGGTCAGGGTTTGGGCCGTCTCGGGCGGGGTCCAGCCCGCATCGGCCAGCCGCTGCAACCCCTCCACCGTGCCGCGCTCCCGCAGCGACGGGTCCCGCCCGCCGGCGATGATCTGCCGCGTCTGGGTGAAGAACTCGATCTCGCGGATCCCGCCGCGGCCGAGTTTCATATTGTGCCCTTCCAGTGTGATCGGCCCGTGCAGCCCCTTGTGCGCCCGGATCCGCAGCCGCATGTCATGGGCATCCTGGATCGCGGCAAAGTCCAGATGCTTGCGCCAGATGAACGGCGTCAGCGCCCGCAGAAACTGCGCGCCCGCCGCGATGTCCCCGGCGCAGGCCCTTGCCTTGACATAGGCGGCCCGTTCCCAGGTCCGGCCGACGCTTTCATAATAGCTCTCGGCGGCCTCCATCGACAGGCAGACCGGGGTGACCGCCGCATCGGGACGCAATCGCAGATCGGTGCGAAAGACATAGCCTTCAGACGTAATCTCGCTAAGCAGCGCGGACATTCTGCGAGTGGCACGGACCAGCGCGGCGCGGGCCGCGTGATACCCCTCGCCCACATGCCGCGCGCCATCGAACAGCACGATCAGGTCGATATCCGAGGAATAGTTCAGCTCATGCGCGCCCATCTTGCCCATGGCCAGGACCACCAGCCCCGCCCCGGTCGCGGGATCCTCGCCCATGCCCTTCGGCAGCTTGCCGCGCGCGACCTCTTGCGCGACGGATGCTTGCAGGGCGCGGTCGGTGGCGCGGTCGGCGAAATCGGTCAGCGCCCCGGTGACCTGCGCCAGGGGCCAGACACCGCCCAGATCGGCCAGGGCGACCAACAGCGCCACGCGCCGCTTCATCCGCCGCAACCCCGGGCCCAGATCGCTTGCCTCCAACCCATCGGTGGCCGCCAGAAGGCCCGCCATCGTCGCCTCTGGCGCCGCGCAAAGCGCATCCGTCAGCCACCTTTCCTCCCGGCGCATCAACCCGGCGAGGTAGGGGCTGCATCCGGCCGTCCCCTCGATCAGCGCTTGCAGCTCCGCCGGCAGGGCCGGGAACAGCGCACGCATTTCGGCGCCCCGGTCGGGGTCGAAGGGGCGCGGGCAACGGGTGAGACGCTGTGCGAATGTCATCTGCAAAGACTGCGGTGGCGCGCGCGCCGGGTCAAGCGCCCCGCCCCCGCCTTGCGCCCCGCCTCTTGGGCGATATGGTGCCCGCGCGAACGGAGAGTATAACATGAGCAAAAGCCTGAAACGGGTCCGCGCCGCGCAGGACGCTGCCCGGCTGGACGTGACCATCCGGCAAATGCCCCGAGAGACCCGCACC
>CAYGRI010000344.1:0-5672 GCA_964352155.1 uncultured Maritimibacter sp. | reverse complement strand
CCGACAATCTCGTGTTCGTGGCGGCGAAAATCGGCTTCGGATTTGATGAAGAACGTGGTGTGGCCGCTGTCGCCAAAGGCCGATTGCAGCACCAGATCGTGGCCCAGCCCGGCCTTGTCGCAGATCTGCCGCAATTGAGCGTAATCCTTGACTTCGGACAAGGTGTTGGGAACCGATGGCACGCCGGCCTTGTTGCCGATGCGGACCGTCTCAATCTTGTTGTCCATGTTCTGGCGCAGCTTGGCCTTGGGGAACCAGACCTCTCCGCCCAGTTCCTTGACCAGCTTTTCGGTCTTGTCGTCGAACATCAGGAAGACGAACTTTGGCTTGCCGCCCCGCGCCTTGACGTAGTCGACCACATCCTTGTGGGACAGAAGGTAGTTGTTGATATCCTCGATCGACTGGAACTCGTCATGCGGCAGTTCCCTGGGCACCATAACGTTGGGATGCCGACCGTCGAAACAATCCATGAAGCAGATGTATTTGAAATTCTTCACCCATTCGTCGATACCGAGCAGGTTGAAATTGGTCGCCGAGACGAAATAGACCGGATCCTCGCTGGTGTGAAAGTAGCGCCGGATCTCGGAGATGTTGTGCAGGGTCTTCTTGGGCAAGGTCGGGTCCTCCCTGTGGATTAGCTGGCCAGTGCCTTGAGCGCGGCCGGGGTGAACACCCGCAGGCCGAGGTCGGGGCGGAAGCCGTGGATTTCGCTGACGTCAAGCGCGCGCATGAAGGCCATGATCTCTGTGCTGATGACCTGACCGGGCACCAGGATCGGGAAGCCGGGCGGGTAGGGGATGATGAATCCGGCCGAGACCAGTTCCTCGCCCGCCTGCAAGCGCGCCATCAGAGTGTCGTCAAGGTCGTGGTAGTCGCAGTTGTCCTCGTCATAGGCGAGGAAGAAGGCCTTTCGGATGTCGCCGTCCAGCGTGTCCTGGCTGGACCGAAAGCCGTCGTGAAAGCGCGAGAAATCGGGCAGCGGCGGCACATGTTCGACCAGCGCGGTCACCCGGTTCTCGAACGAGCGGCGCTCCATCTTGGACGCGTCGTCCAGCAGGTCGTCGAGGTCCTTGGCGATCTCGACCAGCACTTCGATCAGATAGGCGACGGACGAGCGGGTGGTGCCGATATTGGTCATGAACAAGACGGTGTTGCGCGAGGTCTTGTTGATCTGGATCCCGTATTTGTCCATCAGGATCTTGGTCTTGAAGGTGTCGCCGTCCCAGCCGGTGCCGCCCACGGCAAGGGTGATCCGCGTCGGGTCCAGCACGAATTCGTCATTCTCCCAGACATCGCTAAGATCGGTCCAGCCGTCGACATTGTCGTAGAACCGTTCCACCCCGCTGTCGCGATATTTCTCGGGCACCATATGGGCCACGGTGAGCAGCTTGAAATACTTCTGCAACAGCGGGTTGGACGCCAGCGCGCGACGGATTGACATCGCGCTTTCGATCTGGCGCTGGACGAATTCATAGCCCTCCAGCTCTACCTGCCGCCGGCCCACGTCGAGCGAGGCGATGATCTGGTAGTTCGGCGAGGTCGAGGTATGTGTCATATAGGCTTCGTGGAAGCTTTGCTCGACCTCTCCCTTGAAGTCCTGATCGTTGACATGGATCATCGAGCCCTGCCGCAGCGAGGTCAGCGTCTTATGCGTGGATTGCGTGGCATAGACGCGGACGCGGGCGTCGGGCGGCGGCACCAGCCGGGTTTTCAGCAGGGTTTCGTCGTCGGCGCCGTCCAGCTCTTTTTGCTGCTTGTCCCAGGCGGCGGCGGCCTCTGGCGTGCGCAGGCTTTTGCGCAGGGTGTTGGCCGTGCTCATCGCGGTGCGCTGGCGATAGGTGGGGCTGAAGCGGGCGAAGGCGAACCAGGCCTCGTCCCACAGGAAGATCAGGTCTTTCTTGATCGCCAGGCATTCCTCCATCACCCGGCGGACGTTGTAGATCAGCCCGTCGAAGGTGCAATTGGTCAGCAGCACCATGCGCACCCGGTCGAGCTGCCCGGCGGCCTTCAGCTTCAGCAGGTGGTGCTTGATCTCGCTGGTCGGCACGGCGCCGTACATCGAGTAGTCGTGCAGCGGATAGCTGTCCATGTAGACGACGCTCGCCCCCGACAGGACCATGCCGTAATGGTGGGACTTGTGGCAGTCGCGGTCGATCAGCACAATATCGCCGGGTTTGACCAGCGATTGCACCACGATCTTGTTGCAGGTCGAGGTGCCGTTGGTGGCAAAGAAGGTCTGTTTCGACCCGAAGGCGCGGCTGGCGAGTTCCTGCGCCTCCTTGATCGGGCCGCGCGGTTCCAGCAGGCTGTCGAGCCCGCCCGACGTGGCAGAGGTTTCCGCCAGGAAGATATTGGGGCCATAAAAGGCGCCCATGTCGTGGATCCAGTGCGACCGGCTGATCGACTTGCCCCGGCTGATCGGCATCGCGTGAAAGACGCCGGTGGGCTGGCGGGAATACTCCTTGAGCGCCGTAAAGAACGGCGTCTTGTAGCGGGCCGAGACGCCGCGCAGGATGTTCAGATGCAGTTCCAGGAAGTCTTCCTGATTGTAGAACACCCGCCGGCAGCGGCCCAGATCCATCGTCGCAATGTCTTCGGCGGAGCGATCGGTGATCAGATAGGCATCCAGTTCCGGCCGCAGCTTGCCGATGATCCTGCAGGTTTCCGGCCCGTATTCATGTGGCTCCAGCGCGTCCACATCCTCGCTTTCGCTGACCCGGGTCAGGTAGCTGTCCAGGATCGCCAGCTCGTTGCGCGATTTCAGCGCCAGGCCGGGGCGGACCACGATGGCCTGCACGTTGAAGTTGAACAGGCAGCCGATCAGCGCGTCCTCGAGCGAGGGGACGATGACCGGTTCGTAGATGAAGGGATCTTCGGTGCGGCGCATCCGCAGCAGGCTGGATTTCAGATATCGCTCCTGCTGTTCGCTGACGTCGTCGACGATCAGCACTTCGAAATAGGGGCGGCCCATGGCCCGGGCCTCTGGCGCGAGCGAGGCTTCGTCTTCGTAATCCTCGTTGTCGACCTCTTCGGAGTTCAGCGGGATGGTGCGGCGGCGATAGGCGCCCGAGGACAGCGCCCGCGCGATGCGGCGGACCGACAGGGCCAGATCGTCGATATTGCCCTGTTCGAGCAGGCGCCGCAGGTGGTCAAAGGCGGCGTGGCCGGGAAAGGCCCAATAGCGTTCGATGGGCGCCAGCGCGGCCAGCAATTCAGCGGCCGTCACCAGCAGTTTCTTGCCCTGGCGGGTCTGGGGCCCGTGGCGCGTCAGGCTTTCAGCCATCTCGCGCAGCGCGCTCCACCTGTCAGAGCGGAGCTGCGTGGCGCTGTAATAGTCCTGGATCGACGGCAGTTTCGGAGGTCCGGGTTGATGGTTCATCCTTCGGGTCCTTCCCCAATGTGTCGAAGTCCCGCTGCAGGGCGGCCGGCCTAGCTGGTACCGACCTTGCCATGGGGGACAGAAAAGCTCTCGGCCGGGATCTGGGCGGTCTCGGCCAGGGCGCTGCGGGGGTCGGTGGCGTGCAGTCCGGCGGAGGTGCCTTGTTTCGGCGTTTCCAGCGGACCCAAGGTGTTCAGAAAGGCATCGACCCCGCTCGCCCGGTCATAGACCGAGAAGTCCACCTCGCGGTCGCGAAAACTTTTCAGCACCTGGCCAAGCCCCTTCAGGCCGGTCTCGCGCTGGCGCCGGACGATGTCGAGATCGACTTCGATCGGAAACATATCCTCTTGCCCCGCCGATTGGTGCAGCACGGTGGCCGAGGGGTCGACCACCAGCGACCGGCCCACACCGCCCGCGGCCAGACCGTTGACGTCGAAGACATAGCATTGGAACTGCGCGGCGGTGGCGCGGGCGATGGCCAGTTCGGCATCGCGGTCGGTGGTGCCGGTCAGGACGGGATGCAACAGCACCTCGACCCCCTGGCTGGTAAGCTGGCGGGTGGTCTCTGGGAACCAGATGTCATAGCAGATCGACAGGCCGAACCGGCCTACATTTGGCACGTCGAAGACGCAGAATTCGGTCCCGGCAGAGATCCCGGCCTCATAGGGGCGGAACGGGAACATCTTGGAGTATTTCGCGATGATCTCGCCGTCGGGATTGATCACGACAGAGGTGTTGAAGATCCGCCCATCCGGCATCTTTTCGAACATCGAGCCGGGGATCAGCCAGATCTTGTGGCGTTGGGCATCGGCCTGGAACTCGGCCAGCGCCTCGTTCGGGAAGGGCTGGGCGAAACGGTCCAGCGGGCCGTAGGGGGCCAGTTCCGAGAACAGCACCATCTGCGTCCAGGGAAAGCGGGCCATCAGGATGTCGATCCGGTGGCGCATCGCTTCGACGTTGGAATGCAGGGCGCCGACGTGCATCTGCACGCCCGCAATCGCGAAAGGGGTCATTTTTGCAGGGGCTCCGGTCAGAATGGCAACGCCCTGTGCCAAGGGGGCGTTGCCGGATTGGGTCAGGGGCCGGTCATCTGACGACGAGGACCGGGATCGTGGCGTGGCGGACCACCTGATCGGCATAGGATCCGACCAGCAGGGTACGCAAGACGTCGGGCGGATGCGAGGCCATGACGATCAGATTCGCGCCCAGATCGCCCGCGACCTTGAGGATCGTGTCGGGCACCGCGCCGTGGCCAACATGCACCTGAGTGCCGGGCGGAAGCTCCTTGGCGGCGAAGGCATCCAGATCGGTCTTCATCCGCTGCAGCGCGTCCCGTTCGAACCCGGCGGGCAGGTAGGTAGAGATCATCGCCGAGCCAAGGTCGTGGACGATTCCAAGCGCATGCAGGGTGCCGCCCTCGGCGAGGACTTTCTGCGCCATCGGCAGGGCGGTTTCCCAGCTTGCCGAATGACCCAGGTCGATGGGCAGTAGCACGGTGTCGAACATGTCAGTCTCCAATCACGCCGTTGCCGTTGCTGCGCGCGGGGCTCGACCGCGCTGCAGGAAGATCACCAGGCCCAGCAGCAAGAGCGCGGGCAGGAACATCAGGTATTTGGATGGCTGCGACGCGGGAACCTGCACCTGGGTGATCGTCTGATCCCAGTCCAGCCCGGCGGCGGCCGCGGCACTGCCGAAGGTCACATTGTCGACGATGACCGTATCCCCGATGATGTATTCCAGACCCGAGGCGAGCAGCCTGTCGGCCCCCGTCTCGCCCTCGCCCACTGGCAGGATCGCGGTGAAGGTGATCGGGTCGCCCACCATGTCCAGCCCGTCGATGGTAAAGCGCAGCTCTCCGCCGGGGTCGACCTGCATGGCGGCGGCCTCGATCTGGGCGGGATCCACCTGGGTGAAGGGCGACACCACCATGTCCATCCAGAAACCGGGACGGAAGAAGGTGAAGGCCACCAGCAGCAATATGATCGTTTCATAGAACTTGTTGCGGGCCAGGAACCAGCCCTGGGTGGCCGCCGCGAACAACAGCATCGCCACCGTGGCGATCACGAATATGAAGATGCCGTGTAACCAGTCCACGTCGATCAGCAGCAGGTCGGTGTTGAAGATGAACAGGAAGGGCAGCGCGGCGGTGCGCAGGCTGTAGAAGAACGCCACGACGCCGGTCTTGATCGGGTCGCCGCCCGACACGGCGGCGGCGGCAAAGCTTGCAAGCCCTACCGGCGGCGTCACGTCTGCCATGATTCCGAAGTAGAAGACGAACAGATGCACCGCGATC
>CAYGRI010000343.1:0-5723 GCA_964352155.1 uncultured Maritimibacter sp. | reverse complement strand
CCCGACAGAAGACGTTGTCGGAACGGATATATTCCGGTGGGCCGCGCAGGATGAACAAGTCTGTCAGAGCATCCAGCACATCTGTTGAGTTGAGCTTGCGTTCTACGCGGATCATGAGTGCCTCTCTGGTGTATTCGTCGATGATATTCAGCGTCCGATAGGCGCGCCCGTCAGCGGTGCGGTCCTGGACGAAATCGTAGGACCAGACGTGGTTTGGCCGTTCAGGGCGGAGCCGCACGCACGATCCGTCGTTCAGCCAAAGCCGTCCCTTTTTCTTCTGTTTCTGAGGAACTTTAAGCCCTTCCCTCCGCCAGATCCGCTCCACACGCTTGTGGTTCACATGCCAGCCTGCGTTGTTCAGCAGGCCTGTTACCATGCGATAGCCATAGCGCCCGTACTGATCGGCCAGTTCGATAATGTCGTCTTTCAGATGATCTTCATCGACGCGACCCTGTGGAACTTTCCGCTGCGTGGATCGGTGCTGACCGAGGGTGCGGCAGGCGCGGCGTTCCGATACGCCAAGCTCCTGCCGCACGTGGTCGATGCATTTCCGGCGACGTGAAGGGCTTGGAAGTTTCCCCGCGCTGCTTCGCTCAGAATGAGCTTGTCCAAAGTCAAATCAGGCACCGCCCGGCGCAGCCGCTGGTTCTCTTTCTCAAGCTCCTTCAGTCGTGCAAGCTGCGAACGCTGCATTCCCCCATACAGCTTGCGCCATCTGTAGAAGGTCTGCTGCGTCACACCAATCTGTCGCACTGTCTCGGCTATCGTTGCGCCTTGTCCTTGCAAAACTTCAACCTGCCGAAGCTTCGATACAATCTCTTCGGGCTTCTCTCGTTTCCCAGCCATCGCTGATCCTCCAATTTACGGGACAAATCTATCCCAGTTGGTGGACCACTTTCAGGGGGCTACTCCAAGTCCGCAAACGACTTCGCCGCCTGCGGATACGATGCAGACTGATCGGAAAACGCTCTAGGAGTTAGGACAATTTCTTTCTTCGCTGATTTCGAGTGCAATATCTCATTCAATCCTCAGGGCCCCAACATCAAGAACAGGTTCCCGAACCCCCGCGTTACTAAAGTTGAGCGAACTCTGCGCGGTTAGGATTAGCGGCAGCGCTTTCATCATCGCTCAGCCCTCGCGGGCTTGGTGCGTTTGATACATAATGCCGGAAATTTGCAGTGGAGATATTGCCGTGACGCCAGACCTTGTCTTTTCATATGTCGGCACCGCCGCGATGCTGGGATGGGCGCTGCTGATCCTTGGGCCGCGCCGGTTTGCCTGGGTCAACGCCATCCCCTTGTGGATCATCCCGGCGGGGTTGTCGGCGGTTTACGCGGCGCTTGTCCTCAGCCGGTTTTCCGGCATTGGCGGCGGGTTCGACAGCCTTACTAGCGTCGCCACGCTTTTGTCGGATCCCTGGGCGCTGCTGGCGGGCTGGGTGCATTACCTGGCCTTCGACCTGTTCGTTGGCGCGGTCATGGCCGCCCGGATGGATCGTGCCGGGGTCGGCCGCCTGGTGCAGGCCCCGATCCTTGGGGCGACCTTCATGCTGGGGCCGCTCGGCTTCCTGATCGCCGCGCTGACAGAGCTTGGCCTGCGCGCTGCCGCGATCCCGACCCAGATCCGTTCTTTGAAAGGCAAGACCCATGTCCCTGCTTGACGCCACGCCCCCCGCCGCCGGGGCAGAGCCTCCGACCCAGTTCCGCACGCTGACCATCGTGGCATTGGTGCTTTTTGCCCTGACCGTGCTGTGGGCCTTCGTCGATGCCCGCATGATCGAGGGCGCTCCGGTCTGGATGAAGCCGCTGAAATTCGCGCTGAGCTTCGCGGTTCTGTTCGCGACCATCGCCGTCCTCGAAACGCGCCTGTCGGAACGGGCGCGTGACGGGTGGCCGCTGCGCAGTGTGGGCTGGGTGATGGCCGCCGCTTTCCTGTCGGAGATGGCCTATATCATCTATCAGGCGGCGCGCGCCGAGGGGTCGCATTTTAATTACGCCACGCCGTTCAACCGGATCATGTATGAAGGTGTCATGGCCGCCGGTGCCGTGGCGCTGGTGGCTTCAGTGGCCGCAATCGGCTGGATCGCGCGCAAAGACAAGCGCGCCGATCTGAGCCCTGGTGTGCGAGAGGCGGTGTGGCTGGGCTTTCTGCTGACTTTTGTGCTGACGATGATCGTGGCGGGCACCCTCAGCAGTTGGGGCGGGCATTTTGTCGGCACACATCCCGAAGGCGCGCCGACCCTGCCGCTGTTCGGCTGGTCCGGCGTGACCGGAGACCTGCGGCCCGCGCATTTTGCCGCGCTGCACGCGATGCAATTTCTGCCGCTGCTGGCGCTTTGGCTGGATCGGGGGGCGGCGCGCGGATCGGTCCGCTCGATCCGCTTGGCCGCCCTTGGCTATACGGTGCTGACCATCGCGATCTTTGGTCAGGCGCTGATGGGGCTGCCGCTTGTCCCGTTGGGGTAAGGTCGCGCCACCCCATCTCAAGACCGGATCGGCCGGGGCAGGCGGGCCCGTCTGGTCCATCGCCCGGCCCACTGCCCGCCGCGATCACCGGGTGCGGGCGGCGCCCCCCCCTTTTTGGGCTAGGATGCCGCCATCGCATCCGCAGGCAGGGTGAGGCGCTTGAGCAGATCGTCCAGCGCCTCGACATCCGTGGGCCGGGTCAGCGTCTGGCTGTCTGCATCCCATGCCTCGGCCCAGGTCCCGATGCCCAGCGTCCCGCGCAGATCCCCGCCGAAGAACGGGGAAATCAGCTGCTGACTGGCCAGCACATTGGCCCCGGCCCGGGGTCCCGGAGTCGCGGACAGCAGCGCCAGGGGTTTGTCCTGCCACAGCTTCATGTCGATCCGGCTCATCCAGTCAAAGATGTTCTTCCATGCCGCCGTGACAAAGCCGTTGTGTTCGGCGAAGGACACAAGGATCGCATCCGCCGCGCCGATCCTGGCAAACAGATCCCGCGCCTGCGCCGGGATGCCTTCGGCCCGTTCGCGGTCAATGGAATAGATCGGCATCTCGAAATCGTTCAGGTCGAGCGTCGCGATTTCGGCGCCCGGCTGGACGTCGCGTCGCAGGCGCGCCGCGGCGTGGTCGACCAGGGCGCGGTTGATGGAGCTGCGGCTGTTGGTGGCCGCGAAGGCGAGGATCTTCATAGTCTGGTCCTTTTGCGTGATCATGCAGAGCGTTTGCCGAACCACATCCGGCAGAAACGGCCGTCCCCGGGGATGACCTGGTGACAGAAGTTGGCTTCGGGGCACGGGCGGATCAGCGCCACGGGGCTGCTGGGTGCCAACAGCCCGTACCGGGCAAAGAGTAGAGGATGGTGTCTGTGCATCGTCCAAAGCCTGTCGTTTGTAGGAGGGTAAGTCGCACCTTGTGGCAGCGCGCACCAGTTCTCGAAATGCGCATCGGATGCGCGTCTATGCGACATATTTGGCCTTGGCAGCGCCAGGTGCCGCGCTATCTGGGGCGGGAATCCGGGATTGGCGCGCAGTTCCACCGACACCCGGGCGGTTCTGCGCATGGTGACAGCACGCGAAGGAGCGCCGCGCGACCCCATGAAACACTGGACAGAGCTGCGCACCGCGCTGATGGTCGCCCGCCTTGGCACGATCAGCGCCGCCGCCGATGCATTGGGCGTGCACCGCGCTACCGTCAACCGGCATGTCGAGACGTTGGAGGCGGTGTTTGGCGCGCGGCTGTTTCAGCGCCATGCACGGGGCTATGCGCTGACCGATGCGGGGCGCGACATGCTCGAGATTGCGGGTCGCGCGGATGAAATGTTCAGCGATCTGGCCGGGCGCAGCCGGGGCAAGGCCGGGCAGCTCTCTGGCGCGCTGATCGTGACGGGGCTGGCGGGCATCGCGCCGCTGGTGATGCCCGCGCTGCGCGATTTCACCGAGGCCCATCCCGGCATCGCGCTGGAATTCGTCGCGGGCGCCCAGCTGGCCCGGCTGGAGCATGGCGAAGCGCATGTGGCCATCCGCGCCGGGGCAAAGCCCGAAGAGCCGGATTATGTCGTCACCCTGTTCCGCCGCTTGCGCTTCGGTCTGTATTGCAGCCGCACCTATGCCGCACACGCCGGGCGGCCCGACCCGCAGGACCTGCGCGGCCACCGGTTCGTCGGCTCTGTCAGCGGGCCGCAGCATGTGCCCTATGCGAATTGGATGACCGCGCATGTCCCGCCCGAGGCGCTGGCGCTTCACACAACCGACCTACAGGTTCTGCATGGCGCAGTTTGCGAAGGGTTGGGTCTGGGGTTTGTGGCTGAACATGACGCCCGCGTGCGGCCGGTTCTGATTGAAATCCTTCCGCCCGCCGATGCCTGGTCCGTCGGGCTTTGGGTCGTGACCCATGTGGATTTGCACCGCACCACCAAGGTACAGGCCTTTCTGAGCCACCTGCGATCCGCGAAATCGTGGCACGACACCGGCGCGGCGCGGCAGGCCGGGTAGCACCCCGCTTCCGTATCCAGGGCTTGGCATAGTCGGGGGGTAGCAATCGGAACGCCCCGCGGCGCAGGCTGGGTTGCTTCAACGGACCGACCGGGCTAGAACAGGGCAGCCGCGTGGGGCGGCTTCCAGGTCCGTGGAAAGCTGTCATCGGCACCCTTCAACACAAAGACCGACATGATCTCGGTTCTTCTCATGCCCGTCTCAACGGACCACCGGGCGTAGCGATGAGGAAACCGATGAAGAAATCGATCGACCAATTGCGCCGTGACGCGAAGGCGTTGAGAAAAGGCAATGAGGCTGGCGACCTTCTGGCGCAGCAGCGGATCGCGGCCCACCGGCCTCGGCCGGACGGCGCGGCGCTCAAACATGCCGACTACCTGCATGTCATCGCGCGGGAAAACACCTTCGCAAGCTGGCGCGCGCTGAAACTGGCGGCAGAGCTGGACGGGCTGGACCGGGCCAGCCGGAAACAGCGGCTAAAGATCGCATTGTATCAGGGTCAGGCGCATGTGGTGGACAGGCTGTTGGGCGCGGCCCCGGATCTGGCCGAGGGTGATCTTGGCCTGCAGATCGCGCTTTATGACCGTGCGGGCGTCGAGGCGGCGTTGCGAGCGGATCCCGCGGCGGCCACCGATGCGATCGGGGCGCGCACGCCGCTGTGCCACCTGGCCTTCTCCAGATACATCCACCAGCGCCCCGATCTGGCAAACGACATGATCGCCATTGCCGAGGACCTGGTGGCGCGTGGGGCGAGCGTTGACGACTCGATGCACGTGTCGCCCGGGAATGATCACGGGGTGTCCGTGCTCTACGGTGCCATCGGGCATGGCGACAACATGGTGCTGGGGCGCTGGTTGTTGGAGAAGGGGGCCAACCCGAACGACAACGAGTCGCTTTATCATGCCACCGAACTGGGGCACCACGAGGGGCTGAAGATGCTATTGGCTCATGGTGCCGATCCGCGTGGGACCAATGCTTTGTTGCGGGCGATGGATTTCGACGACGTCGAGGCGGTCCGATTGCTGCTGGACGCGGGCGCGTTGGCTGATGAATTCAACGATGCCGAAATCGGCGGCGAGCGGCCTTGGGTCATTCCGGCGCTGCATCAGGCGGCCCGGCGCCTGTGCTCTGCCCGGATGGTCGGTCTGCTGCTGGACGCGGGCGCTGATCCCGCGCGGCGGTTTGAGGCCTGCAGCGTCTACGGCTTTGCCCGCGTGTATGGCAATGCCGCCCTGGCCCGCCAGATCGAAGCGCGCGGCCAGGCCCCAGA
>CAYGRI010000342.1:0-5724 GCA_964352155.1 uncultured Maritimibacter sp. | reverse complement strand
CGGCGTGGCTGGAAGATCAGCACGCCGAAATACATGGAATGAACGGATCCGCGATGACCCTCGACGAGCTGAATACCCGCCACAGCGCCCTGCTGGCCGCGCGCTATAGCGGCACGCGCAGCGTCAGCTATGACGGAAAGACCGTCACCTATGGCTCGGATGCGGAACTGGCCGCGGCGATTGCGGATCTCGAGCGGCGGATTGCGACACTGGAGAAGACTGGCCGGCGCATCCTCCGCCCCCACGCGGTGAAGGATCTCTGATGACCTGGCGGCAACGCCTCGGCGCCTTCATCGGCGGGTTCGACGCGGGCCAGCATCACCGGCGTCTGCGCGAATTCCGCGCGACACGCGCCCATGTGAACGCGCTGATCGCCGCCAGTGGCCCCGATATCACCGCCCGCGCCCGCTGGCTGGTGCGCAACAACGGCTATGCCGTGAATGCGGTCGAAAGCTGGGCGGCGAACACCGTGGGCGACGGGATCAAGCCGATCTCGAAGATCGGTGATGCCGCCCGGAAGGAGGAACTGCAGCGCCTCTGGCTGGCCTGGACTGATGAGGCTGATGCCGAGGGGCTGACCGATTTCTACGGGCTGCAACGCCGCGCCGCGCGCGAGGTGTTCATCGCCGGCGAGGTGTTCTTCCGCATCCGGCCCCGGCGTGCGGGTGACGGGCTGACCGTGCCATTGCAGCTGCAGATGCTGCCCGCCGAGATGCTGCCGCTGGAGCAGACCGGCACGGCGGCAACTGGCAACGTGATCCGCCAGGGGATCGAGTTCGACCGGATCGGGCGGCGCGTGGCCTATCACTTCCTGCGCCGCCATCCCGGTGACAGCACCGATCCCGGGCTCGCAGGCGAAGTCGTGCGCGTGCCTGCCGCCGAGGTCATCCATGTCATCGACCCGGTCGAGGGCGGCCAGCTGCGCGGTGTGTCGAAACTGGCGCCCGCCATCGTGAAGCTGTTCCTGCTCGATCAGTACGACGATGCCGAACTGGACCGAAAGAAAGTCGCAGCGATGTACGCGATGTTCGTGACCTCGCCCGCGCCGGAGAACCCGCTCGCCCCGCCCGAAGACGAAGACGGACCGGCCGGTGTCGAGATCAGCCCCGGCCAGATCGTGCGGCTGGATCCGGGGGAAGATGTCACCGTCGGCCAGCCCGCCGACAGCGGCGGGACCTACGAGCCATTCCAGTACCGGACCTTGCTGCAGATCTCGGCCGCGCTGGGCATCCCCTATCCCTATCTCGCCAACGACATGGTGAAGGGCAACTTCTCGAACTCACGCCTGGCCCTGATCGAATTCCGCCGCCGCGTCTCGGCCTGGCAGCATTCCGTGATGGTCTGGCAGCTCTGTCGGCCGGTCTATGCGCGCTGGATGGATGCGGCTGTGTTGTCGGGCGCGCTGTCCCTGCCCGGCTATGAGGCCAACCG
This sequence comes from uncultured Maritimibacter sp., assembly GCA_964352155.1. Lineage (GTDB taxonomy): Bacteria > Pseudomonadota > Alphaproteobacteria > Rhodobacterales > Rhodobacteraceae > Psychromarinibacter. Next base: position 4,293 of record CAYGRI010000342.1, on the reverse strand, counting down.
ATCCCGCCTGCTGACCGCCGACTGGCTGCCCACGAAATGGGATTGGGTCGATCCGCTGAAGGACGCCAATGCCGAGATCGCCCAGATCGAGGCCGGGCTGAAGTCCCGAACCCAGGCTATCGCCGAGCGGGGCTACGATGCCGAACAGGTCGACCGCGAGATCGCCGCGGAACATGCCCGCGAACGCGCGCTGGGCCTCGACTTCCGCCGCCCGGGCTCACCTGCGCAGGGTGTACAGGCAGTGCCGGTCGAGGCGGACGACCCTGACCCGACAGATGAGACCGACGACGCGGAGGACCGTCCGCGCGAAGCAGAGGACCAGCCCTGATGCTCCACGCCCGCATTGCCGCGCGCGCTTTCAACACGCCGCTGCTGGTCGAGCCCTCGAAGGCCATGGCATTCCTCTCAGGTCTCGGGCCGCGCATCCTCGGACGCCGGGTCGAGATGCTGAACGGGGGTAAATCGCCAGAGGCCGGCGCCCACGCCCTGCCCGCCCGCGCCAGCATCCTGGCGGGTGGACTGCTCAATGACTGGCGCCAGCAGGGCGAAGCGCCCTATCCGGTGGTGGACGGTATCGCCGTGATCGAGATCGCGGGCGTGCTGGTCTATCGCGGCGCCTGGATCGGGGAGTCTTCGGGTCAGACCAGCTACGAGGGGATCGCCGCGCAGATCGAGGCAGCAGCGAGCGATCCGGCTGTGCGCGGTGTCGCGTTGGAAATCGACAGCTTTGGCGGCGAAGTGGCCGGAGTATTCGATCTGGCAGACCGCATTCGAGGGCTCCGACAGAACAAACCCGTCTGGGCCTTCGTTGCAGAGCACGCCTTCTCGGCGGGCTACGCGCTGGCAAGCCAGGCCGATCGGATCCTGTTGCCGCGCACCGGGGCCGTGGGCAGCATCGGCGTGGTGGTGATGCATGCCGATCTCAGCGGGCAGCTCGATCAGGACGGGATGCGCGTGACGCTGATCCACTCAGGCCGACACAAGGTTGACGGTAATCCCTACGAACCGCTGCCCGCCGAAGTGCAGGGCGACATCCAGCGCGAGATCGATATGCTGCGGTTCCTCTTCGCCGAGACGGTGGCAGCCGGACGCGCCGGGCGGCTCAGCCAGAAAGCGGCGTTGGCGACCGAGGCCGCGACCTATCGCGGGGCCGATGCCGTCATCGCGGGGCTCGCCGACGAGGTCACCAATCTTGCGCGCGGGTTTGCCGCGTTCCGGCAAGTGGTAACGCGCGCACCCGGCCGTTCAGCCGCACGCGTGCAGAGCTCGGCGCTGACCCATCCACGAAAACCAAACCACCCCAGAAAGGAAGCCCGCATGGCCACCGAAACCGATCATGATGATTGCACGCACGTCGAGGTCCAGGAAACGACGACCTCGCAGGAAGACGAAGCCGATGCCCCGGGTCCTGAACCGGTCGCCCCGGATCCAGCGCCAGCGGCATCCGCTCCGTCCGCAACGGCTGCCCCGCCCGATGTGGCTGCCCAGCCCGCCACTGCGACTGCGCAACCGGGCAATCTGGCAGAGCTGTCGGCGCAGGTGCGCCGGGAGGCGGCGGAGATCACCGAAATCGCAGCGCAGGCGTCGCGGCTCGGGATCGCCATCGATGCGGCGAAGGCCCTGCGCGAGCGGACCGCGCCCGAGGCCCTGCGCCGTCTCGTCCTGGAACGCGCCAGCGCCGCCGCCGATGCGCGAGACATCGTCGCAGCGCCCCCGTCGCCTGTCCTGCCGCAGGCGAAGGAAAGCCCGATCGTCGCGGCTGCAAAGCGTGCCGCTGCTGCGGGCACCCGCGGCTGACAATCCGACCCGTCCCTCAATCAATCACCGCCTGACCGATCCCCTGCCGCTGCGCCCCGGCGGGGGCTGTCTTTCCCTTTGCATGGAGCTCCGCGATGCCCGTCCTCACCCAGCCCGCCACGATGGGCGATGTCCTCAAATACGAGGTCAACCCGAACTACACCCGCGATACCGTCACGCTGCTCACCGGCACCGCCTATCCCGTCGGATCCGTTCTCGGGCGCATCACCGCCAGCGGGAAATACACGCTCTCCCCCGATAGCGGCGCCGACGGGTCGGAGACCGCCGCCGCCGTTCTGCTCTACGCGGTCGATGCCACGCTGGCCGACGCGATCGGTATTGTCGTTGCCCGCGGCCCGGCGATCGTGTCGCGGGCCGCCCTCGCCTTCGAGGGCACCGTCGACGACGCCGGCAAGCTCGCGACCAAGCATGGCCAGCTCGCGAACCTCGGCATCCTGGCGCGCGACACCGCCTGATCCCGCACCTCCCCCCCCTGCCCCGGAGTTTCCCATGACCATCACCCGCAATCCCTTTGACGCGGGCGGCTATTCGCTCGCCGAGATGACGCAGGCGATCAACATCCTGCCCAATCTCTACACCCGCCTCGGCCAGATCGGCCTCTTTCGCTTCGAAGGCGTCACCCAGCGCGCCATCGTCATCGAACAGCGCGAGGGCGTCCTGAGCCTTCTGCCTTCGGTGCCGCTGGGCGCCCCGGCCACCGTGGGCAACCGCGAGGCCCGCTCGATGCGCAGCTTTGCCCTGCCGTGGATCCCGCATGACGACGTGGTCCTGCCCGCAGATATCCAGGGCATGCCGGCGCTGGGCGTCTCCGACACCGCCGATCCGCTGGTCGAGGTGATGAACCGCAAGCTCACCCTCATGCGCCGCAAGCATGCCCAGACCCGGGAATACATGGAGATGAACGCGCTGCGGGGCATCGTGAAGGATGGCGCGGGCACCACCCTCTACAATTACTTCACCGAGTTCGGACTCGCACAGATCGCCGTCGACTTCGTCTTCGGCACGGCCGGGACCAACATCCAGTCCAAGGTCCGCACCACCCTGCGCGCGATCGAGGACAATCTGCTGGGCGAAACCATGACCACCGCCCATGCGCTGGTCAGCTCGGAATTCTTCGACAAGCTGATCAGCCACCCGAAGACCGAGGAGGCCTACAGGTTCTTTTCTGCCACCGGCGGCCAGCCCCTGCGCGAGGACATGCGCCGCGCCTTCCCCTTCGCGGGGATCCTGTTCGAGGAATACAACGGCTCGGTCACCCTCTCGGACGGCACCTCGGAACGGATGATCCCAACCGGCGAGGGCATCGCCTTCCCGCTCGGAACGTTCGACACCTTCACCACCTATGGCGGACCCGCGAACCTGCTCGAAACCGCCAATACCGTCGGCCTGCCCCTCTATGCCCGCCAGCAGATGGACGGCAAGGGCCGCTGGATCGACCTGATGACCGAAGCCTCGATCCTGCCGGTCAACAAGCGTCCGCGTATGGCGATCCGCCTGCACAGCTCGAACTGACGCAATATGTCTGTCTTCCATGCGGCGATCGCCGGCCTGTTCGACGACCCCAACATCGCCGGCGATGGGGTCTACATCGCCACGGGCGGCGCCCCGGTCCTCGTCCGCCTGATCACCCGCCGCGCGGACGAGATCACGCCCTTCGGCGAGGCCCGACTCTGGTCGGACACCACGCGCATCGACCTGCGCGTGGCCGACGTTCCAAACCCGCGCCCCGGCGACCGGATCGAGATCGACGGCGAGGCCTTCCTCATCCAGGGCGAGCCCGTCCGCGACCGCGAGCGGCTGGTCTGGACCGTGGATCTGAGGCCTGCATGAGGCTGAGACTCAACATCACACCGGATCTGGTGGCCGCCATGACCGCCGAAATCACCGCCGGCGAAAAAGCGGTCTCGGCGGCCATGAAGGAGGCGGGGACCGATCTCAAAACCGCCTGGCGCGGCCAGATCACCGGCGCCGGGCTTGGACGGCGGCTCGCGAACTCGATCCGGAGCCAGACCTATCCGAAGACAGGCGAGAGCCTGAACGCGGCGGCGCTGGTCTGGTCCAAGGCGCCCATGATCATCGGCGCCCACGATACCGGCCCGCTGATTCGGTCGAAAACCGGGTTCTGGCTGGCAATCCCGACCGAGGCCGCAGGCCGCGGCCCGCGAGGCTCCCGGATCACCCCCGGGGATTGGGAACGCCGTCACGGCCTGCGCCTGCGGTTCGTCTATCGCCGGCGCGGTCCCAGCCTGTTGGTGGCGGAGGGACGACTGAATACGAAGGGTCGCGCGGTGGCGTCGCGGTCAAAAACCGGTCGGGGGCTGACGACCGTGCCAATCTTCCTGTTGGTGCCGCAGGTGAAGCTGCCAAAGCGGCTGGACCTTGATCGGGATGCAGCCCGTGCGCATGACGCCGTGCCAGGTTTGATCCTGGCCAAATGGGTGGACGGGCGGCTGTGAAGTCGGCTCAGCGGACAAA
>CAYGRI010000341.1:1593-5725 GCA_964352155.1 uncultured Maritimibacter sp. | reverse complement strand
CGGTCGTCGTCTTCAGCCGCAGGTGAAGCTCGCGGATTTCGGTGCGCATCTGCACCCGCAGCTTGGCGTCCAGGTTCGACAGCGGTTCGTCGAACAGAAAGACCTGCGGATCGCGCACGATCGCACGCCCCATCGCCACGCGCTGCCGCTGCCCGCCGGAAAGGGCGCGGGGGTAGCGATCCAGATAGGGGGTCAGCCCCAGGATCTCGGCGGCGCGGTCGACCCGGCTGCGGATCTCGGCCTTGTCCATCCGGCGCATCCGCAGCGAAAACGCCATGTTGGCGCCAACGGTCTTGTGCGGATAGAGCGCGTAGTTCTGGAACACCATCGCGATGTCGCGCTCCGCCGGGGGCAGGTTGTTGACCAGCCGCTCGCCGATCCGGATCTCTCCGGCCGAGATCCCCTCCAACCCCGCGATCATCCGCAGCAGCGTGGACTTGCCGCAGCCCGAGGGGCCCACCAGCACGACAAACTCGCCATCCTCGATATCGACGTCGAGGCCGTGAATAACCTCCATCGATCCATAGGATTTGCGAAGCGACCTGACCTTGACGTCTGCCATTCCCACCCGTTCCGTGCCAACCTGTTCGCCTAACGAGTAAACCAGCCGGTGCGGCCTGTCCACGACCTAACCATACTAACATGTTAGAATCTTGACAGGCCCCCGCATCACTGAAATGGTTTTTCCTGTCAGTGCGTTTTGACCGGAGAGACCAAGGCGAAGCCGCCCCCGGACCAGAACGCGCGCCATGGCATCACCACGAAGGCCCCGCCGCGTCATCGGCGCGAGAAGGGGCAGACCCAGGGAGGAATGGTCTTGAAAGTCGAACTATACAACCAGATCGTGAAGCGTCAGGCGATGAGCCGCCGCCGCATGTTGCAGGGCGCCGCAAGCGTCGGTGCGATGGCGGCCATTGGCGGTGTCACCACCGGCGCCTCCGTCAGCACCGCAAACGCCGCCGCGCATGGCAATGTCCGCGCCGAGATCCTCAAGATCCCGGGCGTCGGCATGGGCTCTCCGACCGACAATGACTGGCAGAAGGTCGGCGAACTCTGCCTTGGACCGACCAAGGAGCGGGTCGCGGAAGGCGAATTCGAAGGGGTCGAGCTGACCTTCATGGGGCTGAACAACCAGAACCTGCACAACTTCCTGTTCCGCGGCTTCCTCAAGCCATGGGAGGCCTATACCGGCGCCAAGATCAACTGGGTCGACCTGGCCCAGGCCGACTACAACCCGCGCCTGCAACAGGCGATTGCCACCGGCACCGTCGATTTCGACATCATCGAGATGGGCGCCCCCTTCGAAGGCGACACCGCCGGGCGCGGCCTGCTGGACGAGATGCCCGAATGGGTCAAGGACCAGATCGAGGCGGACGACCTTGTGGGCTATCTGCAACCGCCCGTAGGGACGTGGGATGGCAAGACCTACCGGATCACCATCGACGGCGACTGCCACACCTTCGCCTACCGGACCGACTACTTCGGCGAAGGCTCGGTCTCTGGCATGGATGCGGCGCCGACCCATTGGGAAGACGTCAACGCCGTGACCAAGGCGCTGGTGGGCAAGAGCGATCCGCTGACCGGCCTGCCCGCCCACGGCATGCTCGACCCGCTCAAGTATCAGTGGGGCGGCTTCGGCTTCTACTTCCTCGAGGATCGCGCGGCGGCCTATGCCAAACATCCCGACGATCCGGCCTGGCTGTTCGACCCGGAGACGATGAAGCCCCGCGTCAACAACCCGGCCTGGGTGCAGGCGATCCAGGACGTGATGGATCTGGTCGCTGCCGATGCCTATCCGCCGGATCAGGTAAACGCCGACCCCAACACCACTGGCTTTGGCCAGTTCCTGGCCGGGACCGGATCCATGGTCACATGGTGGGGCGATGTGGGGTCCAACGCGCGCACCTCGGACACGTCGGTTGTGGGCGATGTCGTGGGCTTCTCGATCAACCCCGGCGCCAAGCGGGTCTATAATTCCAAGACCGAAGCCTGGGAAGAGACGGAAAACTTCGCCCCCAACATGGCCTATCTGGGCTGGGGCGTTTACGTCACCAGCCGCGTGTCGGGCGACGAAAAGAAGCGCAAGGCCGCGTGGTCGGCGGCCGCGCATCTGGGCGGCAAGGACATCTCGCTGTGGATGTCGGCCTATCCGTCGGGCTTCCAGCCCTACCGGAACTCGCACTTCATCTATGACGAGTGGGAAGAGGCCGGCTATGACCGCGCCTTTGTCGAGGATTACCTGGGGTCCAACCTGGACAGCTACAACCACCCGAACGCGGCCATCGAACCGCGGATCCCCGGCATCTTCCAGTATTACTCGATCGCCGAGGATGAGCTGGTGAAGGGGATCAACGGCCAGTACGGCTCTGCCCAGGAAACCGCGGATGCCATCGCCGCGGCCTGGGAAAAGATCACCGACCAGATCGGCCGTGACAGCCAGATTGCGCTGTACAAAGCCTCGCTGGGCATGTGACCTGACAATTACGGCCGGCAGGAGAGTGCCGGCCGTGCTTTATCAACAAGAACGCAGGGGCCGCCGTGAGCAGCGAAGGCGACTATCTTCATGTGGTGACGGCCGACAATATCTCGGTTCGGCGCCAGACCTTCGGCAAGGCCGTTATCTGGGGATCGGCGGCGATCATGGTACTGGTCGCCCTGGTGCAGACGCTGGACCAGACCGGAACCCTGTCCATCGGGTTCGCAAGCTGGCGACCCACCCTTTATGCCTTTCTGCTATGGGCCACCTGCCTGTGCTGGGGACAGGTCCTGCTGCATGGCGAACGGGGCAAGCGCAGCCTGTTCATCCTGCCGGCCGCGCTGTTCGTGATCTCCATGGTGATCTTCCCGCTGATCTTCGCGCTGGGGATCGCGTTTTCGGATTGGAACCTGTCCTCGCCCGATGGCCGCCAGTTCAACGGCACCGCCAATCTGGTCCAGATGTGGAGCGATCCGTTCTACTGGAACGCGCTTCGGAACATGGTCTGGTACACCCTGGCGATTGTCGTGGAATATGCCATCGCCTTTGGTCTGGCGCTGTTGCTGAACTCGCAGATCAAGGCGCGCAAGTTCTTCCGCGTGGCATTCCTGCTGCCGCTGATGCTGTCGCCGGTCGCCGTGAGCTGGATGATCGGCAAATCCATGCTGGAGGTCCGCTTTGGCCCGGTCTCGCGGCTGGCGCGCAACCTCGGCTGGGACAGCCCGACCTTCTTCAGCAGCCCCGAAATGGCCCGCTTCATGATCATGGTCATGGATGCCTGGACCTTCATCCCCTTCATGATGATCATGATCCTCGCCGGTCTGCAGGCGATTCCCAAGGAACTGCACGAGGCCGCCCAGGTCGATGGTGGCAGCGCCTGGCGCAGGTTCTGGGAGATCACCTTTCCCCTGATGCTGCCGGTCTCGATCACGGCGATCCTGATCCGCATCATCTTCAAGCTCAAGCTGGCGGATGTGATCATCAACGTGACCTCGGGCGGGCCCGGCGGTGCCACGGATTCCGTCACCAGCTTCATTTTCCGCGAGTATCGAGACCGCTCCAACGTGGGATACGGCACGATGCTGGCCATCGTCTATCTGGTGCTGATCGTTGTCGCGATGACCATCCTGATCAAGCTGGCCGACCGCTGGATGAAGCCGAGGTATTGAGATGAGCGAGCAGATCTTCAAGGACGCAGAGTCCGACCGGGCGTTTCGCCCAAGCTGGATCGCCAGCCGCGTCGCGGTTTACGGCATCCTTTTGGGATGGGCGTTCATCTGCCTGTTCCCGATCTACTGGACCTTCACGACGGTCTTCAAGGCGGCGCCGGATGTGATGCAGGGCAACCTGATGCCCTGGGTCGACTTCACCCCGAAATGGCTGGGGATGCGGTCCATCGGGATGTCGCCGGATACCATTTTCTCGGAATCCACGGTACGGGCGGAATTCGTCAAACGGTTCTGGAACTCGACCGTGGTAGCGCTGTCGGCCTCGGGACTGGCGGTGCTGTTGGGAAGCTGCGCAGCCTATGGGCTCAGCCGGTTCAGCTATCGCTTCGGCTTCATGAAGAATTCCGACATCTCGTTTTTCTTTCTCAGCCAGTTGATCCTGCCGCCGGTGGTGCTCGCCCTGCCGTTCCTGGTGCTCTACAAAGAG
>CAYGRI010000341.1:0-1583 GCA_964352155.1 uncultured Maritimibacter sp. | reverse complement strand
ATCCTGCTGTACACGCTGACGGTGCTGCCCATCGTTATCTGGATCATGCGCGACCAGTTCTCGTCGATTCCCTCGGAACTGGAAGAGGCGGCGATGGTCGACGGGCTGTCGGTCTGGGGCGCCTTTGTCACCATCATCCTGCCGATTGCCCTGCCCGGCATGGTCGCCGCCTTCATCCTGTCGCTGGTGCTGACGTGGAACGAGTATTTCTTTGCCGCGCTGCTGACCTCCAGCAACGCCAACACGCTGCCGGTGATGGTGGCCAGCCAGACCGGATCGCAAGGGATCTCGTGGTGGTCGATGGCCGCCCTGTCTGGCGCCGCGATCCTGCCGCTGATCGTGGTGGGCATCGTGCTGGAACGCTTCATCATCAAGGGCATGGCCGCTGGCGCGGTTAAGTAGGCCCGAAGGACAGCCACCAAGGGCGTGCCGGATCATCTGCCGATGGGTTTGGTTAGCATCAACCGGTTCATGTCCGGCAGTCCCCGCTGCGCCAGTCCCGCCGCCCCTTCCGGCACGCCCGGCAGCGCATGCCTATGCCCCCAGCGCTATTCCAGGTTCGACTGTCTTGCGCGCATCTCGCTGGGTGCGATACCCAGCCTTTCGCGCAGGATCAGCCCCATGATCTCGAACAGCATGAAAAGCGCGCCCTCGTACAGCGATCCCTTGGGCAGCACCGATTGTCGGGCCGCCAGCAGATCCGGTGTCATGGTCTCTGCCGGGATCTCCAGCACCAGATCCGCCAGCCCGGCCGAGTCTGTTTTGGCCTTTGCCGTCAGAAGCAGGATCGACGCGCCTGCCTCTCGGGCGACCTTCATCAGGGCCGTCACAGTCGCCAGGTCGCCTGGCCCCGCCGAGACCAGCAACAGATCGCCGGACCGGACCGGCGGCGATGTCATCTCTCCATGGACCGAAACATCGAGGCCAAGCTGAAACAGGCGCATCGCAAAGCCCCGCAATTGCAGCCCCTCGCGCCCAACGCCGTAGACCACGATCCGGCGCGACGCATCGATCAGGGCACAGGCTGCGTCAACCTCGCCCCTGTCGATCCGGCGAAGGACCTGGCCAAGCTCTTCCAAAGCGGGATCGAACCGCCGGGTCATGAGCCCGCCTCCAGCGTTGCCGCGATCTCGCGGGGGTTTCATCCATTTGCCGGACCAAACGTTACGGGCGGCTGTAAACCGCCTGCGTGGCCGGTGCAACCCTTCGGTGGAGGCGGCCAGCGATCGATTTTTTGGGCACCCCCGCGTGGGCGGTCCGAAAGGCATCGGCACAGACCGCGCCCCAGGGTCTTTTCGCAGACGATCCAAGGCTCTCCGCGGACATCCGACGAGGGCAGCGGCCAGACCTTGGTCCTGCCGCGGGGTCATGGGCCTGTCACTGCGGTGCCAGCCCCGGCCACGAACGCGCGCACCCGGTCGGCGGTCACCTCGGCGCGTCGGTCCACCGGGCAGGACACAGCCAGCGCCGCCGCCCCCTGCGCAAAGGCCGCCGCCGCCCGCAGGTCGGCCCCGCACGCCAGTTCCGCGCCCAGCGCGCCCACAAAGGTGTCGCCCGCACCGTGGGTCGAGACCGCCTTGACC
>CAYGRI010000340.1:3073-5729 GCA_964352155.1 uncultured Maritimibacter sp. | reverse complement strand
CTCGCGGACAGAACGTCATGACAGCCGAACAGGGGCGTGAATGGCGAACAGGTGCGAGAGCGCGCCAGGCAATAGCCCTGGCACTGGCTGGAAGCGGAGCAGGAATTGTTGGCATCCCGGGTCTTGCTGATACAGGAATACCCGGCCGACGCACCCGCGCGGCTCCAGCGTCCGCCCTTTTCCTCGCAGATCACCTGCTCGCTGTTCAGCTTTTCCGTATTCGCCGGGTCAATATCGCGGTTTCGGACCGGCGGCGCCGGGTCTTCCACCACCTCTTCCACAGCCGCCTCCTCAGCGCCCGTCTCGCTCGGCAATTCGTCCTCTGCCACCACGCCATCGTCCGCAGGCGTCTCGGCGGCTGTCTCTGCGGGCGGCGTCTCGGCCTGACCGAACAGTCCCGTCATCGAATCCCCCATCTGGCCACAGCCGGTGGCGAGAAGCAGAGCGGAAAGAAGAATGACAAAGCGGGCCTTCATGCCGGGGCGCCTTCTGCTGCGGCGCACCGACACAACCGGGCACCTTGGTTCGAGCCTTCGCGTACAAAGCCCCTTTCCCTCCCCCGTGGCAATGATCCGGCCCGCTGTCCACAGGTTTCGCGGCGGCTTGTGACCGCAAGGTCGCGGGATACAGCCGCCCGGGGGCAGGCCAAAGCCCGTCGCGCCAAATCGATCTCGCAGGCAGGACCGAACCGGCCCCTTCCCCCCGCCTCGGTCCCGCATCTGAGCTCGCGCCCCCGATCGGGCGCGACTGGCCCTAATACGGCATCGGATGCGCCTGGTGGGCCGCGTCGATTGCCTGCAAGACCTCTTCGGACAAGGTCAGATCCGCGGCGCTCAGGGCAATGTCGAGCTGAGCCTCGGTCGACACGCCAAAGATCGGCGCCGCGACCGCATGGCGCGTCAAGGTCCAGGCCAGCGCCATCGCGCAGGGGTCAATACCATGGCGGCGCGCGATCTCCAGATAAGCGTCAATCGCGGGCCAGACCCGGGACGTGATGCGCCGGTTCAGCGTGGCCTCGGCCCGGCGGCGGCTGTGCTCTGGCGTGACATCGGCGGCATATTTGCCCGACACCAGCCCCATGGCCAGCGGCGAGAACGGCAGCAACGGGACGTCTTCGGCCACGCAGACTTCCGCCAGATCGGTGTCGGCGGTGCGGCACAGCAGCGAATATTCGTTCTGGATCGAGATCGGACGCGGCAGCCCATGCGCCTCGGCCAGGCGCACCCAGGTCGTGGCTCCCCAGGCGGTTTCATTGGACAGGCCCCAATGGCGGATCTTGCCCGCGTCGATCAGCGCGGCCATGCCCGCCATCACATCCACCATCTCGGCCTCCAGCGCGGGCCGGTCGATGGGCTGTGGATTGTAGGTCCAGTTTTTGCGCATGTGATAGGTGGCGCGCTTGGGGAAATGCAGTTGGTAGAGGTCGATCACATCGGTCTGCAGCCGGGTCAGCGAGGCCTCGGCGGTCTGCGGCAGCAGCGCCCCGGAATAGCCCGCGCCGCCCCGCACGCTGGACTGGCCCGGCCCCGACACTTTGGTGGCCAGCACGACCTCTTTGCGCCGCCCCGTGCGGGCGAACCAACTGCCCAGGATCTCTTCGCTGCGGCCCACGGTTTCGGCCTTGACCGGATAGGTCGGGTACATCTCGGCGGTATCGACGAACGTGATACCCCCCGCCAGCGCCCGGTCCATCTGCGCATGGCCTTCTGCCTCGGTGTTGCGGCTGCCCCAGCCCATGGTGCCAAGGCAAAGATGCGACACCCGAAGGTCGCTGCGGCCAAGCGTGATCTGTTTCATGTCGGTCCTTTGCTGCGCTGTCAGGTCGGACAGTAGAATGCCGCAGACCGGATTTGAAAGGTCCTCTGGCCGTCTGGGCCGAAATATCCCGGCCTGAGGTTTGTCTGGTGGTCTGCGCATGGGTCCGGCGGGCCATCGCCCCCCGCAGCCCATTGCAGACTTGAGAACACAACGGGAACATTGTACAGATAGGGCATGTCTGCACCGCGTCTCACCCGTACCGGGCCCCAGGCCAGCCGCCCGCCGTCGCTGCGGTTTCTGGAGGAGCTCGACCTTGTGCTGGGCCGCGCGCATGAGATCTGCGGCGATGCGCGGCGGACGCTGGCGGCCATGATCGCAGCCCGGACCGAGGGGCCGGTGTTCTGGATACGTCCCGCCTGGACCCCCGAACATCTGAACCCCGAAGCCGCGCGGCATCTGTTCGATCCGGGCCGGGTGATCTTTGTGGAGCCCAGCCGGGCTGAGGATCTGCTGTGGTGTCTGGAAGAGATCCTGCGGGCGGGGGTGGCGGCGCTGGCGGTGGCGGATCTGCCCGGTCCGCCGGGGCTGACGGCGGTCCGGCGGCTGCATCTGGCGGCCGAGGCTGGCGCGGCAGAGACGGGCGCGGCAGAGACGGGCGCGGCAGAGATGGGGCGGGGCCCGCTGGGCATATTGCTGACGCCGGGCGCGGGCGGGGCGCCGGGCGTCGAATCGCGCTGGCAGCTGCAGGCCACCCCTGGGCAGGCGGCCCCGCGCGGCTGGCGGCTGCAACGCCTGCGCGCCCGCACTGCCCCGGTGCAGGGCTGGCAAGTGCGCCCCGCAGGCGGCGGGTTCCGCACGAAGCCACTGGGCGACATTGAGACGCCTGGAGGCGCTGCGC
>CAYGRI010000340.1:0-3063 GCA_964352155.1 uncultured Maritimibacter sp. | reverse complement strand
CAATATGCCCAGCGGGCCATCGGGGCACACTGGGCCAGTGGGAGACGTAGAATCGTTGGGAAACGTGGGGTCATCGGGAGGCGTTGGGTCTTTGCGAGACATAGTGGGCCCGACGGGGGCGACGGTGGAGGCCAGGACAGACATTGGCGGCCCGGCCCTGACGTCGTGATCCAGCGGACGCGCTGCCGCGCGACACCTGTTCAGGACAACCGAGAGGCGACGCCTTCAGGCTGATCATGCGATCCTTTGCCGATGCCGGCTGCCTCCGGCGGGAGTATTTTGGGCCAGAAGAAGACCGGAACGGCGGGAATCGTCCTCTGGTGTCGCGGATGGCAAAGCCGATCCTCGCGCGGCGCCGGACGTGAGAGTGCAGGAGACCCGATCCCATGCGCATGATGATATCCTTTGCCGCCCTGCTTGCCTCGGTCGCGTTGCTACAGCTGTCTTCGGGTGGCGTGGGGCCGCTGGATGCGCTGTCGGGGCTGACGCTGGGGTTCACCGCGACCCAGGTCGGGCTTTTGGGGTCGGCGCATTTCGTGGGCTTCTTTCTGGGATGCTGGCAAGCGCCGCGCATCATGGGCGCGGTGGGGCATTCGCGGGCCTTTGCGGCCTTTACCGCCGCGGGCGCCATGGGGCTGCTGGCGCATATGATGATCGTGGGACCCTATGCCTGGGCCGTCATGCGGGTGATGTCGGGCCTTTGTGTCGCGGGTTGTTACACCGTGGTCGAAAGCTGGATGCAATCCAAGGTGACCAATGCCAACCGTGGCCGGGTCATGGGCGGGTACCGGGCGGTGGATCTGGGCGCCTCGCTGATCGCGCAGCTGATGATCGGCGTGCTCGAACCGGCGGCCTATGTCTCTTACAACCTGCTGGCGCTGATCTGTTGTGCCTCGTTGCTGCCACTGACATTGACGCGGGTGCAGGAACCGATGGTGCCAGAGACGCCACGCCTGCGGCCCGGGCTGGCCTGGGCCATGTCTCCCTTGTCGGTGGCGGCGGTGCTGATCGCCGGGTTGACGGGGGCGGCGTTTCGCATGGCCGGGCCGATCTATGGCCAGACGATCGGGCTGGCGCCGGGGCAGATCGCCTGGTTCCTGGCCGCCTATGTGCTGGGCGGCGCCCTGGCCCAGATGCCGGCGGGCTGGCTGGCGGACCGGTATGACCGGCGCTGGGTGCTGATCGGTATGTCCGCCGCCGCGATCGGTGCCTGCGCGGTGATCGCGGCTGTCAGCGCCAGCGGGACCGTTGCGGTGATGCTCGCCGCCACCCTGTTCGGACTGACCACCTTTCCGATCTATTCCATCGCCGCCGCACACGCCCATGACTTTGGCCAGGCCGACACCCGCGTCGCATTGTCGGCCGCGCTTTTGTTCTTCTTTGCGGTGGGGGCCATCGCCTCGCCCCTTGTCGCCTCGGCCTTGATCGGGCGCTACGGGCCTGCCTCGCTGTTCGCGCTGATCGCCGCCGGGCATGTCGTACTGGTCGTTTTCGGCCTGGTCCGTATGCGGGCACGCCCCCCCCGCGAAGACCGCACGCCCTATGTCTATGCGCCCCGCACCTCGTTCCTGGTCGGGCGCCTGATCGGCCGGATGCGCGACCGCAAGTCAGAGTGATCGCCGCCGCATGGCAGCCATGCACCCGGCCAGAGCGGCTTGACGCGGGCCGGGGCGCGGCCCATCTCCGCCTCCTCTGGTCCCGGTGGTCAGAATAGGCTATGGCCCGCGCGATACCAAACAGGACAGACACGTCATGGCACGGATACTCATCACCTCCGCGATCCCCTATATCAACGGGATCAAGCATCTGGGGAACCTTGTCGGCTCTCAGCTGCCGGCAGATCTGTACGCCCGTTACAACCGGGCCCGCGGGCATGAGGTGATGTTCATCTGCGCCACCGACGAACATGGCACACCCGCCGAACTGGCCGCCGCCAAGGCGGGCATGCCGGTGGCCGAGTATTGCGCCGAGATGTGGCAGGTGCAAAAGGACCTGTCCGACGGGTTCCGCCTGTCGTTCGACAAGTTCGGGCGGTCGTCTTCAGCCCAGAACCGCGCGCTGACCCAGTATTTCGCGGGCCGTCTGGCCGAGAACGGGCTGATCCGCGAAGTGTCGGAGCGGCAGGTCTTTTCCAATGCCGACGGGCGGTTCCTGCCGGACCGCTACATCGAGGGCACCTGCCCCAATTGCGGCTATGATCGCGCGCGGGGCGATCAATGCGAGAATTGCACCAAGCAGCTGGACCCCACCGATCTGATCCAGCCGCGCTCGGCCATTTCCGGATCCACCGATCTGGAAGTGCGCGAGACGACGCATCTGTACCTGCGCCAATCCGCGCTGAAGGACCGGCTGAATGACTGGATCTCGTCCAAGACCGACTGGCCGATCCTGACGACCTCGATCGCCAAGAAATGGCTGCATGACGGCGACGGGCTGCAAGATCGCGGGATCACCCGAGATCTGGATTGGGGCGTGCCCGTGAAGAAGGGTGCGGAGGACTGGCCGGGGATGGAGGGCAAGGTCTTTTACGTCTGGTTCGACGCACCCATCGAATATATCGCCGCGACCAAGGAATGGTCCGATGGCGAGGGGCTGGACGATGCCGCCTGGCGCCGCTGGTGGCGGACGGACGAGGGTGCGGACGACGTGCGATATGTCCAGTTCATGGGCAAGGACAACGTGCCGTTTCACACCCTTTCCTTCCCGGCGACGATCATCGGCTCGGGCGATCCGTGGAAGCTGGTCGATTACATCAAGTCGTTCAATTACCTGAACTATGACGGCGGCCAGTTTTCCACCAGCCAGGGCCGCGGCGTATTCATGGATCAGGCGCTGGAGATTCTGCCCGCCGATTACTGGCGCTGGTGGCTGCTGTCCCATGCACCGGAGAATTCGGATTCCGAGTTCACGTGGGAGAATTTCCAGGCTTCGGTGAACAAGGACCTGGCCGATGTGCTGGGCAACTTCGTCAGCCGCGTGACCAAGTTCTGCCGCTCGAAATTCGGTGAAGCCGTCCCCGAGGGCGGCAAGTCGTACGTGGTGATCCCGGGCACCTTCGTAACC
>CAYGRI010000339.1:0-5738 GCA_964352155.1 uncultured Maritimibacter sp. | reverse complement strand
CGCTTTCCCCCGCCAGCGCACGATCGGCGCCGTCGAAGCCAAGCGCCAGATCCAGTCCGTTCGCCGTGACCTGGGCGCTGCCGGTCAGGTTGCGCAGATCGCCCTCTGCCGTTAGGTCAATCGAGATGGCGCCGTCCAGATCCCGGTCCGCCAGCGCCGAGAAGGCCGCCAGCCGCGCCACGTCGATCCGGGCCGTGCCCATCACCAGACCGGGCACGCCATCCTCCAGCGACAGGCTGCCCGCGACAGTGCCGGTGGTCTCTCCCGGTGCGGCCAGGCGGCTGTCGATTTGCAGCACATCGCCCGCCTTGGTCACCAGCCCGCGCGCCGAGGCGGCGCCTGACAGGGCGGGTAGGATCAGCCCGGCATCGGTCAACGCCACATCATAGGCGAGACGCCCGGTCACACCGCTCAGGTTGCCCGACAGATCGACAGAGAGGTGCGGGTTGGCGATGCGGCCGCGCTCGAACGTGACCGTGCCATCCGCCGCGCGGGCGGCCGTGACCGCCAGGGTGGTCTGGCCCGCCAGCAGCCGGTCCGCCAGATCCACCTCCAGCGCCAGATCCCGCGCCGTACCAGAGATCTCGGCCCGCCCGGTCAGGTCGCGCAGATCGCCGGTGGCGTTGATCGACAGCGCGACGCCGCCCCCAAGGCTGCGGCCCGCCAGCACGGAATAGGGAGCCAGATCGCCGGCAGCGACGGACCCGGCCACCGCCATCGGCCCGGGCACGCCATCGGTTACAGTGACGGCGCCGCGCAGAGTGCCCGTGGCGCCGCCGGGGGCAGTCAGATCGGCGACGATCTGCCAGTCGGAGCCGGATTGCATGACATTGCCGCGCGCCCCGGCCCGCCCGGACAAGTCGGGCAGATACAGCGCCAAATCCACCAGGTTGATATCGAAATCGAGCCGCGCGCCGTCGCCGCCCAGCGTTCCGGCCACCGCCGCGCCGCCTTGCGGGGTCTCGAACACGCCGGTCCGCACGGTCAGCACGCCATCGGTGTCGCGCGCCAGATCGACGGTCAGATCCGCTTCGCCCGCCATCAGCCTGTCGACGGCGTCGATGCCCAGCACCAGGTCGCGGGCCATGCCCATGACGGTGGCCTCCAGCGTGCCGGTGGTCAGGTCGCCCGCGCCCGCCAGCGTCACCGTCATCCCGCCGCTCAGATCGCGGCCCGCGAGGGCGGAATAGGGGGCCAGCGAGGTCACGACGATATCCGCGATGCCGGTCAGGGCGCCCACGCCCGCCGCGCCGATCACGACGGAGCCGTCGACGATGGCAGAAGCCCCGCCCGGCGCGTCCACCTGGGTCGAGAGGGTCCAGGTATCTTCGGTCTGCACGGCGGTGCCGCTGAGCCGCGCCGCGCCGCCAAGCGCGGGATCGACGACGCTTGCATCCGCCACGGCGAGGGAAAAGCGCAGATCCGCCGCGCCGGTCGCCAGCGCGCCAGAGGCTGTCAATTCGGTGGCCGGTGTCACGATCCGAAGCCGGTCGAGCGCGATCCCGGCGGACGACCGGCGCAGCGCCGTGTCGATTCGGCCCGCACCGGTGATCAAGGGATCGAGAAACTTGTTCGCAATCCCCAGATCGACTGTCGTCCCGGCGAGTTTCAGGTCAAACGCTCCGCCCAGCGGCTCTATCCGGCCCGAAAGGGCAAGCTCTCCGGCCCCGGTAAGGTCCAGACCGCTGATCGGAGCAAAGCGCGACAGCCCCCCGGTTTTCAGCGTCACCGCGCCGTCGATGGTGGGGCTGCCGCCGGCCCAGAAGCCGCTAAACGTCGCGTCGCCGGCCAGGGTGACATCGCCGCTGATCAGGGCGAAATCGCTCAGCTCCAGCGCCTGTGCCTCGGTATAGGCGACGTTCACGGTGCCCGACAGGGCTGTGCCCACCGTCGTGGCCAGGGTGGGATCGGCCAGCGCGATCCCGGCGATGTCGAGGGTCACGCCACCGGACACCATCCCGATCTCCAGCCCCTCGCCGCGCTGCAACGCGCCGCTGCCGCCGAGGGCCGCGCGCGCCACCGAAACGTCGCTGCGGCGCAGCGCGGTGATGACGGTTTCGGCCTGCCAGCCATTCCCGGCGGCGACGTCGTAATTCACCGTCAGGTCGACCCGTTCGACCCAGGTTTTCGGCCCCGGGATCGCCAGCAGAACCTCGCCCCCGACGGGCGATGCGATCTGGCCGGACACCGCGATCCGCGAGGGCCATTTGTCCGGCCCGAGCGACAGCGCGCCGGTCAGCATGACGGATCCGGTCTGCATGTTGAGCCGTTCCAGATCCAGCGCACCGTCGCCGCGCAGGAACCCGGCCACATCCAGCGTGATCGAGTCCCCGACGAAGTCGCGGTAGTCGGGGGCCAGCAGCGGGGCCAGATCGCCGCTGATATCGGCGCCAAAGCGGCGGTCGGGCGGGGCGTCGCCGGTCACGGGCAGGGCGCCCAATGTGATCCGCCCGGCGATCCGCTGTTCGCCATCGGTGGCAAGGCGCAATTGGGCCGAGAAATCGTCCAGCGTGCCGTCGCCCACCAGCACCAGTTCCACCGCCGGGTTGTCGGGCAGGGTCAGCAACCCCGCCGCGATTCCGCCCGCCTCTTCGCGGAAATCCAGTGCCAGCGTCAGATCCTGCGTCGCATTCGCGTATTTGCCCGAAACGGCGATCCGCCCCTGAGGCCCGTCCAGCCGGTTGATGCCCAACTCTACCGCGCCGGCGCCCTCGGCCAGAGAGGCCGCGCCCGTCAGGCCCAGGACAACCGCCTGGCCCAGGACGGCGGGGCCGAATTCGGCGCGCGTGATCTCCAGCTTGGCGAGGTTGATCGATACCGGCAATTCGGGCAGCGCAAAGACAAAGCCTGGCGCCTCGGGGGTGGGGGCGGCGTCTTCGGTCCTGGGCAAACGGGTCAGGACCAGCTTGTCGGCGGACACTTCGTTGACCTCCAGCCGGCCGCGCAGCACGGCAGAGCGGGTCCAGTCCAGCGCGGCGCCCTCCAGCACCAGCCACACACCGTCCTCATCCGCGACTGTCAGCCGGTCCAGCGTGGCCCGCGACGACAGCGCGCCGCGGAACCCTTCGATCCGAACCTCGCGGCCCGCGGCGGACAGGTTGTCTTCGATGAACGCTTGCAGGATGCCCCGGTCACGCTCTTCATCCGCCGTCTGCCCCAGGGCCATCCCCGGAAGCAGCATCAGCAACGTCATTGCAAATTTGCGCATCAGAAGGCCTGCCCGATTCCCACGTAGATCTGCACGCCGTCGCCGGTCGTGCCACTGATCGGCGCCGCCACATCCAGCCGGATCGGGCCCAGTCCGGTCTGATACCGAAGCCCCAGACCCGCGCCCGCGTGCCAGTCGCCGCTGCCGTCGTAAATCTCTTCTGCCCCGATGTAGCCCGCGTCGGCAAAGGCCACGAGGCCGATGGCCTCGGTGACATCGGCGCGGATCTCGCTGGACAGGCCGACAAAGCTGCGCCCGCCGGCGCGAAAGCCGTTGCCCACATCCACATCCAGCGATTGATAGGGCTGGCCCCGCACCGTGCCTGCGCCGCCGGAATGGAACAGAAAGCTGGGATAGGTCTCGTCCAGGGGCGATCCCACGATGGACCCGAATTGCAGCCGCCCGGCAAGGACCACGCGGTCTTGCGCCCCCAAGCCATGATAGGTTCGCGCGTCGATAACGTTGCGCCCGCCCGAGCTGACCCCGTTCAGCCCGAGAAAGGGGGTGACGGTGCCCTTGACGTAAAAGCCTTTTCTGGGGTTCAGCCTGTCGTCGCGATTGTCGAAGGTCAGCGTCGTGGGCAGGGTCAGCAGCGAATAGGTCAGCGACCCGAAGGCCGTGGTTGTTTCGCCGTACAGAAAGCCCACCGCGATTTCGCCATCGACCGTATCCGTGAACCGCTCTCCGGCGCCAAGGCCCAGCAACAGCGTGTCGCTGGTGAAGGTGGGTTCTTCGAGATGTTCGAAATTCGCATAGGCAAAGCCGCGCGTGTTGCGGCCGAAGGGGCCGGGCAGGTCAAGGCGCGCGCCCAGCAGCCAGTCGACCCCGCTGGAGCCGCCGATATTGCGCACCTCGGCATCAAAGCGCAACTGTTCGGCCCCGCCAAAGGCATTGCGGTGCAGCCAGAAACTGGACAGCTCCACCCCCTCGAACGAGGCGATCTCGGCGCCGAAGCCCAGCCGCCGCCGCGGGCGGTCAGTCACCGTCAGCAGCATGTCCATTTCATTGTCGGGGCCCAGCGTGTCGGCCTCTTTCAAGGTGACAGAGCCAAAGGCTCCCGCCCGGCGCAGGCGCTGCGCGACCGCCTCTGCCGCCTCGGGGGAAAACGGCTCTCCCTCCGGCAGGCTGGCGATCCGGCGGATCGCATTGGCGCGCACCCGGCTTGGGGTCTCGATGACCAGGGCGCCGAACTTGACCCTGGGGCCGGGCGCCAGGCTGACGGCGGCGTCCAGGCGCTGGGTCTTGTGATCGGCCGACACCGCCTCGGCCGCTATGGTGACCTTGGCATAGCCTTCGGACCGCCACCTGTCTGTCGCGGCATCGACCGCGTCCAGCACTACGGGGGCCTTGGCGGTCTTGCCCGGACGGAACCCCGGCGGCAGCAGCGTGCCGGGCACCAGCGGCCCGACGGTCACATCGCCAAACACGAACACCCGGCCCGGATCGACGCGGATGTCGACCACCTTGATGTCATCGGGGGTGGACAGGAGTGGGATTTCCGCCGCCTCGCGCCCGTCGATCAGGATATTGACCACGCCGCTGTAATAGCCTTCGGCATACAGCGCCTCGAGCATCCGGGCATAGTCGGACAGGGCCGCGGCAAAGATCGTCTCTGCCGATTTTCGTCCCTCTGCTTCGGCGGCGATCACCAGAGACGCCGCCTTCAGATCTTTTCGCAAGTCCCGGTCGGTCCCGGCGACCCGCAGGATCACCCGTTCCAAAGAAAATGCCGATGGGGCAAACAACAGCGCTGCTGCGATTGCCGGAAATACATACCGCCTCAAGACCGCGGTGAGCTTGTTGCCCACTCTTGTCTCCCTTCCTCCCGCTTTGATGCGGGTTACGCGAATTGTAGCGTGTCAGTGGCCAATCGGCTACTAGGAATAGTGATTATTGACCTTTTTTTTATCAATATGAGCGAATGGACGCCGAATTCGGGAGGTCCGGTTCAGGCGCGCGGGGCCACGCGGTTGCAGTGTCAGGCTGTGCTGCGGCGGCCGGCCAAAGCGCCCGGCGCGGGAGCACAAAAGTTGCGGCCCGCGCAATCGGCGGTTTCCCTTGCGCCCCGGTTGGTGTTTAGTTTCTTCAAACCAGGACCAAGGGAGGTACGATATGCCGACTGTATCAATGACCGTGAATGGAAAAGCCGCGTCTGGCGAGGCTGAAGGCCGCACGCTGCTGTCAGATTTTCTGCGCGGTCCGCTGGGCCTGACCGGGACCCATATCGGCTGTGATACCAGCCAGTGCGGCGCCTGCGTCGTTCATGTGAACGGCGCCGCGGTCAAGGCCTGCACCATGTTCGCCGCCGAGGCCGAGGGCGCCGAGGTGACCACCATCGAAGGCATGGCCAATGCCGATGGCTCGCTGAACACCATCCAGCAGGCGTTCCAGGACCACCACGGCCTGCAATGCGGGTTCTGCACGCCGGGCATGGTGATGTCCGCCGCCGCCTTGTTGAAAGAGAACCCCAAGCCCAGCGAGGCCGAGATCCGCGACTATCTCGAAGGGAACATCTGCCGCTGCACGGGGT
>CAYGRI010000338.1:0-5745 GCA_964352155.1 uncultured Maritimibacter sp. | reverse complement strand
CGCATCGCGATTGCGCGGGCGATCCTGATCCGGCCGCGTCTGGTGGTGCTGGACGAGGCGGTGTCGGCGCTGGATGTGTCGATCCGGGCGCGAATCCTCGATCTGCTGGCGGATCTGCAGCAGCGGTTTTCGCTGAGCTATCTGTTCATCAGCCACGACCTGTCGGTGGTGCGCGCCGTGACCGACCGGGTTCTGGTGATGCAGGCGGGCCGGATCGTCGAGACCGGCGAGACGGAGCGCGTGTTTGCGGCGCCCGCTGCAGATTACACCCGCAGACTGCTTGCTGCGACGCCGCGTATTCCGGACGATTGGGCGAGCTGACGGCTTTGCGGGGGCGGGCAAGGCTCTGGCAGGGCGGATCTGGATCAGGGTGGGGTTCGGACGCTGCGCATGGCCCGAACCCCCAAGGCGGTGTCACAGATCGCGGCATTCCGGGACCGGCGTCATCGCCTTGCCCGTCTGATGCATCGAAATCAGGTTGTCGCAGGCCAGGTTGCCCATGGCGGTCCGCGTTTCCACCGTGGCGCTGCCGACATGGGGCAGAAGTACCGTGTTTTTCAGCGCCCGCAGTTCCGCCGGCACATGCGGTTCCTGTTCGAACACGTCGAGCCCGGCAAAGCCCAGCCGCCCGTCCTGAAGCGCCTTGATCAGCGCCGGTTCGTCGACCACCGAGCCGCGCGCCACGTTTATCAGCGTACCGTTCGGGCCAAGCGCGTTGATCACCTCTTCGTTGATCAGATGCTTGGTCGCGGCGCCGCCGGGGATGATGACGACGAGGTAGTCCGACGCCTCTGCCAGCGCCGTCAGATCGGCGTAATAGGGGTAGGGCACATCTTTTTCACTGCGCGTATGATAGGCGATATGCGTCCCGAAGGCGGACAGCTTTTCCGCGATCGCCTGGCCGATGCGGCCCATCCCGACGATACCGACCGTGCTGCCCCGGACCGAGCGGGTGAGCGGCGCCGTGCCCTCGACCTCCCAGCGGCCAGAGCGGACGTAGTCTTCGTCGCGCAGGAATTGCCGGGCGCAGGCCAGAAGCAGCAGGATCGTGGTGTTCGCCACCTCGTCGTTCAGGACATCCGGGGTGTGGGTGACCACAATGCCCCGCGTTACCGCCGCCTGGGTGTCGATGGCATCATAGCCGACGCCGTGATTCGAGATCGCCTTGAGCTTTGGCAACCGATCCATCAGGGCGGCATCCACCTTGCCGGAATACATCGCCAGCACATACTCGATCCGGTCGCCGTGAGAGGCGAGGATCGCGTCGAGATCGCCGGAATGCACCTCGAACACTTCGGCGAGGCGGGCGCGGACGGCCTCGTTGCCGCCCAGCATCAGAACATGCGGTTTGCTCATGCCTCGGCCTTCACCACCTGGCGCTGCGTGCCAAGGCCCTCGATGCCCACATCCATCACGTCGCCTTCCTTGAGGTAGACGGGCTCCGGCTTCATCCCCAGCCCCACGCCCGGAGGCGTCCCGGTCGAGATGATGTCGCCCGGATGCAGGGTGAACAGGGTCGACAGATGCGCGATGCACTGCGCCACGGTGAAATGCATCGTCTTGGTGCTGCCGTTCTGCATGCGCTTGCCGTTGACATCCAGCCACATGTCCAGCGCCTGCGGGTCCGGCACCTCGTCACGGGTGACCAGCCAGGGGCCGGTGGGGCCGAAGGTGTCGCAGGATTTGCCCTTTGTCCACTGGCCCGAGATATGGGCCTGGAAGTAGCGTTCGGACACGTCGTTGATCGTGCAATAGCCCGCGACATAGTTCAGCGCATCGGCCTCGGATACATATTTACACTTGGTGCCGATGACGACGCCCAGTTCGACTTCCCAATCGGTGTGGGTGGAACCGCGCGGCATCACCACGTCGTCATTGGGGCCGACGATGGCGGAATTGGCCTTCATGAACAGGATCGGATGCTCTGGCAGGCTGGCGCCGGTTTCGGCGGCATGGTCGGAATAGTTCAGGCCGATGCACATGAACTTGCCGGTGTTGCCGACGCAGGGGCCGTAGCGCGGGGTGGTTTTGACCACCGACAGCGTGTTGATGTCGATGGCGCGGATCCGGTCCAGCGCCGCGTCATTCAGCGCAGGCCCGGCGATATCGCTCAGATGGGGGCTGAGGTCACGGATGTTTCCGTCGGCATCGATCAGGCCGGGCTTTTCTTCGCCGGGGGCACCATAGCGGCAGAGTTTCATGGTCGTCTCCTTTGGAATGCGTGACATCCGCGCCGCGCCAACGGACGGGCCCGGGGCGGATGTCCGGTCAATGGTTGTCGCGCGGTGTGTGTTTGCGGGCAATCTCGCGGTAGGCATCGGCGCCTTTCAGCGTCATCCCCTCCGAGAAGGGGCGCACCCTGTCACGGAAGATCTCTTGCCAAGGCGACTGGCTTTCGGGGGCAAAGCTGCCGGTATCGACAGAGGCGCGGCGCTTGGCCAGTTCCTCGTCCGAAATCAGCATGTCGGCGGTGCCCTTGGCCAGGTCGATGCGCAAACGGTCGCCGGTGCGCACGATGCCCAGGCCGCCGCCATCCGCCGCCTCGGGCGAGGCATTCAGGATCGAGGGGCTGCCCGACGTGCCCGATTGCCGCCCGTCGCCCATGCAGGGCAGGGCGTGGATGCCCTGTTTCAGCAGATAGGACGGCGGGCGCATGTTCACCACCTCGGCGCCGCCGGGATAGCCGATGGGGCCGGCGCCGCGCATGATCAGGATGCAGTTGACGTCGATCTCCAGTTCCGGATCGTCGATGCGGCGGTGGAAATCCTCTGGCCCCTCGAACACGATGGCGCGGCCTTCGAAGGCCATCGGGTCGGCGGGGTTTTCCAGATAGCGCGTGCGGAATTCCGGGCTGATCACGCTGGTCTTCATGATCGCGCTGTCGAACAGATTGCCCTTGAGGTTGATAAAGCCCGCATCGGTCAGCATCGGCGCGGCGACGGTCTTGATCACAGCCTCGTTCAGGGTGCGCTTGTCGGCGCAATTCTCGGCGATGGTCTTGCCGTTCACGGTCAGGGCGTCGGGGTGGGGCAGCAAGCCCGCCGCCAGCAGTTCGCCGATCACGGCGGGAACGCCGCCGGCGCGGTGGTAATCCTCGCCCAGGTATTCCCCGGCGGGCTGCAGGTTGACCATCAAGGGCACCTTGTAGCCGACGCTTTGCCAGTCGTCGTTGTCCAGCGGGATGCCCAGATGCCGCGCGATGCCGTTCAGATGCACCGGCGCATTGGTCGAGCCGCCGATGGCGGAGTTGACGACGATGGCATTCTCGAACGCCTCGCGGGTCATGATCTTGGCGGGGGTCAGATCCTCGTGGACCATGGCGGTGATGCGCTTGCCGGTCTCATAGGCGATCTGCCCGCGCTCGCGGTAGGGGGCGGGGATCGCGGCGGATCCGGGCAATTGCATCCCCAGCGCCTCGGCCAGGCTGTTCATCGTGGTGGCGGTGCCCATCGTGTTGCAATAGCCTGTGGAAGGGGTGGACGAGGCGACAATCTCGAAAAAGCCGTCGTCGTCGATCTCGCCCGCCGCATGCAATTCGCGCGCCTTCCAGACGATGGTGCCCGACCCGGTGCGTTCGCCCTTGAACCAGCCGTTCAGCATCGGGCCGACGGACAGGGCGATGGCCGGGATGCCCACGGTGGCGCAGGCCATCAGCAGGGCGGGGGTGGTCTTGTCGCAGCCGATATTCAGCACCACGCCGTCGATCGGATAGCCAAACAGCGATTCCACGAGGCTGAGGTAGGCCAGGTTGCGGTCCAGCGAGGCGGTGGGGCGCTTGCCGGTTTCCTGGATCGGATGGACGGGGATTTCCATCACCGTGCCGCCGGTGGCGATCACGCCGTCGCGGACCCGTTTGGACAGTTCGATATGGTGGCGGTTGCAGGGCGACAGGTCGCTGCCAGTCTGGGCGATGCCGATGATCGGCTTGTCGGATTGCAGCTCTTCGCGGGTCAGGCCGTAGTTCAGGTAACGCTCCAGATACAGCGAGGTCATCTCGCGGTTGTCAGGGTTGTTGAACCATTGGCGCGAGCGCAGCTTGGGTTTGTCGGACATGAATGAAAAGTCTCCGGGAATTACAGCGACATGCCGCCGTCAATGATATGGGCCTGGCCGGTGATGTAGGCGCTTTCGTCCGACGACAGATAGACGACCAGCGCGGCGATCTCTTCGGCGGTGGCGATGCGGCCCATGGGTTGGCGGGCGACGAAGGCGGCCATCGCGGCGTCGTAATCGCCGGTGGCGCGCAGGCGTTCATGCAGGCTGGGGCTGTCGACTGTGCCGGGGCAGATGCAATTGCAGCGAATCCCCTTGGAAATATAGTCGATGGCCACGGATTTGGTGATCCCGACCACCGCCGCCTTGGAGGCGGTGTAGATGAAGCGGTTGGGCACCCCCATCACCGAGCTGGCCACGGTGGACATGTTCACGATGGACCCGCCGCCGCTCTCGATCATGCCGGGCAGGGCGGCGCGGATCATCCGGTACTGGGCCTTGGCGTTCAGGTCGAAGGCAAAGTCCCATTCCGCATCCGTCGATTCGAGGATGGAGCCCGCGTGGACAAAGCCCGCACAGTTGAACAGAACATTCGGCTGGGCGCGTGTCACCCCCTCGGCCACAGAAGTGTCGTCGAGCACGTTCAGCACGAAGGTCTCGATGTTCGGATGCGACAGGTCGGCCAGCGCGGCTTCGTTGATATCGGTGGCAAAGACATGGGCACCCGCCTCTGCCATGGCCAGCGCCGAGGCGCGGCCGATGCCTTGTCCCGCCGCTGTCACAAGCGCGCGCTTGCCTGCAAGCCGTTCATTTGTCATGTAAATCCTCCAGTGGCGCCCGGCCCTTTCCGGGTTGGGCCCGGTCTGCGCAAGTCAGGCCTATTCCAAAGCTTTGCAAAAAGCTAGGGTCGGCCGCAACGCGGAAATGCAAGGGAGGAGAGCGGTAATGCGAAAGGTGCTGATCATCGGGGGCGGCGGTATGGTGGGCCAGAAGCTGGCGCATCACCTGTCGAGTCACGGGCTGAACGGAGACATGGGCATCGCGGTGGCGCTGTTCGATCTGGGCTTTCCGGCGGGCGGGGCGCCGGCGTCGGAGCGGATCGTGGGGGACTTTGGCGATACCGCAGCGCTGGACGCGCTAGTCGCGGCGCGATTCGATGTGATCTTTCATCTGGCCGCCATCGTGTCGGGGGAATCGGAAACGGATTTCCAGAAGGGCTGGAACATCAACGGCGCCGCGGTGCTGCATCTAGGCCGCCGCCTGGAGGAGGCCCATCGCGCCTCTGGCGGGGCCTATCGGCCGCGGGTGGTGTTCACCTCGTCCATCGCGGTGTTCGGCCCGCCGTTTCCAGATAAGATCCCGGATGACCAGCCGCTGACCCCGCAGACCTCGTATGGCGCCCAGAAGGTCATGGCCGAGATGATCTTTAACGATCTGGGGCGCAAGGGAATCGCCGATGCCGTCTCGATCCGGTTGCCGACCATCGTGGTTCGGCCCGGCAAGGCTAATCTGGCGGCCTCCTCGTTCTTTTCGGGCATCATCCGCGAGCCGCTGAATGGGATGGAGGCGGTGCTGCCGGTCGACGAGAGCGTGCGGCACTGGCATGCCTCGCCCCGGTCGGCGGTGGGGTTCCTGCTGCATGCCGCGGGGCTGGACATGGGATTGCTGGGGACCAACCGGGCGCTAACGATGCCGGGGGTCAGCTGCACCGTGGCCGAGCAGATCGAAAGCCTGCGCCGGGTGGGCGGGGAC
>CAYGRI010000337.1:0-5774 GCA_964352155.1 uncultured Maritimibacter sp. | reverse complement strand
TACCGGTGCCCGGAGGGCCCACCAGAAGCGCGCCCTTGGGGATCTTGCCGCCCAGACGCGAGAATTTCTGCGGGTTGCGCAGGAATTCCACGATCTCTTCCAGCTCTTCCTTGGCCTCGTCGATGCCGGCGACATCGTCGAAGGTCACGCGCCCATGCTTTTCGGTCAACAGCTTGGCGCGGGACTTGCCAAAGCCCATCGCCCCGCCACGGCCGCCGCCCTGCATCCGGTTCATGAAGTATATCCAGACGCCGATCAGCAGCAGGAACGGCAGGAAGGTCATCAGGATGGTCTGAAAGCCCGATTGTTCCTGCGGTTTGGCGTTCACAACCACGTCATTGGCGATGAGGCTATCGGTGATATCCGCGCCCTCGGGACGGATGGTCAGATAGTCCTGACCGTCATTGCCGCGGAACATGATCCGCTCTCCGTCCAGAGTGACGGAGTTGACGCTGCCGTTCTCGACCCGCTCGACAAAGTCCGAATAGCTGATCGACCGCGTCGACATGGTCGACTGACCGCCTGAAAACAGGTTGAAAAGCGCCAGGATCAGCAGGAACAGCACGACCCAAAAGGCGATATTTCTGGCGTTACCCAAGGAAAGTCCTCCAACTCGACCCGGACAATTGGTTCGGGCCCTTCTGGCACAAGATAAGGATCGGCGCCGGATCTTCAACGATATAACGCCAATGAGTTAAATTCATGGCGATTCGGTGCCAGGGTTGCGGACCAGCCATTTGACAGCCCGGCCAGGGGGGCCGCCGCCAAAACACCGCCCCGCCAGACCGATGGCGATGCGCAAAGGCTGGCGCGGGGCAGACCGGACTCGCGCCAGGCGGGACATCGTGCCACAGCCTCGCCAAGGGCGCGCACCTCCAGGTCGGGCGCGTGGGGGCCGTTCAGGCGCCAGCGGCCGTCCCACAACGCTTCGGTCGGGGTGGTCAGGGCGCGGACCGCGTTGAACTCGCGGGTGATCCGGATGCCCGCTGGCTGTCGGGGCGCCGTGGGCAGATGCGAGACGTGGCAGCCCGCAGCCGTCGTGCTGCCCCGTGTGGTCAGAGCGGCGCGCAGGGCCCGGATCGTGGTGTCGCGGGGCGGGTAGGGGGCGCCGGACACCCAGCACAGGGCGGCCACCAGCAGGCGGCGCTCGATCTCTGGCGGGATGTCCGGGTCGGGCGCGCGGGTCAGGAGCACATCGCCCCGGTCCAGCCGGACAAGGCGGCGGGCTTCCAGCGCGGTGTAATGGTCGAGGGCGGCGCGGGCGTCGCCAAGTTGCCCGGCCACGCGGCCGAGAAGGCCCGCGTCGATCCCCAGTGGTGCCAGCCTTGTCAACAGCTTGCGCACCCGCACCCGCTCGTAGGCGGGATCGTCATTGGTCGGATCTTCGGCCCAGCCGATGCCGCGCTGATCCAGCCAGCCGCGCAATTCCGCGCGGGAGACGCCGAGCAAGGGGCGCCGCCAGGTCACGCCGTGGCGGTCAAAGAGCCGTTGCATCGCCGCCAGCCCGTCGACCCCCGCCGCACGGGACAGCCGCATTAGAAAGGTCTCTGCCGCGTCATCCGCCGTATGGCCAAGCGCCACCTGGTCGATGTCGCGCTGCCTGGCCCAATCCGCGATCAAGCGGTAGCGGGCGTCACGGGCGCGTGCCATGAGGTTTCCCGCGCCCTCGGCCCGCCAGGTCAGGACGCTATGGGGCACGCCGTTCTTTGCGCAGAACCGGGCGACCAGCGCCGCCTCGTCCCGCGCTTCTGGCCGCAATCCGTGGTCCAGGGTCACCGCCTCGATCGGCAGTGACCGCCCGAACACCGCCAGCACCAGGTCCAGCAGCGCCATCGAATCCCCGCCGCCGGAAACGGCAACGCACAGTCGGTTGGGCCGGGCATCGTCGAAGGCATCGGCAATCCTGTCGGGCAGCGTCACGTCCGGACCGCGACGGCTCAGGAACAGCCGAGCGAGGCCATTTGTCGTTGCGCCACACCGACTTGCGGGGCACCGGGGAAGCGGGCGCCAACCTCGCCCAGCATCACGCAGGCCTCGTTGCGCTGGCCCAGCTCCGCCAGCGTGACCGCCAGTTGCAGCAGGGCATCCGGGGCGCGGGGGCCACTTGGCTGGCCGGAGAAGCTGGCCAGATAGGCCCGGCCCGCATCGCCGGTTTCACCCAGGGCCGCCAGCGCCTCGCCACGCAGGAAATGCGCCTCGGCGTTCATCGGGCCGCCGGGATAGGTCTCTGTGAAGGCGGCAAAGAGATTGGCGGCCTGGCGGTAGTTTCCGCCATCGAGCGCGGCACGGGCGGCGTCGAAATCGCGCTGCTCGCCCATCGCCATCTCTGCCCCGCCCGAGGGTTTAGAGGGAGGTGTCGCCACGGGCGGCGCGACGGCCCCGGTGCCGCCGCCCAGGCGCGGGGTGTCGCCAAGACTGGCCAGATCGCAGCCCGGCTCCAGCTCGCAAAGCCGGAACTCCAGATCGCCGATCTTGTTGGTGCCATCGTCGACGATCCTGTTGATCCGCATCTCCATCGCTTCGGTCTGGCTCGTCAGGCGGCGCAGTTCCGCCTCGATCCGGTCCATCCGTTCCAGCGCGGTGGCGCCGCCCACGGCAATGCTGGGCGTGCCGGTGGTGGACAATTGCCGCCGCAACCGCTGGATTTCCACATAGACCACCGAAAGCTCCTGGCGGATGTCGGCAAGGGTCTGGTCAGCCTGCGCTGCTGCCGGTCCATGCGCCGCAAGGGCGATCGCCCCGGCGGCCAGAAAGGTCATCCAACGCATCGTCTGTGCTCCCTTAGCTGATCGGCCCGGCGCTGAGCACGGTCACCGCCCGGCGGTTCTGCGCATAGCAGGTCTCGTCCGAGCAGATTTCCAGCGGCCGTTCCTTGCCATAGCTGATCGTGGTCACGCGGCTTCCGGCAACGCCTTGAGAAATCAGGAATTCGCGCACCGCATTTGCCCGCCGTTCGCCAAGGTTGAAGTTGTAGACCCGGGTGCCCTGTTCGTCCGCATGGCCTTCGATGCGGGCGTTGTATTCGGGGTTCTGCATCAGCCAGGCGGCCTGCTGCTGCAAGATGCCCTGCGCGGCAGGGCTGAGCGTGGTCTGATCCACCAGGAACAACACGCGGTCGCCGACCGTTTCGCTGAAATAGGTCGGCGAGGTGGGGTCGCTGCCATCGCCCACCGACGTCACATCGGTCACATCATCGAAGGACGAATCAGACGTCGTGTCGTCGTTGAACCTGTCGGGGTTGGCGCAGGCCGTCAGCGCGGCGATGGCCAATACGCCGATGGCGATACGGAAAACTGTCATCTGTCGGAGCCTCTTCGGGTCATTGTTGCTCGATAAGAAACGATACCATGTTCGCGGACGCTTGGGAACGAAGCGCACAGGATCGCGGAAACGAGAGATCGAAACAGACGAATCACGGCAACAGAGGCGACCAGGCCGGGTCGGACGCGGCGCCATTGGTCGGGACGCGGCGCAGGTTCCGGCCGGAAATATCCACGGAATACAGCGAGGGAGCCCCCGTGGCCCCCTGGCTTTCGCGGGTGAACATGATGACGCGGCCATTGGGCGACCAGGTGGGGCTTTCGTCCAGGAACGAGGCGGTCAGCAGCCGTTCCTCTGACCCGTCGGTGCGCATCACGCCGATGTGAAAGCGGCCCCGGTTCTGTTTGACGAAGCTGATCAGATCACCGCGCGGCGACCAGGCGGGCGCGGCATAGCGGCCCTGGCCCGCGCTGATCCGGGTGGCCTGGCCGCCGCCGGAGGGCATGATGTACAACTGCTGGGTGCCGGAGCGGTCGCTTTCGAACACGATGAAGCGGCCATCGGGCGAGACGCTGGGCGAGGTCTCGATCGACGGCGCGTTGGTCAGCTGGCGCTGCGCCCCGGTGGCGAGGTTCAGCTCGTACAGGTCCGAATTGCCGCCGCGCGCCAGGGAATAGATCACGCGCTTCCCGTCGGGGGTGAACGAGGCGCCGATGGACATGGCCCCGGCCTGCTGTTCCAGAACCCGGGCGCGCACCGTGTCCACGTCCAGGATGGTGATGCGCGGGCTGCCGGTGGCATAGCTGGTGTACAGCACCCGGTCGCCGGTGGGCGAAAAGCGCGGCGACAGGACAATCGCGTTGCTGTCGGTCAGGAATTCCACATTGGCGCCGTCGTAATCCATGATCGCCAGCCGCGTCCGCCGGGCGTTCTTGGGGCCGGAAGCGGAGACAAAGACCACGCGGCTGTCGAAATAGCCGCCCTCGCCGCTGATCCGCGCATAGACCCCATCGGCCCCCATATGCGCACTCCGCCGCCAACTGTCCTGGCTGGCCGCGAATTGCAGGCCGTCGCCCAGCTGCGCCTCGGAAAACACGTCGAACAGGCGGAACTTGACGATCACCCGCCCGTCGCTGGTGGTCTGGACCGCGCCGGTGATCAGCGCCTGGGCGTTGATCGCTTTCCAGTCGGAATATTGCACCGGGCTTTGAAAGCTGGTGACCCTGGAAATATAGGCGCTATTCGGGATCTCGCGGAACAAGCCGGTGCCGACCAGATCGGCAGAGACGACCTGGCTGATCTGCGCGGCCAGATTGTCGGCGCCCGCATTCTCCGGCACGAAAGACGGGATGGCAAAGGGCAACGGCTCGATCACGCCCTCGGAGATCTCGATCCGCAGGGGGCCGGGGCTTTGGGCTGCGGCGGTCAGGCCGGTCAGCGCGAACATCAGAGCAAGCAGAATTCGGGTCATTCTGGCCTCATTCTCTTCGGAGTGACTCGCATTTCAATCTCTTTCATCTGAATAGCTATTCCAAGGCACAGGCGCATGTCACCCACAGGCTTGCCGTGGCGCAGCCTTGCGCGGGCCTGTGATCGCGCAGGTATGGCGGTATGACAGGCGCCGGTCATTGAAAGCTGGGTCCGCTGGCACGAAACACGATCTCTACCTCCTGCCAATGGGCGTATTTTTCGGTCGGCAAGTTAAAGCCGCGCGCGCCGCAGCGGCGGATGGCGCGGCTGGCCGCCTCGAACGCGGCGCGGGCGGCGGTGTCGTCGCCGCCAGAGGCGCTGATCATCCGGATCGACCCGGCATCCGGCGTGCCGTCGCGGTTCATCGAAAACCCGACCACGACGGTCGTCCGCTCTGCGGCCGAGGACAGCGCCCCCCGGTTCCAGCATTGCCCCACAGAGACGCGGAAGTTTTCCTTTTCGCCAAAGCTCAGGGGCGGTCCGGCGGGCGGGCCGGTCAGCGCATCGGCCACAGCCCCCGCCACGGCATCGGCGATCGCGTCGGGCCGGGCCGGCGTTTCGGAGGCGGTCTCGGGCGGTGTCTCGGGCTGGGTATCGGCGGATGTCTCGGGCGGCGTATCAGACGCGGTGTCCGCGACAGGCGCGGGCGGTGGCGCGGGCCGGGCGGGCGGCGCAAAGGACGTGTCCGGCGCGCGCGAGGGCACTTCGGCCTCTGTCACGATCTCGGTCGTGGCTTCTTCGGGGGCGGCGGGCGGGGTGTCTTCGGCGATGCTGTCCGTCTCCGCCTCGGAATCCACGGGCGGGGTCGGCGTGTCCGCCACCTCTGTGGTGTCAGGCGTGTCGGGCACGGGCTCGGGCGCCACGCGCGGCGCTTCTTCGGGGACCGAAACGTCGGCCTCGGGCAGGGTGTCCGGGACCGGCTCTGGCGCGGGGGGCGTGACCTGGGGCGGCACGTCTTCTGTCACCGGTTCCGGCGGGGCAGGGGGCGTGTCCGCCACCTCCGGCTCCGGGGTGGGTGCGGCGCGCATCCGGTCCAGGACGGG
>CAYGRI010000336.1:0-5789 GCA_964352155.1 uncultured Maritimibacter sp. | reverse complement strand
GGGAAATGCTGAACCTGCGCATGGCCTCTCACTCACAATAGAAAACGGCGCGGGCCACTGACCCGCGCCGCGCCTCGATGTCGGATCTCTTAGCTGCGCAGAGCGTTCAGCGAAACCCCGGCACGCACCAGAGCGTTGAAGATCTTTGCGTCCCGGCCATAAGAATCGTTGCGGAAGTTCAGCCGCCCCTTGGGCGAGATGAACGCCGTCCGATACACGAGATGCACCGGAATCTCCACTTCCAGATCCACCCGAGTGTTCTGCCCCGAGTTCAGGATCGTCTGGAAATACTCGACCGGATTGTCCACCTGCTTGGCCAGCAGATGATAGGCAAAGTCGAACGGATCGGCCAGCCGGATGCAGCCGTGGCTGAACATCCGCACATCACGCGCGAACAGGGATTTCGCAGGCGTATCATGCAGATAGATGTTGTAGCGGTTGGGGAACATGAACTTCACCAGCCCTAGTGCATTGCCCCGGCTGGGCGGTTGGCGCAGGTTGAACGGGAAGGTGCGCGGCGAATAGGCCGCCCAGTTGACCGCCCCGCGCGGCACCACCTGGCCGCCACCGGCGACAAGCTGCAGATGTTGCGCCGCCGCCCCGCCTGTGGCGATCATCCGCGGCAGGTACTCCCCCACCGCGATGGAATTGGGGACGTTCCAATAGGGATTGATCTCCATGTATTCCATGACGTCCGAGAATTCCGGGCTGCGCCGTTCGCTGTCATTCGCCCCGATCACGGAGCGCGTCTTGAACGTCACTTCGCCGTCATCCACCACCGACGCGGTGAAATCGACCAGGTTGACCCAGATGTGGCGCTTGCCCCGCTCGATATTCATCCAGCGTTCCCGCTCCATCGCGACCAGAATGCCGGGAAGACGGTCCTCGATCTGCATGTTGATGGCAGACATCGTGCCCGCGCCCGCCACGCCATCGGCGTTCAGGCCCAAGTCATGCTGGAACATCTGAACGGCCTGCTGCAGCGCCGCGTCATAGGACATCGACGCCGACCGCTCCATGTAGCCCATGGCGATCAGCCGGTTGCGCAGCGCGACAACGGCATTGCCCTGGTCGCCCGGACGCAGCGCGCCAGCCGGAACCCGAGGCCCCCATCCGCCCTTGGCCATCTGTTCC
The DNA here is from genome assembly GCA_964352155.1 of uncultured Maritimibacter sp. GTDB lineage: Bacteria > Pseudomonadota > Alphaproteobacteria > Rhodobacterales > Rhodobacteraceae > Psychromarinibacter. Next base: position 4,655 of record CAYGRI010000336.1, on the reverse strand, counting down.
AGCAACTCGATCCGCGCTTTCATCAGGCGGCTGTATTCCGGCGCAGTGGGCGCGAGGCTGCGCAGGAAGGTCACCGGATGCGCCTCTGTCAGCGAGGTCAGCAATTCGGTGCCATCCCGGCGTGGCACGTCGCGCACGATGCCCTCGTCGATCTTGCGCGGGGTCAAGATGCCCGAGGACAGGTCATGGGCGTATTTCAGGAACACCGTGGACAGCATCACCTCGACACGGCCTAGATCGCGCTGGGTCTTGATGTTGCGCATCATGACCTCAAGCGCGTCGACATTATAGCTGTCGACCGGCAGCGCGTGATCGTCCGCCTTGCTGAGCGCCATCAGCAGCGCCGCGCGCCGTGCCTTATGTTCGGGCGAGTCGCCGGTCCAGATCGGCGCATAGGCGTTGTCGCGGTAGAACGCCGCCAGTTCAGGGTCGAGCGCGGCCCCTTCGGCAATCGCCGACATGAAGGGCGTCACCTTGCCCTGGGCAAAGGCGCCCCCGGTCGGCAGCGTCAGCGCCGTTGTTGCAACCAGCAGGGCCGCGGCCAGCGTCCCGGTCAGTTTTCTACGAATCATCAACGGCATCAGACTTCCTTTTTCCACGAGCGCGAGCCACCCAACCACAGTGCCTGCGCATACTAAACGTTGCGTTTTCTCTTGCGGGGATCACAAATTGTTCAGCGCAGGACCTGACACAAAAAGGCAACAAACCCACCCCGGCTATATGTCGGGCTTGCTTAACGCGAACTTAACTCATTTTCAGCAAACTTTCGCCGATTCCAGAAGGACTTTGGAATCATGGCCTCCGGGCCGCTTGGAAATTTGTTCGACCTGTGTCAGAACGACCATGCGCCTGGGGATTGGGCGAAAAAAACGGCCGCGGAAACAGCGGCGAACACGGCAAGCGACGGGACGCTTATAAATGAAGACGAGCACGAAGGGCCTTTCGAGGCGTGCTTTGCTCGGTGCATTCGCGGCTACCGCGGTCACTGCAGCACCCACGTTCTCCAACGCGGCCGGATTCCTGCGCGGCGCGGGCGATATCCGGCAAATCCGGATGTATTCCAGCCGAACAGGCGAAAAAGTGAACACGATCTACTGGGTCGAGGGCAAATACATCAACGAAGCCATGAAGGAAATCGCGTATTTCATGCGCGACTGGCGAAATGATGCCCTGCATTCCATCGACATGCGGACCATCGACATTATGGCCGCGGCCTGGAACCTGCTGGACACGAACGAGCCTTACACCCTGTTCTCCGGCTACCGGTCTCCGGCGACGAATGCGCTGCTGCGTTCACGCTCCTCCGGCGTGGCGAAGAACTCGCTGCACATGCAGGGACAGGCTGCGGATCTGCATATGCTCTCGCGCAGCGTCAGCCAAATGGCGCGCGCGGCCGAGGCCTGTAACGCGGGCGGTGTGGGCCGCTATACCGGATCCAAATTCGTTCACATGGATTGCGGCGTGGCGCGCAGCTGGGGCCGCTAAGCCCCGCGCGAACGAGAAACAATAACGTCAGGATCCGTTTTATGGGCGGGTCTTGGCACCCAGGGTCCGACCCGGGCCGGCGAATCGGCCTGGCTGATCGCACCGAAACCTCTGGCCGGGATGGCCAGCGCCGGCACAAACCGGCTTGCAAGCGTCTCAAGCGCGCATTGCCCTCGATTTCACCTGAATGCGCACCAAAGCCCACGCGCCATGGTGAATCGGAAGCGCCACGCCGTTAATCCGCGCCGAACCCCGCGAAGGGCAGAAAACGGACGGGATCGCCGGGCTGCACGTCGCGCGCGCCGTCTTCCAACTCGACCAACCCGTCGGCCCAGCTCAGCCCCGAAATCCGGCCGGAGCCTTCCGACCCAAAGACCTCGGCCCGGCCAGCCTCTGTCAGCCTCGCCCGCAGATACTCGCGACGCCCGGATTTCTTGCGCTTGGCAAAGGCGGCCGGAACCATTCCCCCGGACGGCCCGCGCCAACCGCCGCCCGCCAGCAGGCGAAAGGCCGGTTCCGCAAAGATCAGCGTACAGACAAAGGCCGCGACCGGGTTGCCGGGCAGGCCAAAGACCGGCACGCCATCCCACAGCCCCAGCGCGAGGGGGCGCCCCGGTTTGATCGCGATCCGCCACAGCGCCATCGTACCCGTTTCGGACAACAGCGCCGAGACATGGTCTTCGTCCCCCGCCGAGGCCCCGCCAGAGGTCAGGATCGCATCCACCTGGCCCCGTGCCTCGGTCAACCTCTCGGCCAGAGCGCCCCGATCATCGCGGACATGGCCCAGATCGACGGCGCGATACCCCCAGCGCTGCATCAGCGCCAACAGCATCGGCCGGTTCGCGTCATAGATCTGATGCGGCGCGATCGCCTGCCCCGGCGGGTGAATCTCGTCCCCGGTCGACAACACCCCGACCCGCAACCCGGCATGGACCGGCACCTGGGTCACCCCGACAGAGGCGAGCAGGCCCAGATCCTGCGGCTGCAATCGGCGTCCGCGCGGCAGAACGGTGGCGCCTGCGGCCACATCCTCGCCCGCGCGCCGGGTGTTGGCGCCGGATTTCAGGGGCCCCCGAAAGGCGATTCGGCCTTGGTCGGCCGTGGTGTCCTCCTCCAGTACGACGGTATCGACGCCCAGGGGCAAAACGGCGCCGGTCAGGATCCGGATCGCATGGCCCTCCGGCACCGTCTCGGCGAACGGCACCCCGGCGGCGGCCCGCCCCGGCAGCAGCGGCCGCTCATGCACCGCGTCGGTGGCAACGCCGCCCGCAAAGCCATAGCCATCCACCGCGGAATTGGAGGCCGGCGGATGCGCCCGGGACGCGGTGACATCGGCGGCCAGAAACAGACCGCAGGCCTTTGCCAACACAACCTCCGTCACCGGCGTCACCGCATGCAGGCGGTCGCGCAGCATGGCATGAGCCTCTGACACCGGCGCCCAGTCGATGCCCGGCGGCAGGGCAAAGCAATCGTTCCGCAGCGGTGGCGGCTGCATCCGGGGCTCGCGCGCGCCGGTCATGCCTCGGACCGCAGAATGTCTTCGGCGGCCTGCAGATCCTCGGCCGTGTTGATGTTCAGGAACGGATCGAAGGGCGCCCCGGGAAAGAGCGCCTTTGCCACCCCGTGCCGGTCCGTCCAGGCCAGCACCTTGCGCGTCCCCCCCTCCAGCGCCTGCCGCAGATCCTTGCGCAGCGCCACCGCCCACATCCCGAAGGTCGGATGCAGCGACACCCGCTGCGCTGTCTCCGTCGCGGCGAGCGCGATGGGTTTGTCTTCACTGTCAATGGCTTCCGAGAGGATCTTGACAAGGTCGAGCGGAAAGAACGGCGTGTCTCCGGCGATGGTGACGACCCAGTCGGCGCCCATGGCGGCGCCATGATCCATCCCGGCCAGCACCCCGGCCAGCGGCCCCGGATGGTCGGGCAGCGGGTCGGGCAGCACCGACAGGCCAAAGGGCGCGAACCGCGTCGGATCGCCGTTGGCATTCAGGTACACGCTGGTGACCTGCTGCTTCAGCCGCCGCACCGCGTGCGACAAGATCGGCGTCCCGCCCAGCGGCAGCAGCGTCTTGTCGCCGCCGCCCATGCGCCTCGATAGCCCGCCCGCAAGGATCACACCCGGAATGTCATACATCGGCGGATTTCCGGCGATGGCGCGGCGATTCCTCGGGCACGGCTGCCGGGTCCGCATCCCAGACCAGCCGCTCTGCCCCCGACAGGCAGACAAAGCGCCGCCCCCGCATTCGCCCGATCAGGGTCAGCCCCACCTGGCGCGCAATCTCCACGCCCCAGGCGGTGAAGCCGGAGCGGGACGCCAGCGCCGGGATACCCATCTGCGCGCATTTTATCACCATCTCCGAGGTCAGCCGCCCGGTCGTATACATGATCTTGTCCTCTGCCGGGATCTGATGCCGGAACATCCAGCCCGCGATCTTGTCGACGGCGTTGTGGCGCCCGACATCCTCCATATAGACCAGCGGGCGGTCCTGCTGGCACAGCACCGTGCCGTGAATCGCCCCGGCCTCCAGATAAAGGCTGGGCATCGTGTTGATCCGATGCGCCAGTGCATAGAGCCACGAGGTGCGCATGGAAGAAGATGGCAGCGCAACCCCCTGCAATCCCTCCATCATATCGCCAAAGACCGTGCCCACGGCGCAACCGGAGGTGCGGGTCTTGCGGCGCAGCTTGTCCTCGTAATCCGTGGTGCGGGCGGTGCGCACCACGACCACCTCAAGTTCCTCGTCATAGTCCACCGCGGTCACCTCGTCGTCGCGGTGCAACATGCCCTGGTTCAGCAGAAATCCCAGCGCCAGATAATCGGGGTAATCACCGATGGTCATGGCCGTGACGATCTCCTGGCTGTTGAGGTAGATGGTCAGCGGCCGCTCCGTCACCACCTTCAGCGACACCGGCGCGCCGGTCTGGTCCACCCCCTCGACCGGGCAGGTCAAGGCCGGGTCGGCGGGATCCGGGAACAGCGCCTGCGACACGGCCTACCCCTCCCCGGCGGCGATATCACCCGCCGAACCCAGCGCCAGCAACGAGAATGCAGGATGTATCATGATTCTGGCAGGCTCCTTCCTGATCGGGATCTGGTTTGGCACGCCCGCGATTCCATCGCGGCCTTGCGGCAACCTAAAGGAAGACCGGCGGCGACACCATGCGCCCGCG
>CAYGRI010000335.1:0-5793 GCA_964352155.1 uncultured Maritimibacter sp. | reverse complement strand
GGCTGGGTGGCCGCGTCTTCGGGGTCGTGGCCGAACAGCCCCTCGGCCAGCAGCGCCGCGCCGGAGGGGTCCGAGGCGAAGACGCCCAGCGTGTCCAGCGTTCCCGATTGCATCAGCACGCCGCGCCGGGGGATGGCGCCGAAGCTGGGCTTATAGCCGGTTACACCGCAGAACGAGGCGGGCCGGATCACCGACCCTCCGGTCTGGGTGCCAATCGCCAGCGGCACCATGCCATCGGCGACGGCGGCCGCCGATCCCTGCGACGACCCGCCCGGCGTATGACCCGGCGCATGGGGGTTGCGCGTCTTGCCCGGATGCATGAAGGCCAGTTCGGTCGTCACCGTTTTGCCCAGAATGACCGCGCCCATCGCTTTCAGCCGTTCGACCACGAAGGCATCCCGCCTGGGCACCCGCCCCGCATCGACCGGGCAGCCGTTCTCGGTCGGGATCCGCAGCGTGTCGATCACGTCCTTCAGCCCCACCGGCAAGCCGTGCAGGGCGCCGATGGGCCGCCCTGACGCGCGGTGCGCATCCAGGCGTTTGGCCTGCTCGCGCACGAAATCGGGGTCGATCCAGGCCCAGGCGCCCACCTCCTCCTCGCGCGCGGCGATTCGGGCCAGACAGGCCTCTGCCAGTTCCACCGCCGTCAGGGCGCCGCTGGCCAGCCGGTCGCGCAATGCCACGGCGCCCAGCGCAAGCAGCGGGTTATTTGCCATAGAACAGCTCCGGCAGGTAAAAGACGATCTGCGGGAACTGGTACATCAGCACCATCGACAGGATCACGCAGAACAGGAACGGCATCACGCCCTTGAAGATCTGCGTCAGCCGCACCTCTGGCGGGGCGATGCCCTTGAGGTAATAGGCCGACATGGCCATGGGCGGTGTCAGGAAACTCGTCTGCAGGTTTAGCGCCACGAGGATGCCGAAGAACAACGGGTCGATTTCGAAGAACACCAGAAGCGGCAGGAAGATCGGCACGAAGATGATGATGATCTCGGACCATTCCAGCGGCCAGCCCAGCAGGAAGATGATCAACTGCGCCAGGATCAGGAATTGCACCGGTGTCAGGTTCAGCCCCTGCACGAATTCCGAAATCACATGCTCGCCTCCCAGATAGGAGAACACGGCCGAGAAGGTGTATGAGCCGACGAACAGCCAGCAGACCATCGCCGTGGTGCGTAGCGTCAGATAGACGCTTTCGCGCATCCGCTGCCAGGTCATGGCGCGGTAGACGAAGGCCAGAAAGATCCCGCCCAGCGCGCCGATGGAGGCCGCCTCGGTCGGGGTGGCCAGACCGAACAGGATGGAGCCCAGCACCGCCATGATCAGGAAGGCCAGCGGCAGGAACGAGGTCATGATCATGAACAACAACCGGCCCATGGGCACGTCGGGCACCTCGTCATCGGTCGGGCGCGGGGCCGAGGACGGCTGTAGGATCGCGCGGCCCATGACGTAGACAAGGTACAGCCCCACCAGCGTCAGCCCCGGCAACAGCGCCGCCGCATATAGCCGGACGATCGAGACGTTGGAGGCCGCCGCATAGACGATCAGCATGATCGACGGCGGGATCAGGATGCCCAACGTGCCACCGGCGCATATGATGCCGCTGGCGAAGGACGGATCATAGCGCGCTTTCAGCATCTGCGGCAGCGCCAGCAGGCCCATCAGCGTGACCACGGCGCCCACGATCCCGGTGGCGGTGGCGAACAGGGCGCAGGTGATCAGCGCGGCCACGCCCATCGACCCGGGGATGTTCTTGGACGCAATGTTCAGGGTGCCGAACAGGCGGTCGACGATGTTGGAGCGCTCGACGATGTAGCCCATGAACAGGAACAGCGGCACGGCCGTCAGCACCTCGTTCGACATCACTGTGAAGGTCTGGTTTACGAACAGGTCGAATATTCGGCTGTTTGTGAACCCTTCCAGCCAGGTCGACCATTGGTCAAAGCCGCTGGCGTTCTCCTCCAGCCGGTCAAAGGCCCGCCACATCCGGCGTTCGTCGTAATAGGCATAATAGCCAAATCCGATGCCCATCGCCATCAGCGTGAAGGCAATCGGGAAGCCAAGGAAAACAAAGACGATGAACAGCCCCAGCATCATCAGGGCGATTTGTGGGTCCGTCATGGGTGGTGATCCCTCTCGGCCTTGTCGGCCTCACGCATCAGCAGGTCTTCGGTCTCGAAGACATCTTCGTCCGCCTCAAGCCATTCGTTGCTACGGATCGCCAGGATACAGCGCATGACCTGCGCGATGCCCTGGATGAAAAGCAAGATGCCAGCGGCGACGATCACGGTCTTGAACTGGTAGATCGGCACGCCCGCCGGGCTGTTGACCGAAACCTCGGTATAGCCCCAGGACCGCGAGGCGTATTTCCACCCCGCAAAGATCAGCGCCAGAATGCCCGGAAAGAAGAAAATGATGTACAGCACCAGGTCCAGCTTGGCCTGTGTTCTGGGCTGGAACAGCCGGTACAGAAAGTCGCCCCGCACATGGCCGCCGCGCGACAGGGTATAGGCGCCGCCCATCATGAACAGCGTGCCATACATGATGAAGGACACATCCAGCGCCCAGGCGGTCGGGCTGTTGAGCACATAGCGCACGAACACCTCATAGCCGGTGCCCACGGCCATCAGAACGATAAGCCAGGCGAATGCCTTGCCGAACCAGGCCGACAGATTGTCGGCGAACCGGATGAATCCGATCATGCGTGCCTCCCCTAAACGCACAATAAGACCCCGGCATCGCGCCGGGGTCCATCAGGTCATGTCAGCGGATCACAGAGCCAGCTTGCCGGGGAAGTAATGGTCGTAGGCAAGCGCGTAGTCCGGAGCGTTCATCAGCTCATAGAAGCCGACGCGATCCACCCATGCACGCTGGCTGTCGAGCGTCTTTTTCATGAACGGATCGGCCTCCAGCTCCACGATCAGCTCGTCCCAGGCCTTGATCTGCGCGTCCAGGATCTCTTTCGAGGTCCGGTGGACGGTCACGCCGGCTTCTTCCTGAAGCCACTTCAGATCGGCCGAGTACCGATCCATCGCCTTGGCTGTGTTGGCGGTCGACACGGCTTCGACGCCGTATTTCAGGATCGCCTGCAGGTCGGGGTCCAGATCTTCGTAGGTGAAGCGGTTGAACAGGAACTCAAAGCTTTCCGACGCCTGGTGATAGGACGACAGATAGTAGTTCTTGGCCACATCCTGCGCGCCGAAGTCCTTGTCCGACGACGGGTTGTTGAATTCAAACGCATCGATCACGCCGCGTTCCATTGCGGGCACGATCTCTCCGCCGGGCAATTGGGCGACGGACATGCCAAGCTTTTGCATCAGATCGGCGGCCAGACCTACGGTGCGGTATTTGAAGCCCTGCAGATCGGCGACGGTGTTGACCTCGCCCTTGAACCAGCCGAAGGGCTGCGCGAACATGGGAAAGCCCATGAAGCCAACCACGTCCAGGCCCAGCACGTCCTGCGTCAGTTCCCGGTACAGTTCGTCGCCGCCACCGGCATAGAACCACGACAGCATCGTCGTGGCAGACCCGCCCAGAACCGGGCCCGTGCCGAACAGCGACGCGGCCTTGGACTTGCCGTACCAATAGACCGGCACCGAATGCGCGGCATCGAGCACACCGTCGTTGACCGCGTCCAGCACCTGGAACGCCGCCACGACAGCACCGGCGGGAAGCACGTCAATCTTGAGCCGGCCCCCGGACATCTGATCGACGCGCATCGCGTAGTCTTTTGCGAACTCGTCCCAAATGTTGGATGCGCCCCAGGACGTCTGCATCTTGATCACATAAGGGGCCTGCGCCAGCACGGCCGGGGCCGCAAGCCCCGCACCAGCGGCCGCCCCGCCGCCGAGGGCAGTCTTTCGCAGAAAAGATCTGCGGTTCATTGCTTTGGATTTGGTCATGAATTTCCTCCCTAATGCCCATAATCGGGCAGCGCGTTTCCTAACGTGGATTTGCACACGTCCTCCTTCGCGTCCAAGGACTGTAGCTTTTCTGAAGGCGAAAGCAAGAAAGCCTGCGATGTGCCGTACGGGTCTTGGCGTTTTACCACCTGCGCCGCGCCCGGGACCTTCGCGCTGGCGGGCACAAAGAGCACTGACCTGACCGGAGAGATGATCTATGATCGGTCGGGCGGACCCGAGGGGCCGATGTTTGTCGAGATCCTGAGAACCGGTATGAAGACGAGAAAGTGAGGGGCGCGCCCGGCCTGTCCACCCTGCCGCCCAGCGACCCAGCCGACCAGCCCCGGAGGAACCCAATGACCCGATTGTTCGCATATGTGGCCCTGCTGGTCGTTCTGTCCGGCAGCGGGGCGCTGGCCCAAGGCACCGAAGAGTCCGGCCCGCTCGGCGTCGTGGAGGATGGGCTGACGCAGGACGGCGAGGCCCCGGCCAATGACGTCACGCCGCCGCCTGCGACACCAGACGATCTGGCCGACGTACCGCCTCCGGTCGCGATTCCTTTACCGGCACCCGTGCCCGACCTGGTGCCCGCCCCGGCGCCCGGCGCTCTGCCCGACTCGGCGCCCGTCCCTTTGTCCGTCCCTTTGACCGTCCCTATGCCTGGCCCTGTGCCCGCCCCGGTCTCCACTACTGGTGTCCCGCCAGAGGCGTATTCCACGACCCGGCATACCAGCGGCGGCGGTACGGCCTCCACACCCCTTGCCGTTCCCGACCCTGTGCCCGAGTTGATTCCCGATTCGGTGCCCACGACTGCTGTGCCCACGACTGTTGTGACCGTGGCGGCGCCGGTGGATGTGGCCGTGAGGTTCGCCAAGGGACTGCAGGGCTGGACCGGCCAATCGGCCAAACTGGCGGCCTTGCCAGTCGGCGGGCCATCCGGCGGCGGGGTGCTGGAGGTCTTTACGCCCGCTGGCGGCGCGGTCGGCTATATCATCGCGCCCCCGTCTTTGTTGGGGGACTGGCGCGGGGTCGGCGGGCTGCGCATCACACTCCGGTCCCGGGGCGGCCCATATCTTGGGGCTTTCGAGGGCGGCGCGCTGGGCGACATCTATCTTGCGAATGGCGGGATGACCGCCGCCATCGCCTTTCCGGGGCCCGTCGGTCCGGGCTGGCAGGCGCAGGAAGTGTCGTTTGACGATCCGGGCTGGGTGCTGGGCGGCGGCGCGCAATCCGTCGCCGAGGTTCTCGCCCATGTGACCGACTTCCGCATCCGGGCCGAGTTCTTCTCCGGCGATGCCAAGGCATGGCTGTCCACGATCGAGCCGCTCGGGCGCAGCGGCCCGAGTCCGGTGCCGGAAGGCTCTTGGACGGGCTATACCAACGACCGCTTCGGAACCCGTATCGACTATCCCACAGATCTGTTCGAGGCCATGCAGCCGCCCGTCAACGGCGATGGCCGGTCCTTTGTGACGGTTGATGGCCTCGCCCGCTTTCTTGTCTATGGCGAGCACAACCTGGACAGGATGGGCCCTCGTGCGCTGATGGAACGGGACCGGGTTTTAGGGGCCTATGACGCGGTGACCGACCAGGCCGCCGGCGCCAGTTGGTACGTGATGGCGGGACGGACCGGCGGGGATCTGTTCTACCGGAGGGTGCTGATCGACACTGTGGAAGGCGTCGTGCATGTGTTCGAGATCAGCTATCCCGCCACCGACCGCGCGCGCTACCACGAGATCGTGCTGCGGATGGGCAAATCCTTTGGCCATCTCTAGCCGGGCGACCGCCTTGGCACTTGAAGCCATGCCCGGGGCGGCACCTGTCCCACACGGGCCGCGGCTTTCGCGTATGGGGCGCCGCGACAGGGGCGAAACCCGGCGCGGTCTGAAAC
>CAYGRI010000334.1:5207-5807 GCA_964352155.1 uncultured Maritimibacter sp. | reverse complement strand
GGCCTCGGCCGTGGCGGCGGACCTGTGCCTTGCCGCGACCGGCACCGACACCGGCGGGTCGATCCGCCAGCCAGCGGCCTTTGTCGGCATCACCGGCCTGAAACCGACCTATGGCCGCTGCTCGCGCTGGGGGATCATCGCCTTTGCCTCGTCGCTGGATCAGGCCGGGCCGATGACAAAGACCGTGCGCGACGCGGCGATCATGCTGGGCGCGATGGCCGGGCATGACCCCAAGGACAGCACCTCGGCCGACCTTGCCGTGCCGGATTTCGAGGCGGCGCTGACCGGTGACATCCGCGGCAAGAAGATCGGCATCCCCAAGGAATACCGGATGGACGGGATGCCGGCAGAGATCGAAAAGCTTTGGTCCGACGGCGCCGCGATGCTGAAGGACGCAGGCGCCGAGATCGTCGACATCACCTTGCCGCATACGAAATACGCCCTGCCCGCCTATTACGTGATCGCCCCGGCCGAGGCGTCGTCCAACCTCGCCCGCTATGACGGGGTCCGCTATGGCCGCCGCGCGCAACTGTCGCAGGGCGACGGTGTGACCGAAATGTACGAAAAGACCCGCGCCGAGGGGTTTGGCCCCGAGGTGCA
>CAYGRI010000334.1:0-5197 GCA_964352155.1 uncultured Maritimibacter sp. | reverse complement strand
CGCCGGGTGATGATCGGAACCTTTGTGCTGTCGGCCGGCTTCTACGACGCCTATTACAACCGCGCCCGCCGGGTCCGCACGCTGATCAAGCGGGATTTCGAGACGGTGTTCGCAGACGGGATCGACGCGATCCTGACGCCCGCAACGCCTTCAGCCTCCTTTGGTCTGGGCGAAATGTCCGACAGCGACCCGGTGCAGATGTATCTCAACGACGTGTTCACGGTGACGGTCAACCTGGCCGGATTGCCGGGCATCGCCGTTCCCGCCGGGCTGGACGCGCAGGGCCTGCCATTGGGATTGCAGCTGATTGGCCGCCCCTGGGACGAGGCAGCGTTGCTCAATAGCGCACTTGCGCTAGAGAATGCAGCGGGTTTTGTTTCCAAACCGGCGAAATGGTGGTAACCTGCCGACAATAAAAACACGAGCAGGACGACCAAAATGTACAAAACGGGCCTCGCTGTGGCGGTACTGGCGCTCTGCGCCTGTTCGCCGAAGATACCGGATTCCAATCCGTCGGCCGGTGTCGGGTTTGGCGATTACAACGAATATCGCAATGCAAGCACGCCGCCCCCGGCCGCGCCGACCGTGACCACGGTGGCACCGCCGCCCGCCGGAACGGACGGGTCACGCGCCACTGAAACACCGACGACTCCGGGCGGGCCGACCCTTCCGGTTCAGTCGACCGATGTGCAACCCGTCCCTGTCCCGACCCGGACATCGGAGGATGCCCCAAGCATCGTGGCCTTCGCCTTGAACACGACACATCCCGTGGGGACCAAAAAGTACTCCCGCAGCGTCCTGGGATCGGGGGCCGCGCGCGCGCAGCGGGGCTGTGCGGCCTTCAGCACGGCGGAACTGGCGCAAGAGGCCTTCCTGAAAGCTGGCGGGCCGGAGCGGGACAAGCTGAAGATCGACCCAGACGGGGACGGATACGCCTGCGCCTGGGATCCGACGCCGTTCCGCCGCATCAACGGGTGATCGCGCAACCCTCGCCAAATCATGGCCCCCGCCGACACGGCGCGGGGCCGTCTTTGGTGGTGCTGCACTATACGGCGATGGCCAGTGCCGCCGCCGCGCTGGACCGTCTGTGCGACCCGGCCGCCGAAGTCTCGTCCCATTATCTGATCGGTCGCGATGGGCGGCTCTGGCATCTGGTCGATGAGGACCGCCGCGCTTGGCATGCCGGGGCCGGAAGCTGGGGTGGGCTGGAGGATGTCAATTCCCGCTCAGTCGGGATCGAGCTGGACAATTCCGGCACCTGCCCCTTTTCGGCGCCGCTGATGGACAGGCTGGAACCGCTGCTTGGCGACATCATGGCACGCCACGGGATCCCGCCGCAGGGCGTTATCGCCCATTCCGACATGGCACCGGCCCGCAAGACGGACCCCGGCCCCAGGTTCGACTGGGCGAGGCTGGCGCGAAACGGCCTGTCGGTCTGGCCCGACCTTGCTCCTGTCGGCCCTGTCCAAACCGGCCCTGAACCGGACCCAGAGGCCTTTGCCCAGGCGGCCAGCCGCTTTGGCTATGGCCCGAGACTGGACCATGCCCGACGGCTGGCAGCGTTCCGTCTGCGCTTTCGGCCCTGGGCGGACGGGCCGTTGAACCAAGGCGATATGGCCGCGATCACGACCCTTGCCGACCGCTTCGCGGTTGACGGTGCGGGTCCGGCTGCTTAACTGCACTTCGCGCGGATGGCCGGATGGCCGCGGGCGGCAACGTCCGAGGAAAGTCCGGACTCCACAAGGCAACGGTGCCGGGTAACGCCCGGCCGGGGCAACCCGAGGGAAAGCGCCACAGAAAACAGACCGCCTGTCGCACCGGCGGCGCGCCAAGGGAGAGATCCCGGACACGCACCGACGGGCATCGCGGCAGGTAAGGGTGAAACGGTGGGGTAAGAGCCCACCGCGGGACGGGCAACCGGACCGGCATGGCAAGCCCCACCGGGAGCAATGCCGAATAGGGACCTCACGGGCCGCGCAAGCGGGCCAGGGCGCCTTGCCCCCGAGGTCCGGGTAGGCAGCTGAAGGGACCGGGCAACCGGTCTCGTAGAGGAATGGTCATCGACCGGCAGGGCAACCCGCCGCGAACAGAATCCGGCTTACAGGCCGTCCGCGCAACACAGCTTTGTCGGCAGGCGTGATCCAGCGGACGCGCTGCCGCGCGACACTTATTCACGATAGCCGCAAGCTGTCGCCCCGGTCGACCGCCGTTCCAGGTACGACCGGTGTTGACTTGCCCGGTTCAAACGGTAAAAGGCGGCTTCAGGGTTTTTCCGGGCGCCCCACACGCCCGCGCGACGGAGCAAGAGACATGGCTAAGCCAACGACCATCAAGATCCGGCTGAATTCCAGCGCCGGCACCGGGCACTTTTACGTAACAAAGAAGAATGCCCGTACCATGACTGAGAAGATGTCGGTCCGGAAGTACGACCCGGTCGTGCGCAAGCACGTCGAATACAAGGAAGGCAAGATCAAGTAATCTTGCCCGCCCAGCGTCTCGGAAGGCCGCGCCGATCGAGCGCGGCTTTTTCTGTTTCAAGGCGCCCTTATGATGACCCAGACGCTGACCGTTCGCCCATCAACGCCCCGCGATCTCTCGGCACTTGATGCGATGTTCGCGCGGGCCTACCCGCGCTTGTTGAAGCCGGATTATCCCCCGTCGGTGCTGGTCACTGCGCTGCCCCTGATCTCGCGCGCACAACCCGCACTACTCCGGTCCGGCACCTACTATGTGGCGGAAACCGAGAACGGGGCGATTTTTGGCGCAGGTGGCTGGACGGCGCGCTCTGCCAATATCGGCGACGTGCGCCATGTTGTGACGGATGACCGCCGCACCCGTTTGGGTGTCGGCCGGGCGATCTTGGATCGCGTGGTGCAGGCAGCCACAGATGCGGGCCTGGACCGTCTGGATTGCAAGTCGACGAGAACCGCGGTTCCGTTCTACGAAGCCATGGGATTTGTCGCTTTGGGCCCGATCTCGGTCGAATTGCGTCCGGGGATCACCTTTCCTGCCGTTCAGATGCAACGCTTTCTGGCACGCAAGCCAACCGCATGATCGCCGCACAAAAAAGGGCTGGCGCAGTGGCCAGCCCTTTGCAAACTCTCATTGCTGCGTCCGAGGTTATTCGCGGTTGCCCAGAAACTGCAGCAGGAACATGAACAGGTTGATGAAGTCGAGATACAGGTTCAACGCCCCCATGATCGCCGACTTGGCCAACCACTCGCTGTCCATCGCATGGGAATGCTGGATATAGTCATTCTTGATCTTCTGCGTGTCATAGGCCGTCAGCCCCGCGAAGATCAGAACGCCCAGCACCGAGATCGCGAACATGATCGCCGGCGAGCCCAGGAAGATGTTCACGATCGAGGCAACGATCAGGCCGATCACGCCCATGATCAGGAACGATCCCCAACCCGAAATGTCTTTCTTCGTCGTGTAACCCCACAGCGACAGACCCGCGAACGAGATCGATGTCACCAGGAAGGTCTGCGCGATCGAAATGCCGGTAAAGGCCGCGAAGATCCACGAGATCGACAGGCCCATCGCCGAGGCGAAGGCGTAGAAGAACAGCTGTGCGCCAGCGGCGGACAGCCGGTTGATCATGGCGCCAAACGCGAACACCATGATCAGCGGCAGGAACATCGCGACCCAGCCGAGGATGTTGGGCTGGAGCGTTACCGGATTGCGCAGGATCGACAGCAGGGCATCGTTGGAGCCAAAGGCCCACGCCACACCTGCCGTCACGAGAAGACCCACGGACATCGTGCCGTAGACCTTGTTCATATGTGCGCGCAGACCCTCGTCGATCTGGGCGGTGCTACCAACGCCAGCGACAGTGCGCGCCGACCGAAGTTCAGCCATCAAAGCCTCCTTGAAGAATAAAACACGCGGCCGTCTGACCGCCTCACCGGAGTAATATCGGGAAAGGCTGACTCATTTTCAAGGTTTTCCGGCAAGGCTTGTGTCGCTTTGAATTTACTTCGCCCGGTCCTGCCAATGCGCGGGCGCATCCCAGAACGGCCGGCTCGCCTCTCGCTGGGCGTCGTTGCGGTCAATGCCGATGTCCTCCAGCAAGTGAGGCTCGAGCTCTGCCAGTTGCCGCCGCTGCCGCTGCAGACTGTACAGCGCGACGATCCGGCGCCAGACGACCCGCGGGCCAATGCTCGTGCCATGCGAAGAAGATGTGCTGATCCTTTTGGCGTGCAGTTGAATACTCATGCGATAACCCTTTCCAAATCGTGATTTCACGGATGCCGTTCATTTCCTTTCTTGATGTATCGACCCATTCCGTGGATATTGAAAACGAATGTTTTTGAACGCTTCAATCAAGGTTTGTGATACATGCGCAATCTCGATGTTTCCGTGCTCCGATCCTTCGTCACCGTGGCTGACACGGGCGGCGTGACCCGGGCCGCCGGCTTCCTGAACCTGACCCAGTCGGCCGTCTCGATGCAGATCAAACGGCTGGAGGAAACAATGGGGCTGGAATTGCTGGATCGTGCGAATCGCCGCATCGCGCTGACCGCCTCAGGCGAAAAGCTGCTGGGCTATGCACGGCGCATGGTCGAGATGAATGACGAGATGTTCTCGCGCCTGACAGACCAGGCCTTCGAGGGCGAAGTGGCCCTCGGCGTACCACATGACATCGTCTATCCGGTGATTCCGCGGGTCCTGCAACGGTTCAACGGCGAATATCCGCGGGTGCGTGTGCGGCTGATCTCGCTGTTCACCTCGGGTCTGAAGCAGATGTATGACCGCGGCGAGATCGACCTGATCCTGACGACCGAGCCAGATGTCGGCCCTGGCGGCGTGACGCTGAAACACATTCCGCTTCGCTGGATCGGCGCGCCCGATGGCATGGCTTGGAAACAACGGCCGCTGCCGCTGGCGAACTGTCGCAATTGCGTGTTCCGCCTTCCCGCTCAGAAGACGTTGGACCGGGAGGGAATCGATTGGCAGCAAGCGGTGGAATCCGATTCCGACCGGACGATTGAGGCGACCGTGGCCGCCGACCTGGCGGTGACCGTGATGCTGGAAGGCACCCAGCCCCCGCATCTGCAACAAATCGCCATTGGCACCAGCCTGCCGGACCTGGGCGAACAACTGATCAACCTCTATGGCGGCACCTCGGCGCATGGCAGCTTCAAACGGCACCTGGGCGAAATGATCCGCGAAGGCTATCACGCGATGTAGCTAG
>CAYGRI010000333.1:0-5925 GCA_964352155.1 uncultured Maritimibacter sp. | reverse complement strand
GATCCAGCTTGGTCGACACTTTGGCCCCGCCCACCGGGCCCATGCCTCGACCGAGGGGATCGCGCGGCTGCTGCCGTCCTGCGCGGGCCGTCTGATGCAGGCAGAGCTTCAGGCGCTGCAAGCCGCGCTTGGCGATCCGACGCGGCCGGTGGTGGCCGTGGTGGGCGGGGCCAAAGTGTCGACCAAGCTGGATCTGCTGTCGAACCTGATCGAAAAGGTCGACACGCTGGTGATCGGCGGCGGCATGGCGAACACCTTCATGGCGGCGCAGGGGATCGCCGTGGGCACTTCGCTGGCCGAACATGAGATGACCGGCACCGCGTCAGAGATCTTGAAGAAGGCAAGCAGCACCGGCTGCCGCATCCTGCTGCCCGTGGACATCGTCGTCGCACGCGAATTCAAGGCCGGCGCCGCGTCCGAGACCTTGCCAGCCGATGCCTGCCCCGAGGATGCGATGATCCTCGATGCTGGGCCGGGCACCGTCGCCGCCGTAGCCGAAGCCTTTGGCACGGCGCGGACTCTGATCTGGAACGGCCCGCTTGGCGCCTTCGAGATCGCGCCCTTCGACACGGCCACTGTCGCCGCCGCGCAAAAGGCGGCCGAGCTGACGCAGGCGGGCGGGCTGGTTTCGGTTGCCGGTGGCGGCGACACCGTCGCGGCGCTGAACCATGCCGGTGTGGCCGAGGCATTTACCTATGTCTCGACGGCGGGCGGCGCCTTTCTGGAGTGGATGGAAGGCAAGACCTTGCCGGGCGTCGCCGCTCTGGAGGCTTGATTTTGCGCGCGGCACGGCGTCCTATCGCGTAAGATTCTCGGATTTGAAGAAAGGATTTCCCATGCGTCGCCTTCTGACCGCTTCTGCCGCTGCAATGGCCCTGCTGCCTGTCCATGCAATGGCGCAGGATCGCCCCACCCTGTGGGACACCCTGTCGTTTGACCGTCTGGTGCAGGTGGGCCTGCACAGCGCGATCGGATTGGTCCGCACCCAGATGGACCTGCAATATGACGATCTGTCCGTCGATCTGCGCCGCTCGCGCGTCACGATGACCGGCATCACCGCCTGGCCCTTCTTTGACTGGGACGAATTCGGCGACTGCGCGATCAATATCGACCGGATCGCCCTGTTCACCACGCCCATCGACAATGTGGACCGGATCGTCTTCAAGGCGCGGGTGTCCGGCCTGTCCGTGGCCCGTGAATGTCTGCCCGAGGACGTCCACCAGGGGCTGGACCTTGTGGGGCTTGAAACCATCGACGTGCCGCGCCTGACTGTCGACCTGACCTACGGCACGCCGAAATCGGATGCGATGATGCGGGTGTATGCCGAGGTCACGGATGTGGCCACGGTCGATCTGAGCACCGATTTCGCCTATTTCTGGTTTGACGGGCGCGATGATCTCGACTCGCCGACACCGGTCTGGTTCCTCGACTCGGCCACCCTCGCCATCGAGAACAACGGCCTGTGGGAAGCGGTGTCGGGCCTGGTGCCGCCGCCCTTCCTGGGCGACGACGCGATTCCGGCGATCGAGGACGCGCTGACCGAGATCATGATCGACATGAACCGCGAGGGCGATCCGGACGCCAGCGGCCTGACCTCCGAACAGCAGGCGTTCCTGCAATCGGTCACCGCGACCTGGCCCGCCTTCCTTGCCAACCCCGAGGCTATCGTGCTGGAAACCGGGATCGACGGCGACATCTTCCTTGATTTCGAGCTGTTCGAGGATGAGCCGGCCGAGGTCTTCGCAAGCCTGCAGCCGCGCGTGGCTCTGGCGCCGGCGCGGACGAGCGAAGTACTGCCTGCGGCGCTGCTGCGGCTGGCAATGGATGACAGCCCGGACCTGACGGACGAGGACCGTCTGTCCGTGGGCGAGGCGCTGATCACTGGCATGGGCGCGCCGCGCAACATTCAGGCGGGCATCGCGACGCTGACGCCGCTGGCCGAGGGCGGTGACGCCGCGGCGGCGCTGTTGCTGGCCGAGGCTCTCGCGATCCGCGCGCCCGAAGAGGCCTATGGCTGGGCGCTGCGGGCCGGCAAGGCGGGTGACGCCGGCGCCACGGCGATGCTGGACCGTCTGGAACAATCCATGCCTTTCGCCCGTGTGCTGGAACTTCAGGACGGCGTTTCGGGCACCGACAGCCACCCCGGCTCTGCCCTGCGCACGATCAGCGGGATCCGCGAGCAGGCGGCGATGCGGCTTTCGGGCAAGGGTCTGGCCCGCAGCTACGGCATCGCTGCGATGTGGGCGATGCTGGCCACCGCCGCCGGTGACCCCGAAGCTGCGGACATCCTCGAAGAGATCGACGAAGTCGTGCGCCTTGAAGGGGCCGAGGCCATCGCGGCCTGGGCAGAGGTCGAATCCCGCTATGCCGCCTTGGCGATGGAAGTCTGGATCGGCCAGAACCTGCCCGCGCGCTACGCAGAGTAAACCCATCGTGGGTCGGGACGTTCAGGCGTCCCGACCCGTCACGCATATCGATGCGTGTCAAAAGACCTGCACTCAAAGATCCGTGCGAAGAGACTGGCTCAGAAGGTCTCTGCGAAACGATCTGGGCGAATACACCGGAATGCAGGGACCTGCGATCCCGGCATCGTCGTGAAGATCAGCCGCCCGCAGGGGGCAGGGTCCCGCATCGGCCCCGTATCGGCCCCGTATCGGCCCCGTATCGGCCCCGTGTCGGTTTGTGCCAACAAGCTGGGACAGCCTGGGCGGCCTGCGATCACATGCCCTGGGTCAGGACGACCAGTCCGGCCACCATGGCCGGCACGATCAGCATCATCGGCCAGACCAGCGCCGGCACGCCGAGGGTCGCAATCGCCATTCCCCAAACCGCCAGCAGCGTCAGCGTCACCGCCAGGATCCGGCCGTCCCGCCGCTTGGGCAGGATCGGGCGCAGCGGCGAGAGCAAGGCGGCCAACGGATGGTGACGCTGCGTGGCAGGGGCGTTGGTCTGGATGACGGTCATATGGGTACTCCTGTGTTCGACCGTGTAAATAGTCGCCGAAATGCGTCTTTCAGGGGGCAGATTGCCGCATCCGATTGCGGCATTTCCCCACAATCTGACAGATCCCGCCGCCAGGCGGTGTTCCCGTGGCGCCGCAGGATTGGACTCTGCTGCGACAGACGCCGTTTTTTTCCACGCGGGCGGCAAGGTTAGCGCAACCATAGATTGGCCTTCCCGCACGCATTGCTTACAGACAACGGCAAAAGAGACCCATTCACAGGAGCGTGGCCATGAAGGCAACCCAAACCGTCAAGAAGATCCTTGCGAATTACGAGGGCGAGACGCCGGGCGTAAAAGCAAAGCTTTGCAGCATGTTGATGCAGGGCAAGCTGGGCGGCAGCGGCAAGATGATCATCCTGCCGGTCGATCAGGGCTTTGAGCATGGACCGGCGCGCAGCTTTGCGCCGAACCCGGCTGGCTATGACCCGCATTACCATTACCAACTGGCCATAGACGCCGGTCTCAGCGCCTATGCCGCGCCGCTTGGCCCGCTTGAGGCAGGGGCCGATACCTTCGCCGGGCAGATCCCGACGATCCTCAAGGTGAATTCGGCCAATTCCCTGATGTCGGGCACGGCGGGCAAGAACCAGGCGGTGACCGGCAGCGTGGACGATGCGCTGCGGCTGGGCTGTGCGGCCATCGGCTTTACGATCTATCCCGGATCGGATTGCGCGCTGGACATGTTCGAAGAGATCGTCGAGATGCGCCGCGAGGCTGCCGCCAAGGGCGTCGCCACCGTCATCTGGTCCTATCCCCGGGGCGAGGCTGTCACCAAGGACGGCGAAACCGCGATCGACGTGGCCGCCTATGCCGCGCATATCGCGGCGCTGCTGGGCGCGCATATCATCAAGGTCAAGCTGTCGACCGATCACCTGATGCTGCCCGAGGCCAAGAAGGTCTACGAGGCGGAAAACATCGACATCTCCACCCAGGCGGCGCGGGTGGCCGATTGCGTGAAATCCTCGTTCAACGGGCGCCGGATCATCGTGTTCTCGGGCGGCGCCAAGAAGGGCACGGATTCGGTCTATGACGATGCCCGCGCGATTCGTGACGGCGGCGGCAATGGCTCGATCATCGGGCGGAACTCGTTCCAGCGGGAGCGGTCCGATGCGCTGGACATGCTGGGCAAGCTGATCGACATCTACAAAGGCAAAGCCTGACACTTTGGCCCGAAAACCGCCGGCGCCCGCGACAAGGGCGCCGGCCCATCCGCCGGGCAGGTCAGAGGATAAAATCCTCCCAGCCCAGCGGGCCGTCGAGGCCGGTAAAGATCAACATATCCCCGCCGCCAAGATCCAGAAGCGCCTGATTGTCATCGTTATAGGTGATCAGCGCGTTGATTTCGTTGAAAGTCTCGAACCCATAGCTTTGCAGCCGCACCTGATCGACCCCGGTTTCGAACCCGTCGATCACATCGACACCGTGGCCCGCGATGAATCCGATCTCGTCGCGTTGGTCGTCATCGGTCAGAAAGATGAAATCGTCACCCGCGCCGCCGCTGACCGAATCCTCGCCATCGCCCGCATGCAGTTCGTCGTCTTCAAGGCCGCCATCCATCAGGTCGTTGCCCTCGCCGCCAACCACGGTATCACGCCCGCCGTTGCCCATGATCTGGTCGTTGCCCAGGCCGCCCACGATCAGGTCGTCGCCATGCCCCGCAAGGATCGTGTCATCCCCCGCGAAGCCGTAGATCTGCTGGTCAAAGGCGATGTCGAGCATCTTGATATCGTCGCCGCCCGCCGTCCCATGGTAATGCGTCGCGGTCGGCAGGCCGCCGGGATAGCCGTCATGGCTGTCTTCGCCATCGGTGAACGTGTCGATCCCCGCATCGGCGCGGTCCAGGCTGAACAAGCGCCCCTTCAGGCTGACGAAGGAGTCCTCTTTGGTGTCGGTGGTGGTCGTGTGCGTCGCAAATTTGTTGGTCATGCCCGTCTCCGGTTGAAAATGATTGCCCTTTTGTGTCGCCCGAGAGGCGGCAAAGGTTCATTCTTAACAGACGGTTCCCTCAGGTTGGACCGCGGGGCATCCGCGGATCGGAGCCTGTCGCAGCTGATCGCAGTTTCATCCCGCTCCGAGGCAGGGTTTTCACCGCGCGCAACCCTTCGGCCCGGCCAATACGGTCGATTTTGCCCGAGGCGCCGCCTCAGCCTTCGGGGATGTCGAACCCCGGCGCGGCCAGTTCAAACCCGGCAAAGTCAAAGCCCGGTGATACGGTGCAGCCGACCAGCGTCCAGTCGCCGGTGGTGTCTGCGGCCTGCCAATGGCTCACCGGCACCAATCGCTGGGGCGCTTGCCCGGCGGCCAGATCGGGGCCCAGAAGATCGGCTTTGGCGGGGCCTGCCTCGGTCTCGGCGATCCGCAGACGCAGGGGCGCGCCAGCGTAGTAGTGCCACATCTCGGCGGCATCGACGCGGTGCCAATGGCTGCGCTCTCCGGCGGCCAGCAGGAAATAGATCGCGGTGCCGGCGGGGCGGCTGCCCTCGGGCGCCTCGGCTTTCCAGGTTTCGCGGTACCAGCCCCCTTCGGGATGCGGGGCGAGGTTCAGGCGGGCGATGATGTCTTGCGCGGTCATGGCGGTACTTTAGGCTGATCCCACCGGGCAGGAAAGGCAAAGCGATGGCGGAACGGGTGGTGGTGATCGGGGCAGGGGTGATCGGCGCGGCGGTGGCCTACCGGCTGGCGCGTGGCGGCGCCGATGTCACGGTGGTGGAGGCAGGGGCACCGCCGGCAGGGGCCTCGGGCCGGTCCTATGGCTGGATCAACGCGAGCTTCCATCTGGACGAGGCGCATTTCCGCCTGCGGCGACAGGCGATCGCCGCCTGGCACCGTTTGCAGGCCGAGGTCGCGGGGCTGGCGCTGTCCTGGCCCGGCTGCCTGCTGTGGGAAGACCCCGCGCCACAGCTAGAGGCGCTGGCCAAGTCC
>CAYGRI010000332.1:0-5943 GCA_964352155.1 uncultured Maritimibacter sp. | reverse complement strand
CTCTGTCGTTCCTCGAATTCAACTACATGATCCTGCAGGCCTACGACTTCCTGGAGCTGAACCGCCGTTACGGCTGCCCGTTGCAGATGGGCGGGTCGGATCAGTGGGGCAACATCATCAATGGGATCGACCTGACCCGCCGGGTGCTGGATCAAGAGATCTACGGGCTGACCACGCCGCTTCTGACCACCTCTGACGGGCGCAAGATGGGCAAAAGCCAGGGCGGCGCCGTCTGGTTGAACGAGGATATGCTGGCCCCCTATGAGTTCTGGCAGTTCTGGCGCAATTCCACCGATGCCGATGTGGGCCGGTTCCTGAAGCTTTACACAGAGCTGTCGGTCGACGAATGTGATCGTCTGGGCGCGCTGGAAGGGTCCGAGATCAACGAGGCCAAGATCGTCCTCGCGAATGCGATCACCACCCTGTGCCACGGCGCCGACGCGGCCGCAGCGGCGGAGGCGACCGCGCGTGAGGTGTTCGAGAAGGGCGGCGTTGGCGATGACTTGCCCACGCTGACGCTGAGCGCAGAGGAGGTGGGCGACGGAGTATCTGTCGTGCAGCTGATCGTGCGGTCGGGGCTGGCAAAGTCGGGCAAGGAAGCCAAACGCCTTATTGCGGACAACGGGGCGCGGATGGATGACGCGCCGCTGACGGATGCCGGCCTGTTGCTGGATCGGGCGGCGCTAGCGTCTCCGGTCAAGCTGTCGGCCGGGCGCAAGCGGCATGTGCTGGTGACCCTGTCGGACTAGGGCGACCTATGAAACGGGCTGGCGGCGCTTGTCGCGCCGCTTTGCCTGATGCTCGCGCCACAGGGTGAAGATCCCGGCGGCCACGATGACACCGGCGCCCAGGGCGACGTTCCATTCGATGACCTCGCCGAACACGATGACCCCCAGGGCAGAGACAAAGATCAGCTGCAGATAGGCATAGGGCTGAACGGCGCTGGCTTCGGCGACCTCGTATGTCTTGATCAGCAGGAAATGCCCGCCGGCGCCGGTGACGCAGAGCAGTGCCATCCACGCGGAATCCGGCGCGGTCATCGGCTCCCAGGAGGGGATGCCGATGGCGGTCATGAGCACGGCGCCGACGGTGCCGGTCCAGAAAAAGCTGGTGGCGGCACTATCCTTTCGCGCGGCGTAGCGGGTCAAAAGAGCGTACAGGGCGAACATGGCGGCCGCGCCCAGCGCGACCAGCGCATAGGGCTGGAACACCGCGAACCCCGGGCGCAGGATGATCAGCACACCGATAAAGCCCGCGCCGATCGCCATCCAGCGGCGCCAGCCAACACGCTCGCCCAGAACCGGGCCTGACAGGGCGGCGACGATCAGCGGATAGCAGGCGAACACCGCATGACTCTCCACCAGCCCCAGCAGCGTAAAGGCCAGGACGGTCACCAGGATCTCGACGGCAAGAAGAGCGCCGCGAAACACTTGCAGCAGGGGTTGCGACGTGGCGGCGGCCTTGCGCAGACCGCCCGCCTTGCGGGTGGCCACGGCGATCACGAATGCGGCGAAGAACCAGTAGCGGATCATCACCACCATCATCACGTTGTATTCGCCGGCCAGATGCCGGGAGATCCCGTCTTGCATCGCGAAGATAAAGGTGGTTGCCACCATCAGACCGATGCCAAGCTGGGTGTTGCGGTCGGTCATGGCAGAATCGCCGTCGTCATGTGGCGTTTGCGTCCGAACCCGGCGCAGCGCGAGACGTCGAACCCCGCTTCCTGCAGATTGCGGCGCACGAAACCGGCGGCGGTATAGGTGGCAACGGTGCCGCCGGGCCGGGTGTGCCGGGCAACCTCGGCCATCAGTGGGGCCTCCCACAGTTCGGGGTTCTTGGCCGGAGAGAACCCGTCGAGGAACCAGGCATCGGCGCGCCCCGGCCACGTGGGCAGGGTTTCACGGGCATCGCCGATCACGATCCTGGCCCGCAGATCGGGGGTGTCCAGCCGGGTCTCGCCCCGGGTCCAGGCATCGATCAGGGGGGCGGCAAGCTCTGCAAGCTCTGGAAAATGCGACAGGGCGCGGGCCAGCTCGTCGGCGCGCAGGGGATAGGCTTCGAAACTGGTGAATTGCAGCGGGCTGTCGGCGCCGGTGGCGCGCCATGCCTGCCAGGCCGCCAGAAGGTTGAGACCGGTGCCAAAGCCAAGCTCGGCAATGTGAAATCCGGGGCTGAACCGCAATGGCAGGGCGTTGCCGGTCAGAAAGACATGCTGTGTCTCGGCCAACCCGTTTTCGAGCGAGTAATAGGGGTCGTCGAACCGAAGCGACACCGGCACGGTGCCATCGCGCCAGATCGTCGTCGGCTCTTGGGTGTCCTGCATGCTATGGCCTAGGTTGAGCGCTGCGAGATGTATCAGGGTGGCAGGGGATGGCAATGGTCGATGTGACGGTGATGGGGGCGGGGATCTTTGGCCTGTCGGTCGCTTATGCTTGCGCCCGGCGCGGGGCAAAGGTGCGCATCGTGGAACAACGGGCGCCCGGTGCCGGGTCTTCGGGGGGTGTGGTGGGCGCTCTGGCGCCGCATGTGCCCGAAAACTGGAACCCAAAGAAGGCGTTTCAACTGGAAAGCCTGCTGATGGCGCGGGCCTATTGGGCTGAGATAGAGACAAAGACAGCTGTCCCCTCGGGCTATGCCCGGCTGGGCCGCTTGCAGCCGCTGGCAGACGCGGCGGCCATCGACCGCGCGCGGGACAGAGAGCGCTCGGCGCGCGATGTCTGGCAAGAGGCGGCGCGCTGGCGCGTTGTCGATGCGGTTGCGGCAGGAGGATGGCGCCCGGAAAGCCCAACTGGACAGTATGTGTTTGACGATCTATCGGCCCGGATCTCTCCGTCCGGGGCCTGCGCCGCGCTGTTGGACGCGGCCTGCCGGGAGCATGGGGCGGAGCTGACCCTCGGGAGCGATCCGGGGTTGGCGGGCCGCGTGGTCTGGACCACCGGCTATGAAGGGTTGCGAGAGTTGACGGCACAGCTTGGCCGGCCGATCGGCGATGGGGTGAAGGGGCAGGCCGTGGCCTTTGCCCATGACGCGCGGGACATGCCGCAGATGTTTTCCGACGGGCTGCACATAGTGCCGCATTTCGATGGGACGGTCGGCGTCGGCTCCACCAGTGAGCGAGCGTTCGACACGCCCGACGGCACGGATGCGCAGGCCGAGGCTCTGGTCCAGCGGGCGCGGGGGATATGCCCGGCCTTGCGCGATGCGCCGGTTGTGCAGCGTTGGGCCGGGGTGCGGCCGAGGGCAAGGACTCGGGCGCCGATTCTGGGGCCCTGGCCCGGGCGGGCGGGGCATTTCATCGCCAATGGCGGGTTCAAGATCGGCTTTGGCATCGCGCCGAAGGTCGGGGAGGTTATGGCCGATCTGGTTTTGGACGGAACGGAGTCTGTTCCCGTGGGGTTTCGGGTGGAAGACTGTCTGTAGTGGTCGGCGGGTCTGTCCTGTCCCGCCCATTGAGCTGTGAGCCGCCGGATGCGCCAAAGTATTTTTTGCCTCCGGCGGGAGTATTTCAGGCCAGAAGAAGATCAGACCGGGGGGGCTTCATTGAGTGCGCCGTCAGAGGTGCGAACCCAAGGATGGTGGTCCTGGCGACGGACCGGGCCGGTTCAGTGTGATGTGCGGCGCGAGCGGGGTTGGCATGCAATTGAAGGTTTGTGTTCGGCCTGTCCTGTCGTGCATGATGCGGTGACAATTTTTCCCATCCCGGAGCGCGCAATTGACGGTCGTTACGCTGGATCACCGGGTGCTGACGGTGGCTGACGGCCCGGTGGCGCGCGCCGGGGCGACCGAGCCTCTGACCTCTTTGTCCGTTCGCGATCCCGGCCGCCGGCTGATCGAAGTCTCCGTGGGTGGCTGATGTCGTCGCGTTGGGCTGGCCGATCTGGCTGATCTGTGCCTTTGCGGTCTTTGCGGGCAGCTTGTTGCAGCGGTTGGCCGGGCAGGGCTTTGGGATGATCGCGGCGCCGTTGATGGCGCTGGTTGCGCCAGAGTTCCTGCCTTCGGTGTTGTTGTTTCTGGGCGCTGTGGTGGGGTTTGGCGCAACGGCTGTGGACCGCAACGCGGTGACGCGGTCTGAGCTGCCGGCGGGATTTGCCGGGCGGACGATTGGCGCGGCTTTGGCGGCGTGGATTGCGGTATCACTGGCCGACCCGCAGGCGCTGGCCTATCTGGTGGCCGTGATCGTGTATCTGGGGGTTGGATTGTCGCTGCTGGGTGTTCGGGTTCCTATCAAGGCGCCCACGTTGTTCGGCGCGGGGTTTATTGCCGGTGTCATGGGAACGCTGACCGCTGTGGGGGCGCCGCCCATGGCCTTGCTCTACCAGCATGAGGAGCAAAGACGCTCTGCCGCCATGCAGAACGTCTTTTTCGCCTGGGGGATGGTCGTGTCGATCACGGCGCTCGCAGTGGCCGGGTTGATCGGGTTGCCTCATCTGATCCTTGCCGCGACGCTTGCGCCGGTGGTGCTGGCCGCCTTGTGGTGCGCGCAGCTGCTTGCCGCACGGGTCGCGAAGGCGCGGATCCGGCCCTATGCCCTGGGATTTGCGATCACGGCGGCGACGATCCTGTTGCTTCGGCAGGTCTTGTAGGCTGGGTCAGCCGGATGCGCCGCGGTCAACTTCGGCTCGCAACGCGGCCATGTAGTCTGTGAGGGTCGAGATGGTTCTTTCGTTGGTCAGTCGTCCGTTTTCGTCGAAGGCGTTGGCGCTGTCGGCCACCATGACGGCGGGGCCAAGCACCAGGCGGGGGCGGAACGGGCTGAGCGCGTGGCGGATGGTGTATTGGCCGGTCTCTCCGCCGGTTCGTCCGGCATTGGCGGACATCACGGCGACGGGCTTGCCGGTCCAGGGACCGCCCTTGGTGCGGCTAACCCAATCCAGCGCGTTTTTCAGGACTCCGGTGATCGCCTTGTTGTATTCCGGACTGGAGATGATCACCGCATCCGCCGTCGCGATCTGGTCCGACAGGGTTTGCACGGGAGCCGGGATGCCGAGTGTATCTTCCAGATCGCCATCGTACAGGGGCAGCGCGAGATCCGCGATCGAGCTGGTCGCCGGGCCGTAGAGGCGCAGCGCTTCTGCGAGGAGTTTGCGGTTCGTGGCGCCCGCGCGGAGTGAACCGGAGATGCCGAGAAGCCGATGGTGTGCCATGTGATGTCCTTTCGTCGTTCGGGCGACAGCTAACCCGGATGCGCCGCTTTGCAAGACGTATGTCGTTGTCGGGCCCGGTCGCGGGGTGAGGCCGGATGTGATCCGGCGGAGCCGCTGACGCGGCGAGATCCCTGTCTCCGCCGACGCCTTCGGCTTTGGCGTCGGCTGGGCTGCGGATGTCGGGGGAGGCGCGTTTTGGTTAGCTGAGCAGGGGGCGCAGTTCGAAAGCCATGACCATCAGCGCAATCGCCGCGATCCAGCTGGAGACCACGCGCCAGGCGATTTTCATCCACGGGTGGGGCCAGGCCTCTTGCGTGGCGGCGACGGCACCAGCCAAGGTGGCGACCGCGATGTTGGCGCCCAGTAACAGGCCCAGGTGGATCCCGGGAGGGAGTTCGAACAGGCCGTGGCCCTGAAAGCTGGCTGCCGACGCGGCCAGGCCGGTCAGGGCGGCGAGTGCTTTTGGGATGGCTGACGGGAGGTTTGGGCGAAGAGCGGCGAGGGTTGCCACCGCAGCCCCGAATGCCAGGGTGACAACCGGCGTTGTGTCCGGCGAGACGGCGGCCAGGAACAGCCCGGCGGCCTGCCCGGCGATCAAGTAGGGCCAGATCGCCAGCATCCCATCGCGCTGCCATTGGCCGACAAGCAGGCCAAGCGGAAGGAGGCACAGAATGATCTCTGGCGCCGTCAGCGCGACGGCGGTGCCTTCGACGATCTGTTCATAGACCCCGCTTCCTGCCTGAAAGGCATGGGCCGCGCCCTGGTCGGGGCGCAACAGAAGCGTCAGACAAAGGCCGGT
>CAYGRI010000331.1:0-5948 GCA_964352155.1 uncultured Maritimibacter sp. | reverse complement strand
CGCCAAGGTTTAGTTGTTCACATTCGCTTCCAACGCGCGCAAGGCCCTGACCGCCGCCTCGAAATGCTGCGGATGGGTGTCGATCGCGTCTTTCAGCAGCCCCTTGCCAATCGCCACATCGCCCTGCTTGATCGCCGCAAGCGCCAGAGTATGCAAAAGCTGCGCCCGTTCGATCTGCGACATCGGGATCACCGGCAAATCGTACTTCTTCTGCGCCGCCCGGGCCAGCACCAGATTGTTCTTGGCGGTAAAGAGCTTGTCGTCGTAGGTCACCGCCTCGGTGAACAGACGCTCGGCTTCGGAATTCTCGCCACGGCTCAGCTTGGAATAGCCCCAGTTGTTCATCACGCTGGACGGTTTCGTCGTCAGCCCCACCGCGATCTCGTAGAAACTGTCGGCGCTTTTCCAGTCCTGATTGGAATCCGCGATCATCGCTTCGAGGCGATAGCGCTTGTAGGTCTCGAACGTTGGCGGGATCAAATCAAGCTGGACTTCGGCCTCGTCCCAATCGCCGCTCCGGATCAGGGCATCGGCGTAGTCGACCCGGTCGTCGCTGGTGGCGGAGCTGTGATTGGTGACGCTGCGCCAGGCCGAGACTGCCTCTGTCGCGCGGCCCGCGCGGATCAGGGATTTCGCCAGCCCGCGCTGCAGGTCGATCCGGTCCGGCTCCTCCTGCAACGAGCGGCGGAAGTAGTTCACCGCCTCGTTCGGGTCCGCCACCGTCAACATGATGTCGTTGAGGTTGCTTTCGTCGATTACATTCACGGAGTCGAAAGCCCGATCCACATCCGCGGTACTCTTCTTGTCGCCGCATCCCGACAGCAGCACGCTGCCGCCGATGCAAAGCATCGCTACCCAATGGCGCATCTTTGGCGTCCCTTTTACTGCTCGTCTTCGCTTATTGAGTTGTCAGCAGCCGGTAGTCCCCGGTTCCACGACGCATCAACGCGAATGTAGTAATATTTGCTATATCGTAGCCCGGATCTTTCAGTTTTGCGAGGGCTAAGGACAAATTCTCCTTGATCGCGGCACTCTGGCCGCTATCCAGCGCAAATGCGGTACGGAAGACACGCTCTGCCTCGCCGTATTCGCCCTTTTCCATCAGCACCACGCCCAGATTGTTCCAGGCTGGCACGAAGGTTTCATCCGCCTCGATGGCGCGGCGCAACACCTTTTCCGCCTGAAGCAGCCGCCCGAGCTTGAGGTTGGCGGACCCGACGGCGGACAGCACGTCGACGGTCAGCCCGCGCTCCGACCCGGCGCGGTAGTAGGAGCGCAGCGCAAGTTCGTATTCGCCGCTGGCCATCAGCCGGTGACCGACCAGCAGCCCGTCCACATCGTCCCGCCTGGCGTCGACCCCGGGGGGGGCGAAAGCCCCTTTGCCGGACGTGCGAAGACCGCCTGTTCCGGAACAGGCGGCCATAGCGAGGATCGAAAGGCCGGCAACCAGCCAGCGATGTCTCATTGCGTCAGAATCCCGCGCCTGTCCCGGACAACGTGTCGGATATCTTGTACACAGACGGGCCCACAAGGATCACCAGAAGCGGCGGCACCGTCAGCATCATTGTGGCAAGCGTCATCTTGGTAGGCAAGGTGTTTGCCTTTTCCTCGGCCCGCATGACCCTTTTGTCCCGCATCTCTGCAGAAAAGACACGCAGCGCGTCGGCGATCGAGGTGCCGAAGCTGGCGGACTGGATCAGAACCGTGACAAAGCTGGACACATCCGGCACCCCCGCCCGTTCGGACATGTCGCGCAGGACCGACACCCGGTCCTTGCCCGCTTTCATCTCCTGGCTGACAGAGGCGAATTCATCGGCCAGCGCCGGGTAGCCAGAGCGGATTTCCTTCGACACCCGCAGGATGGCCTGATCGAGGGATTGGCCCGCCTCGACGCAGACCAGCATCATGTCCAGCGAGTCCGGGAAGCCGTTGACGATCTCGTTTTGCCGTGCCTGCTGGCGGCTGCTGACCCATTTCTTGGGTGCGATATAGCCAATCGCGCCGGGAATCACGATCGACAGGATCAGTTGCTGGGCGCTAGGGTCCTGATTGAATTGCAGCAGCATCGCATAGAGCGCGCCAAGGACAAGGCCACCCGCGCCAAGGGCGAACTGGGCAAAGTGATAGGTCCGCACCGCCGTCTTGCTGCGATACCCCGCCTGCAACAGCTTGAGCTGGATGGCGGAATATTCCTCGGCGTCCTGCGGTTCCAGAAAACTGGAGTATTTCTCCAGCTTGTCCTTCTTGGTCTGGGCGCGCAGTCGCTCGAAGCCGTCCTTGGGTTTCGGATCCGCCGCCTGTTTCTTGAGCCGGTCCATCGGATCGGCGTTTTTCTTCATCAGGAACGGGATCGTCACAAGGATCAGCAGCAGACCCAGGCCGCCCACCAAGATAAGCGGGCCAAACGGTCCCATGAGTTCGGTCAGAAATTCCATGGCGGAGGCCTCCTAGACCTTGATATTGACGAGATGCTTCATCACGAACAGGTTCACGATCAAGAACCCGGCCACGACGAGACAGGCGGGAATGAAGATCGGCTCGTTCATGACGTCATCGTAGTAATTGGGCTGCGCCACGTTCACGCCGATCAGCGCCAGGACGGGGAATCCCGACAGGAACTTGCCGGACCATTTCGCCTCTGCCGTGATGGCGGTGACGCGGCGGAACAGCTTGAACCGCGAGCGGATCACCTTGGCCAGACCGTCCAGGATCTCTGCCAGGTTGCCGCCCGAAGTCTGCTGGATCGTCACGGCCACCGCCAGAAAGCGCATGTCCTGCATGTCCAGCCGTTCGGCCATCGCCTTCAGCGCCTCGCCCACGTCGCGGCCATAGGCGGCCTCGTCCGAGATCATGCCCATTTCGGAGCCAAGTGGGTCGGGCACCTCTTTGGCGACGATGCTCAGCGCCGAGGTAAAGGGGTGGCCGACGCGCAGGCTGCGCACCATCAGTTCGACGGCGTCGGGCAGTTGTTCCTCGATCATTTTCATGCGCTGGGTGGCTTTCTTGTTCACCCAGACATAGACGGCGCCGACGCCCATACAGACCGAAACGCCAATCCGAATCTGGATCGAAGCGCCGGTGGCGATGGTCAGGCCGATAAAGGCGACCACCGCCAGAACCGCCATCACCCCGATCAGCTGGGCCGGGGTGAAGGCGATGTTGGCCTTTTGCGCCTTTTCGGCAAGGATCGCATACAGCGGGATCGAGCGCGATTTCAGGTGCTGGCTCATCTCCTTGCGAAGCTGTTCCAGGACCTGTTCGCGGCCCACGCCCTTTTCCAGCATCTCCAGCCGCCGGTTCAGACGGTTGTTGAGCGAGATGGATTTGCCGAACATCGTCAGGTAGATGCCTTCGACCAGCACCAGCACGGCGACGAAGATAAGGCCGTAGATCAGAAGTTCTATGGGAACGGACATGGCTTACAATCCTACCGAGGGTTCAAAGATCGCGGGCGGCAAGTCGTAGCCCCACTGCCGGAAGCGTTCCGAGTAATGCGACCGCACGCCGGTGGCGGTGAACTGGCCGATGATCTTGCCGTTGGGTTCCAGGCCCAGACGCTGGAACCGGAACAGTTCCTGCATCGAGATCACCTCGCCCTCCATGCCGGTGATTTCCGTGATCGAGACCATGCGACGCGAGCCGTCCTGCAAGCGCGAGGCCTGCACGATCAGGTTGACGGCCGAAGAGATCTGCGACCGCGTCGCCTTCAGCGGCATCTCGATCCCGGCCATCGCGATCATGTTTTCCAGACGCGACACACCGTCGCGGGCAGAGTTGGCGTGGATCGTCGTCATCGAGCCGTCGTGACCGGTGTTCATGGCCTGCAACATGTCGATCACTTCCTCGCCGCGCGTCTCGCCGACGATGATCCGGTCGGGCCGCATCCGCAGCGCGTTGCGCAGACAATCGCGCTGGGTCACGGCGCCCTTGCCCTCGACGTTGGCGGGGCGGCTTTCCATCCGGCCCACATGGGTCTGTTGCAGCTGAAGTTCCGCCGTATCCTCGATGGTCAGGATCCGCTCCGAATCGTCGATGAAGGACGACAGAGCGTTCAGCGTGGTCGTCTTGCCAGAGCCGGTCCCGCCCGAGACGATGATGTTCAGCCGGCAGGCCACCGCCGCCTCGATATACATCGCCATGTCTTCGGAAAAGGCGCCGAAGGCGACCAGGTCGCGGATCCCCAGCTTTTCCTTCTTGAACTTACGAATGGAAACGAGCGACCCGTCCACCGCGATCGGCGGGACCATCGCGTTGAAACGTGACCCGTCGGCAAGGCGGGCGTCCACATAGGGGTTCGATTCATCGACCCGCCGTCCCACAGCCGAGACGATCTTGTCGATGATCCTCAGCAGGTGACGTTCGTCCTTGAAGGTGATGTCGGTCAGCGACAGCTTGCCATCGCGTTCCACAAAGATCTGATGCGGCCCGTTCACCAGAATATCGTTGACGCCATCGTCCTTCAGCAGCGTCTCCAGCGGGCCAAGGCCGGTGACTTCGTTGTAAAGGTCGGTGTAAAGCGTTGTGCGCTCTTCCTTGTTCAGCACCACCGCCATTTCTTCCAGCGCCTCGGTCGAGATCGCGGCGATCTCCTGGCGCAGGTCGTTTTCGCTGGCATGCTCAAGCGCGGCGAGGTTCAGGTTGTCAAGCAGGCGTTTGTGCAGTTCCACCTTGATCTCGGACAGCCGCTCCTTGCGCTTGCGCTCCTTGTCGAAATTCGCGGCTTCGGCGGGCGCGCTCGCCATCGGGCGGCGCAGGGACGCCTGGACATCCGGAATGGATTTGGCCGCGGGAACCGCGGCCTTTGCTGTTGTCATACTTCCGGCTTTTGCCGCCTTGGGCGTTTCCGCAGATGAGCCCGATTTCTTGTACTTGGAAAACATGGATTACACGCCTTTAAGGTTTCATGCGGCTGCGGCTTCGCTTTGTCCGAGCTCGTGAATGGATTGCGCCAGTTTCGCGATTTCTTTTCGCAACGGGTTTTTCGGTGCGGATGTCGCAAGCGGCAGACCGTGATCCGCGCTCTGGACAACCGGTTTGCCACCGTCGGGCATTTGCAGGTCAATCGAGATGCCGAGGCTTTCGGCCATACGCTTGACCCGGCTCTTGCCGGACAGATCGGTGAATTTCGGCGCGCGGTTCAGCGCGAATCGCATCTTGTTGAAGTGCAGGGCTTCGGATTGCAGGGCGCGTTTCAGGCGCAGCGCGTTCTGGGCCGAGCGCATGTCAAGTTCGAGCATGCCAAAGTAGACATGCGCCGCCTGCAACACGGTTTCCGACCACTGAACCAGCGTCGAGGGCATGTCGATCACGACATAGTCGAAATGCGCGCGTGCCATGTCGATCACGCGCTGGACATCCTCGGGGCCGATCAGATCGAGCGGCACCATGTCCGAAGGCGCGGTCAGGACCTGTAACTTGTCCTCGTAGCTCAGCAAGGCCTGGCCAAAGACGTCCTCGTCGAGGTTTTCCGTATCGGACAGCATTTCCAGCACGATTTCGCGACGCGGCATGTCGAGATAGGTCGAGACCGAGCCATATTGCAGATCGAGATCAATCAGGCAGACGGTGGGCGCGTTCTCCTTGGTAATATTTGCCAGCTCCCAGGCCAGATTGACAGCCAGAGTGGAGGCTCCACAGCCGCCGACAAGGCCGTGAACCACCAGAATCGCGCCTTCCTTGGAATCACCTGACTTGAGTCGGGGCGTGGCATGGGCAGAATCAATTGCCTCTGTTGCGCTCTGTTTCAGGCGGTCGATCGCGGATTGAAGCTCTCGTTCCGGCAGGGGGTAGGGGACAAATTCATCCGCGCCCTTGCGCAAAAGCTGATGCAGGGACGCCGGGGTCACATCCTCGGCAATCAGTATGACACTGATGTTGCGTGCCTTGGCCTGGGCGATGATTTCGCCCATCAGGACCAGGTTGTCCTCGTCTTCGCCATCCAGCGCCAG
>CAYGRI010000330.1:0-5950 GCA_964352155.1 uncultured Maritimibacter sp. | reverse complement strand
GCTACGCCGGGGCTCCGCGCGCGGCCTCCTACACCAACCGTTCGGACACAGCCTGAGCTATTGGTTTTCTTCCAGATGTTCGCCGCGCGCGGTTCAAGAACATGCGCGCCCTCAGCGCGCAAGTCGCGGTGGATGCGCTTTGAACCATACTGCGTCAGGCTCTTGGAAAAGGCCGCTTCGATCTCTGCACGCAGCACGGCATCTTTGTCGTCACGCGCCGTTTGACGCGGATCTCGCGCGGGCTGACAGCGCCCAAATCCGTAGAACCAGCCGCGCGCGATGGCCCGGATTTCGGGCGAATGTCAAACCGAGTCAGGCGACTTACAGGATGGCGAGGGTTCGCGAAATCATCAGCCTACCATTCGTGGGGCATAGTCTTCGGAGTCGTCTACCTTGAAAATAGAACTCTCTTTGGCGAGGCCTTTGGCTTGTGCGCGCAGCGTGCTTATGGATGCCGCGGTTTCCTCAAACATTGAGACGTTTTGCTGGGTAAGAACATCAAGCTGGTTAACCGTCGCCGAGATTTCGGAGATCGTCTTTGACTGATCACCCGACGACGTCGTCAAGTCTTCCACCAGGCGGTGAATGTCATCTACCAGATCGTTGATCTCGTCCAGGACCACACCGGACTTGGACACCAGTTGCACGCCTTCTTTGACCATATTGCTGGAGTTCGACAACAGCTCGGCGATGTCGGATGCAGCCCCCGAAGACTTGACCGCCAGCGCGCGCACCTCTGACGCGACGACGGCGAAACCGCGCCCGGCATCGCCAGCCCGCGCCGCCTCGACCCCGGCGTTCAGCGCCAGCAGGTTGGTCTGGAACGAAATCGCGTCAATCACACCAGTGATCTTGGAAATCTTATCGGACGCGACCGCGATGTCCTGCATGGCTTGGGTGGTCTGTCCGACGACCTTTCGGCTGTCGTTTGTTCGTTCCCGCGCCATAGAGACTTTGGCAGAGGCATCCCGGACCATCACCGAGGAGCTTTCCACGGAATGCGCGATTTCGGTGATCGCCGCCGCGCTTTCTTCCAGTGTCGCCGCCTGAGCCTCCGTCCGCCGTGACAATTCATTGGCCGCGCTGTCGAGGACATCGGTTTCCCGGGTGATCTCATGGGTGCCGCCGACGATCACCGTGACAAGCTGGGCCATTTGCTCGATCGCGGAGTTGAAATTCACCCGAAGCGCTTCAAGATCGTCCGGCATCGGTTGCGTGAGGCTGAAGGTCAAGTCCCCCTCGCGCAGCGCGGACACCGCCGATTGGAACTCTTCAATCGCCTTGCGGCGCGGTGTCACGTTGGTGGCGAACTTGACCACTTTACAAGGTTTTCCGGTCCCATCGAGGATTGGATTGTAGGTCGCCTGGATCCAGACTTCCTTGCCGGATTTCGTCATCCTCGGATACTGCGCTTCCTTGTACGTCCCCTCGGCAAGCTCCTTCCAGAACCTTCGGTATTCATCGGTGTCACTGTCGCGCACAAAAATCGAATGGTGCCGCCCCACGACCTCGTGCAGCTCATATTCTAGCAGCGACAGGAAATTCTCGTTTGCATGCAGAACCGTCCCGTTCGTGTCGAATTCGATAACCGCCTGCACACGATCCAAGGCGGCAAGTTGACCGGCGTCTTCATTTGACTTCAGTTTGTCCTTGGTGATGTCGCGGGCGATCTTGAGAATGCCGACAGTCTCCCCGGCGCTGTTCTTCATGGGGGTGTAGGTTGCCTGAAGCCATATCTTTTCACCGTTCTTCCGGACACGGAGGATTTCGCCGGCCTTGAACTGGCCATTGCGCAGATCTTCCCAGAAGCGGCTGTATTCGGGTGTTCTGGAGGTGTCGTCGGGCATGAAAATCGCATGGTGCTGCCCGATCAGTTCGCTCTTCTGATAGCCCATGCCTTCAAGAAAGTTATCGTTTGCCGACACGATTGTGCCGTCGAGCTTGAACTCGATCATCGCCATGGAGCTTGAGAGCGCGTTCAGCTTCATTGTCGCGGGCCGCGACACCTCCTCCGCGTCCCTCAGCGTTCTTGCGATGCCAATAACGCCAGTCAAGGCGCCCTTTTCATCCCGCACCGGCGCGAAGGACGCGTCCAACCCGACCTCTTGCCCGGTGGCGGTGCGCCACCCGATGCGAACGTCCCGAGAATCATTCGCACAAAGCGCCTGCCAGATCGCTGTCGCGGCGTCGGAGCCTCGGGTCACGATCAAGTCAGCGAAGGTTCTCCCGATCACGTCATCGAGCGATTGACCGACCATTGCGCAAAATTCTGCGGTTGCATCGCAAAGGTTCGCCGCCAGATCGAACCTGACCATAGGCAGGCCAGCTCCCATCGCCTCCATGGCCATGGTTCTGCTGCTGACATCCTGTGTCGCCTTCCGCACCCAAGGCATATCAATGACTCCGAACCATCTTTGAAAGGAGTATGGGACGAGTTTCCGAAGAAAGTGTTTACAAGGACTGCGAGGATGGGCGGCAGAGGCGGGGGCGAGACAGGCGCAGTAGCGGGAATGGCTTGCCCGGGCGGCGGGTTTTGGGCTTTTTCATCTCTGGCTCCGATCGCCGCATGGTCGGCTGGTGCAATTGCGCCTACAACGGGCGGATCGCCCCGCGGTCAAAGCTCGTATTGGCTGCGCTACAGGAGATGCGCCCATGGTCGAGCCGGACACCTTTGCCTTCCTCGCGGAGCTTGCAGCGAACAACCGCAAGGCGTGGATGGATGCGCACCGCGTCGACTTCGATGAGGCACGGCGCAACTTCACCGGCATTGCCGCGACGCTCCACAGCTATGCGGATCGCTTTGACCCCTTCGTGGCTGAGGCCAAGATCAAGCCGAAGCAAAGCTATACCAAACTCTATCTCGACCCGCGGGAGCGTTCGGGGCGCGCCCTGTATCGCGCGGATGTGGATGTCTTTGCCAATGCCGGCGATCCCACCGAAGATATGGGCTATTATCTACATGTAGAGCCGGGAAACTGCCATGCTGGCGCCGGGCTGTTTCAACCCTCGAAGGCGGCGCTGGTCCGGATGCGGACCCGGCTGGTCGACGATCCCGCTGGGCTGGCAGAGGTTTTGGCCGATCCCGATTTCAAGGAGTTGTTCCCCGAAGGTCTGGTGACGAGAAAGGCGACAAACCTGGTGCCGGAGGGCTTCCCAAAGACGGGTCCCGTGGCGCCCTATTTGAAGATGGCCGGTCTGGGGTGCCGCAAGGACGTGCCGGACGCGCTGTTGCTTGAAGACGATGCCATTGATCTGCTGATCGAGATCTTTTCCGCCGCCAGCCCGCTGGTACGCTACTTCGACTGATCGCGGCAGGCCATGCCTGGGATGCGCGGACCGCCCGCATCGACTGTCCTGCGGAAAGGCGGGTTTGTGGTTTTACGGAAAGCGCGCCTGGGCATGTATCGGTCCGGCACCAACGGGCCACCTCGTAGGCTGATTCTATCGCGGGCGCGGTGGCGAACGGCCGGGCGCGCGCCGTCCAGACCGCAGGCAAAGTGGAATGGGCCGAAAGAATATGCCTGTCGTCGTCAGTTTGATGTTGTTTCTTAACACTATTTTGCAAAGACTCACGCTGACTGAGGGAGCATCTGTCTGCCGGGGCTCCCTGCCACAAGGATGCATCGACGCGCGAACATGGATGTGCCATTAAGCGCGTGCCGCATTCCATTTGCACTAAGGTGAGCAAAGACTACATGAAGAATCTTGACCGAGATCGCTTTGACGGACGCCTCAAATCCGCGTCCGAGGCCAAAAGGCAGCAACTTGCACGGTTCAAGGCGGCCGCAGACGACCCCGCGATCCAGGCAAAACGCGCCGAGAAACTGGCCGTCGCCGAAGCGCGCGAGGCAAGACGCGAAGCCAAGGCGATCCGGCTGGCACAGGAAAATGAAGAACAAAAGCGCAAAGAGGCCGAGGCCGCCGAAGCCGAATTGGCCCGCGAGGCAGAGCGCAAGGCGGAACGCGATCGCCGCTATGCCGCCCGCCGCAACCGGAACCGCTGATCCGGCGTGGTATCCGAGCGTTGAAGGGCATCGGCCCCTCAGCGATGTCCCTGTCAGGCGCCCCCCCCTGGGTTTTCCTTGGGGCAGATGACCGGCAGGGGGCCGCCCTCTCTCCTTGATCGTGGTCTAGGCCCCGGACGCCGGGTTGGCTTGCCGCCCCGACGAGTATTCTGGCGCTTGGTGACCAGACGGACCCGGGCAGTAACGTCGGTCAGCGTAGGGCATATGGGACGGTCACCCTGTCCTTTCGGCACCTAGTTCGGGGTGGTCGTAGGCTTCGGGGTAGGGAAAGGGAACGAACGGCCCTTTCGGGATGACGTTGTTCCAGGAACGCCCGAAATAGCCCTGCTTGCAATGCACCAGTGAATTGCTTTCGGCGACGCCCGGCAGGGCATAGACCCGGCACAGCCAGCGCCAGAGGTGCGGGTAATCCAGGATCCGGGCCGCGTTCAACTTCATCCGCAGGTAATAGACCGGGTCATGCCGGTAGAGCGTCGGGAACAGGCGCAGATCGGCCTCGGTGAAGCGGTCGCCGGTCAGGAACGGCCTGCCATCGGACCGCAGCCGCGTCTCCAGGAACGCCAGCGTCTCGAAATAGGCGTCGAAGGCCGCGTCATACACAGACTGATCCGAGGAAAAGCCCGCCTTATACGCGCCGTTGTTGATGGTGACGTAGATCCGCTCGTTCAGCGCATCGATCTCTTGCGCCAGATCGGGTTGGGCGGGGTAGAGATCTGGCAGCGCGTCCTTCGGCAAGCGGCTGCCAAGCGCGCTGGCCCAACGGCCCAGCATCCGCAGGATCTCGGCGCTTTCGTTGTTCACGATCCGACCGGCGCGCTTGTCATACAGCACCGGGACCGATTGTTCGGACGAGCCTTCGAGGGCATAGATCTCTCGCACCCGCCGCAGGCCCTGTCCGGTGCCCGTCTCGGGCGTGCATTCCGGCAGGGTCGCGCCGGTGGCCCGGGCGATGCGGTCTGGGTTGAACTCCCACAGATTGGGCCCGGCGGGGTCCGTGTCGTCGGTGCGGCTGGGAAAGGCCACATCCATCGTGATGCTGTCCTGCAGGCCCAGCACCGCGCGGGCCAGCGTTACCCGGTGGCACCAGGGGCAGTTCAGGGCGACGAACAGGTGATACCGCCCCGGTTCCGCAGGCACCTCCGGATCGCCGATCGCGCGGCGAAAGCCCGAAATGCCGCGCACGAATTCCCCTCGCGCGCGGCGGGTTGCGGCGTCTGTCTGGTCTTCCTCGACCGACTTGCCCGTGTCGCTGTCCATCCAGATGACCCCGCTTATCCCCGCAGACGGTGATGCAGGATGATCGGAACGGCAAGCTCTTCTTCGTCGCTCAGATGGCGGGCCAGAAACGCCTCGATGGTTTCCCCAACCCCGTGCAGTTGCGCGACCTCGTCCCGCGCCTGGGCTTCGTCCAGGGCGATCAGCTTGATCGCGCGGTTCGCAGTGCGGGTGAACCGGTCCAGCACGGCATCCAGCGCCTGGTGATCCGCCTCGAGAATCTCCAGCCCCGCGTCAAAGCGCGGATCGGCGGCGGACAATTCGGGAAAGTAACTGCGGTCTTCCCAATTGTGATGCCCATGCAGATTGCCAACCAGCGCGCCGCCGTAATGCGACAGCCGGGCTGCGTAGTCCTCCGGCTCCAGATCGCGGTCGAGATAGCTTTCCGCCTCGGTCCGGATGATCTCACCCAGCCGGCGGAACATCTGATGCGCGCCCAGCCAATGCCGCGTCTTCTCGCGAAAGCCGGGATGGGACTCCCATGAGTCGCGCGGATAGTCTGCCAGCAAGCTGCGCATCTCTGTCGGCATATCTTCTGTGCGCAGGTGGAACGTGTCGAACATGATCGTCTCCTTTCCGCACATAGATGCACACTTGAGGCGCCGGGAAGGAGGCCCAGACCTGCAACCCACCCATGCGCGGACCGGTCA
>CAYGRI010000329.1:0-5959 GCA_964352155.1 uncultured Maritimibacter sp. | reverse complement strand
CCCAGCCGACGGGTGGAAAATACGACGGCGTGCTGGGTGTGCTTGGCGGGCTGGAGATTTTGCGCACGCTCAACGACCTGGGAATCAAGACCAAACATCCGATTGTGGTTACGAATTTCAGCAACGAAGAGGGCACGCGCTTTGCCCCTCCGATGCTGTCGTCTGGCGTTTTCGCGGGGGTCCATACGCAGGATTGGGCCTATTCGCGTGAGGATGCCGACGGCAAGACCTTTGGTTCAGAGCTGGAGCGGATCGGCTGGAAGGGCGAGGAAGTGGTGGGGGCGCGCAAGATGCATGCCTTCTTCGAGCTTCATATCGAACAAGGTCCGATTCTGGAGGCCGAGGGCAAGGATATCGGGGTGGTTACCCACGGGCAGGGCCTGTCCTGGACCCAGGTGACGATCACGGGCAAGGAATCGCACACTGGCTCCACACCGATGCCGATGCGCCGGAATGCGGGCCTGGGCATGGCGCGGGTGTTGCAAGAGGTTGATCAGATCGCCTGGGCCAACAAACCCGATGCTTTGGGGGCCGCGGGGCATATCGATGTCTATCCGAACTCACGCAATGTGATTCCCGGCAAAGTGGTGTTCACGGTGGACTTCCGGTCACCCGATTCTTTGACGATCGAGAAGATGGAAGACCAGCTGCGCTCCGCCGCCCAACAGATCTGCGACGAGATGGAGCTGTCGGTCTCATTCGAGAAAGTGGGCGGGTTCGACCCGGTCGAATTCGACAAATCCTGCGTTTCAGCGGTGCGAAATGCGGCGGAACGGCTGGGATATTCGCACAGGAACATCATTTCCGGGGCCGGGCACGATGCTTGCTGGATTAACCAGGTGGCGCCCACGGCCATGGTCATGTGTCCCTGCGTCGACGGGCTCAGCCATAACGAGGCCGAAGAGATCACGCTGGATTGGGCGCGTGCCGGCGCCGATGTTTTGTTTCACGCTGTGGTTGAAACGGCGGAGATCGTTTCTTGATCACTCGGGTCCTTTCGGGGATCGCTCTGGCGGTCTGGGCCCTCGCGGCACAGGCGCAAAGCTGGGATTGGCAATTGTCCCGGCCTTACGACCTGTCGCGGCCCGTGGCGATCATCAACCTGGACCCCGACAACCATTCTGCCGCCCAGATCCGGGCGCTGAAGGCGCGGGGCGTGTTCACGATCTGCTATGTCAGCGTCGGCACTTGGGAGGAATGGCGGGACGACCGGGGCGCCTTTCCCGCCGCGGTGATTGGGCGCGGCCTGCCGGACTGGCCCGACGAACGCTATCTGGACATCCGCCGCCGCGACCTGCTGTTGCCGATCATGGCCGCACGGTTCGAGCGGTGCCGCCGCAAGGGATTTGACGCGGTGGAGCCTGACAACATGGGCTCATACGACAATGCCAGCGGCTTCCCGCTGACGGCGCAGCATGCGGTCAATTACATCCGAGATCTGACGCGTCTGGCGCATCAGAAGGGCTTGCGGATCGGGCAGAAGAACGTGCCAGAGCTGACCCGCCATCTGATCGGAGCGATGGATTTTATCATTGTAGAGGAATGCTTTGTTCAGGGGTGGTGCGACGAGGTGCTGCCCTATGCGCGAGCCGGAAAGTGGGTGCTGGCCGCCGAATACACCGACACGCGGGTGTCCTTCTCGGCGGCTTGTTCCTGGGGGGGCACGCGCAACGTGTCGTTCATTCTCAAAGACCGAGACCTGACCTCGTGGTGGCGCGAATGCTGAGGCTGGCGCTTCTGCTGGGCGCGCTGGCCGGACCGGCACTGGCCCAACATGCCGAGCGCGCCCCCTGGTGCTTTGAACTGGAGCCCGGGGACGGCGGCGGGGTCGACTGTCGGTTGCCCGGCCGTGCCGAGTCGACGCTGTTCTTTGACTTCGTGGGGGGGCAGGGCGCCTGGGATCTGACCTTCTACGAATTCAGCCAGGCGGGCGATACCCTGTTCAAATCCGGCGTGATCGCGGTGGAAGGCGTGGTGACGTCCCCGGAGTTGCGCGACCTGAACGGGGATGGGTTGGCCGAGCTGTTCGTGCCGTACTCCGCCGGAATGGTGAATGTTTACAATGAGATCTGGATGGCGCGTTCGGACGGATGGCGGCGGATTGGCGAGTTGGGCGGGTTCGGCGCCGCGTCGCTCGAGATCCGTGACGGGTTGGTTGTCGGCACCGAGCGCAGTTCGGCCGCCGTCTATTACGAGACAGCGCGGCGTATAAGCGCAGACGGCATCGCCTCGGTCTATGAGCTGGAGATCGACTATGCCGAAATGGCCTGCCGGCTGACCGATGACAGCGGCCTTGCCGCCGCCGGGTTGACGGCAGAGGATGTGCTGGCGGATTGCAACGACCGGGAGTGGGAATGACGGCGCGCGTTTCGGGTCTGACACTGATGGTCTTGCTGCTGGCCGGCCCGGGCAATGCGTTCAGCCACAGAGCCGTCGATGAATGCACCTGCGAAGACGCGGTTGCGGATGCGGTCGAACAGGCTGTGGAAGAGGCTGTGATTGAAGCAATGGAAGATATTGCCGGACAGCTCGAAGGCTGCCGGCTGTCAGGCGCACCAGAGGAACAGCTCGATTGTTATGACGCGACGACCGCGGCCAGCTACTAGCCTATGCCATTGGCAGGGTAGATGAAATTTGCCAAGAGGGTGAGAACACATGAGCACTGTCATCAAGAACGGAACCGTCGTCACCGCCGACCTGACCTACAAGGCGGATGTATTGGTCGAGGGCGGCAAGATCGTCGAGATCGGCCCCGACCTGATGGGCGACGAGACGCTGGACGCGACCGGGTGCTATGTGATGCCGGGCGGGATCGACCCGCATACCCATCTCGAAATGCCGTTCATGGGCACCTATTCGACCGACGATTTCGAAAGCGGCACGCGGGCGGCGCTGTCGGGCGGGACGACGATGGTGATCGACTTTGCCCTGCCCAGCCCCGGGCAGGGGCTGCTTGACGCGATCCAGATGTGGGACAACAAATCCACCCGCGCCTATTGTGATTACTCCTTCCATATGGCGATCACCTGGTGGAGCGAACAGGTCTTCAACGAGATGGAGACCGTGGTGAAACAGCGCGGCATCACCACCTTCAAGCATTTCATGGCCTACAAAGGCGCGCTGATGGTGAATGATGACGAGATGTTCGCCAGCTTCCAGCGCTGTGCCGAGCTGGGGGCGATCCCGCTGGTTCATGCCGAGAACGGCGATATCGTCGCCGATCTGCAGGCCAAGCTGATGGCCGAAGGCAACAACGGACCCGAGGCGCACGCTTTCTCTCGGCCCCCCGCGGTCGAGGGGGAGGCGACCAACCGCGCCATCATGATCGCCGATATGGCGGGGGTGCCGTTGTACGTCGTCCATGTCTCTTGCGAGGAAAGCCACGAGGCGATCCGCCGCGCCCGGATGCTAGGCAAGCGGGTATATGGCGAGCCCCTGATCCAGCACCTGACGTTGGATGAAAGCGAATATTCCAACCCCGATTGGGATCATGCCGCGCGCCGCGTGATGTCGCCGCCGTTCCGCAACAAGCAGCATCAGGATAGCCTGTGGGCCGGGCTGCAAAGCGGCTCGTTGTCGGTGGTTGCCACTGACCATTGCGCGTTCTCGACCGAACAGAAACGCTTTGGCGTGGGCGATTTCACCAAGATCCCCAACGGCACCGGCGGGTTGGAGGATCGGATCCCCATGCTGTGGACCCAAGGCGTCGGGACCGGCCGGTTGACGATGAACGAATTCGTCGCCGTCACCTCGACCAACATCGCCAAGATCCTCAATTGCTATCCCAAAAAGGGCGCGATCCTTGTGGGGGCGGATGCCGATATCCTGGTGCTCGACCCGGAAAAGGAAAAGACGATCCAGGCCGCGACCCAGCAATCGGCCATTGATTACAACGTCTTCGAGGGGAAAGAGGTGAAGGGGCTGCCGCGCTTCGTGCTGACGCGGGGCAAGGTTTCGGTGGTGGATGGCGACTTCAAGGGCGAAGAAGGCCACGGCAAATTCGTCAAGCGCGACCCGGTCAACCCGGTGAACAAGGCGCTGTCGACCTGGAAGGAGCTGACCGCCCCCCGCAAGGTCGAACGCACCGGCATTCCCGCCAGCGGGGTGTAACGTCGGGCCGTGGAATGGATTGATCTTGTTGCCGACCTCAGCACGATTGCCGCCGCGATCGCGGTGATCGTGACGACAGTGTTCATCTGGCGCCAGCTGGGCCTGCAGGCCAAGGACGTGGATACGGACATCCGCAGGTTTCAGCGCGAGTCGCTCTCGGTGATCCACGAGACGATGCAGGACGAGAAATTTCGCGATGCCCGGGGCGAGTTCTTTGCCGGGCCACATAAGAAAGACTACGCGGCTCTTTCGGATGTGGAACGGCGGCGGGCGCGTTTTATCCTGTCGGTCTATGGGCTTATGTCGCGGATGGTTGGCAACGGGGCGATCGACGAGGCGCTGTACCGCGACTATTGGCGCGGCACCCTGCTGCGCGACTGGGACCGGTTGGAGAATTTTGTATCGGGCGAGCGGCTGAACTCGGGCAACCACCATCTGTTCACCGCAACCGAAACCCTGGCCGACCGCTGGAGCCGTGGCGATGCCTGATCCGTGCTGCCTGGTTGTGCCAGCGCTTGACGCCGGGCGCCGTCGAGCGGAAGGTCGCGGCGACTATCACGAAGGGAGCCGAACGATTGACCGTCGTTGAGGCGAAAGACCTGGAGCTGACGTTCCAGACGAATGACGGGCCGGTCCATGCGCTGACCGGTGTGAACCTGGGGATCTCCAAGGGCGACTTCGTCTCGTTCATCGGCCCGTCCGGCTGTGGCAAGACCACCTTTCTGCGGGTGATCGCGGGGTTGGAACATCCGACCGGGGGAACGATTTCGGTCAATGGCCAGACCCCGGACGAGGCGCGCCGG
This sequence comes from uncultured Maritimibacter sp., assembly GCA_964352155.1. Lineage (GTDB taxonomy): Bacteria > Pseudomonadota > Alphaproteobacteria > Rhodobacterales > Rhodobacteraceae > Psychromarinibacter. Next base: position 1,046 of record CAYGRI010000329.1, on the reverse strand, counting down.
AACCGATCCTACGGCTATGTGTTTCAGGCCGCCGGATTGTACCCTTGGCGCACGATTGCGGGAAATGTCCGCCTTCCGCTGGAGATTATGGGATATTCACGGGCCGAAATGTCGGATCGCGTCAAGCGGGTGCTGGAGCTGGTGGAGCTTTCGGGTTTTGACCGCAAGTACCCCTGGCAATTGTCGGGCGGGATGCAGCAGCGCGCCTCGATCGCGCGGGCGCTGGCCTTCGATGCCGATATCCTGCTGATGGACGAACCTTTCGGCGCGCTGGACGAAATCGTGCGCGACCATCTGAACGAGCAATTGCTGGGGCTCTGGGCGCGGACCGAAAAGACCATCGCCTTTGTCACCCATTCGATCCCCGAGGCGGTGTATCTGTCGACCAAGATCGTGGTGATGAGCCCACGGCCGGGCCGGGTGACGGACGTCATCGAGTCCGACCTGCCGCGCGAGCGGCCGCTTGATATCCGCGAGACGCCGGAATTCCTCAAGCTCGCGGCGCGCGTCCGTGATGGCCTGCGCGCCGGTCATTCCTACGAGGAAGAGTGATGCTGGCGGGGGGCGTTTCAGCAATCAGGCCCGAACTGGTGAACGGTCAGGGCGTCACCGAGGTGGTGCTGCATCGCCCGCTATGGTGGCAGGGCATCCCCACGCTGATGCTGTTTGTGGCGGTATGGCTGTTTGGTGGCGGCTTTGCCGCCATCCTGCTGCTGGCGACCGCCGGGGATCAGCCCTGGTTCCTGGGGGGCTGGCTGCTCATCTGGGGCACCGTCGGCCTGCTGTTTATCTACGGCATGATCTGGCGGACCTTCGGCCTCGAAATCTTGATCGCGCATTCTGACCGCCTGACCATCGAGCGGCGGCTGCTGTTTCTACGCAATTCGAACCAGCTGCCGGCCACCGCCATCACCGCCATTGAGTGGATTGCCGACGATCCGACCTATCGGGTGACGCGCAATGGCCGCCGCCTCCCCCAACCGGCGATCCAGATCGAGATGGGCGAGCGCAAGCCCTTCACCATGCCCACGACGACAGGAAAGAAG
>CAYGRI010000328.1:1100-5959 GCA_964352155.1 uncultured Maritimibacter sp. | reverse complement strand
ACATAGCCCGGAGGCGCGCCGATCAGACGCGAGACCGCGTGCTTTTCCATGTATTCCGACATGTCAAACCGCAGCAACTCGACACCCAGGGAATCCGACAACTGTTTGGCCACCTCGGTCTTGCCGACGCCCGTGGGTCCGGCGAACAGGTAGTTGCCGATCGGCTTTTCGGGTTCGCGCAGACCGGCGCGGGCCAGCTTGATCGCCGAGGACAGGGCAACGATGGCCTGATCCTGCCCGAAGACGACGCGCTTGAGCGCCGGTTCCAGATCTTTGAGCACCTCCGCATCGTCCTTGGAGACGTTCTTGGGCGGGATGCGCGCGATCTTGGCGACGACGGCCTCGATCTCCTTGGCGCCGATTGTCTTGCGACGCTTGGAATCGGCCAGCAGATGCTGTGCGGCGCCCGCCTCGTCGATCACATCGATGGCCTTGTCCGGCAGCTTCCGGTCATTGATGTACCGTGCCGACAGTTCCACGGCGGTCTTGATCGCCTCGGAGGTGTACTTGATCTCGTGGTGCTTCTCGAAATACGGCTTGAGCCCTTTCAGGATCTTCACCGCGTCATCAACCGAAGGCTCCGATACGTCGATTTTCTGGAACCGCCGCGAAAGCGCCCGGTCCTTTTCGAAGTGCTGACGGTATTCCTTGTAGGTGGTCGACCCCATGCAGCGCAGCTTTCCGCCTTGAAGCGCGGGCTTTAGGAGGTTGGACGCATCCATGGCGCCGCCGCTGGTGGCACCGGCCCCGATCACCGTATGGATCTCGTCAATGAAGAGTATCGCATCGGGATGCTCTTCAAGCTCGCTCACCACCGCTTTCAACCGCTCTTCGAAGTCGCCGCGATAGCGGGTGCCGGCCAGAAGCGCGCCCATGTCCAGCGAGTAGATCGTGGCGCCCTTGAGCACCTCGGGCGTTTCGCCGCCGACGATTTTGTAGGCCAAACCTTCGGCGATGGCGGTTTTGCCCACGCCCGGATCGCCCACCAGAAGCGGGTTGTTCTTGCGGCGACGGCACAGCACCTGGATGCAGCGCTCGACCTCCTGTTCGCGACCGATCAACGGGTCCACATCGCCCTTGCGCGACTTGGCATTCAGGTCGACGCAATATTTGGCCAGGGCGCTTTCGCCCTTTTGTTCATCATCCGGCGTTTGAGTTTCCTCCTCAAGATCGCTGGCGCCCTGGACCGGGCGCGCTTCGCCAAAGGACGGGTCCTTGGCAACCCCATGCGCGATGAAATTGACCGCATCGTAGCGCGTCATGTCCTGTTCCTGCAGGAAATACGCGGCATTCGATTCCCGCTCGGCAAAGATAGCGACAAGCACGTTGGCGCCCGTCACCTCTGTCCGGCCGGAGCTTTGCACATGGATGGCGGCGCGCTGGATGACCCGCTGGAACGCGGCGGTCGGCACCGCTTCGGACCCGTCGACATCTGTCACCAGCGTCGAAAGATCGTCATCGATGAATTCCACCAGCGTCTTGCGCAACACGGTGAGGTCCACGCTGCAGGCCTGCATGACCTTCGCAGCGTCCGGTTCGTCGATCAAAGCCAGTAGCAGGTGTTCCAGCGTCGCAAGCTCATGCCGGCGGGCATTCGCGAGCGCGAGCGCTGAGTGAATGGCTTGCTCGAGGGTGTTCGAAAATGACGGCACCTGTCGTGCTCCTTCGTTTTGGCGGAGAGGACCTGCCGGTCCCGACACCACCGTGACCTCATAGACTTAAAGTTCGGTGTTCCTGGCCGCGCTTCAAGGATTTTCTTCTCACACCCGTTCACATTTTTCCTAAGCCGACCGTATTTTGGGCAGAACAGCAACGCATGCTGCAAAAGGATTACACGGTCTCAGAAGGAATCTTTGCGTTTCCGGATCTCGGCAAAGACGTCCGCGTCGGGCGCTCCTGTCATATCTAGGCGCGCTTTAACCTCCTGCAAGCCCGCCCTCAGGAACGGGTTGGTGGCCTTTTCCTCTCCGATCGAGGCGGGCACCGTCGGCAGGTCGAGGCTGCGCTTCGATTCAATGCTGCGCGCGCGGGCCTGAAGCGCGGCGTTACCGGGTTCGATCGAAAGGGCGAAGCGCGCGTTCGACGCGGTGTATTCGTGCCCGGAGTAAACCATCGTGTCATCAGGCAGGGCGAGGAATTTCCGCATGCTCTCCCACATCATCGGCATCGTGCCTTCAAAGACCCGGCCGCAGCCAAGGGCCATCAGGCTGTCGGCGCTGAACACGGCCTTTGCCTTGGGGAAATGAAAGGCCATGTGGCCCAGCGTGTGGCCGGGGACATGCATCGGCTCCGTATAGGCGTCGCCGGTGCCGCCGTTCATGCCTTCTGCCAGCGCCATGTCCAGCGGCGGCAGCTTGGCCTCTTCGGCCTTCGGACCCATCACCTTGCAGCCATAGCGGTTGCGCAACTCGGCCACACCGCCCACGTGATCGTGGTGATGGTGGGTGATCATGATGACGTCGAGGCCCCAGCCGCGGACGTCGAGCGCGTCGATGATGGGGCCGGGTTCGGGCGCGTCGATCAGGCACACGCCGTCGGGGCCCCGTACAATGTAGGCGTAATTGTCGCTGAGGCAGGGAACCGTGACGATGTCGAGGGGCATGGTCTTTCCTTCTTGCTCCGCTATTATCCGGTTCAACCTTGCCGATCCGGGAGCGGGCCGCAATGCATCTGGATGTGCTTGACCTAAGGAACTTCTACTATCGCACGGGGCTTGGCCGGGCAGTGCAGCGGGCAATCCGGACGGAGATGCTGGATCTTTGGCCCGATGCGGCCGGCCAGACGGTGGTTGGCTTCGGCTTTGCCGCGCCGCTGCTGCGGCCCTACTTGGCCAGTGCGTCCCGGGTGATCGCGCTGATGCCGGGGCAGCAGGGGGTGATGCCCTGGCCCAGCGGGCAGCCCAATGTCTCGGTCCTGTGCGAAGAGACGCTTTGGCCGCTCCAGACCGGGCAGGCGGACAAGCTGGTGCTGTTGCATGGGCTGGAGACGAGCGAGAACCCCACCCGGGTGATGGACGAATCCGCGCGGGTGCTGACGCCGGGGGGCAAGGCGCTGTTCATCGTGCCCAACCGGGCCGGATTGTGGGCGCGGCGCGACGGCACGCCTTTCGGATTTGGCCGCCCCTATACGATGTCGCAGCTGGAGGCGCAGCTGTCCCGGCAGGGATTCGAGCCCACGCGCCATCGCGCCGCTCTGTATCAGCCGCCGTTCGACCAGCGCTTCTGGCTGAAGACCGGGGCCTTTTGGGAGAAAACCGGGCGCGCCCTGTCAATGCGGTTTGCCGGCGGGGTTCTGATGGTCGAGGCGACGCGCCAGGTCAAGGCGCCCAGCAGCGGGTTGAAAGTGCGGGTGCGCCGGCCGCTGCGCATGCTCGAAGGGCTGGCGCAGCCCGGCGCGAAACCCGTTTGACCCGCGCTTTTCTGCGGCGGGTCATGGCCGCCGAGGCGCCGATTGCCGCAGGCACTGTTTCTTCTTTCGGTTGCGCCTATCTGGGCACCGAAAGGAGAGATTATGATGTTCGACAAAAGCTATGAGGACCCGGATTTCCTTGGTCAGCGTCGCGCGCCCAAGACCTTCAGCGAACGGTTTGCCCTGCGGACCGTCAAGCTGATGCGCGTGTTCGCGGATGCTTTCTTTTCCAAACGCTATGGTCACCGGGCCGTGGTGCTGGAGACGGTGGCCGCCGTGCCCGGCATGGTCGGGGGGCTCTTGCAGCATCTCAAGGCGCTTCGCCATATTCGCGACGATCAGGGCTGGATCCGCGAATTGCTCGATGAGGCCGACAATGAGCGGATGCATCTGATGACCTTCATCAAGATCGCGGAGCCGTCCTTTTTCGAGCGGATGCTGATCCTGATCGGGCAGGGGGTGTTTTTCAACCTCTACTTTCTTTTGTATCTACTGGCGCCGCGCACCGCGCATCGCATCGTCGCCTATCTCGAAGAAGAGGCGGTCGTCAGCTATACCCAATATCTTGAAGAGGTGGAGGCAGGCCGCCAGGAAAACGTGCCTGCGCCGCAGATCGCCATAGACTACTGGAACCTGCCCCAGGATGCCCGGTTGCGTGACGTCATCATCGTCGTCCGTGCAGACGAGGCGGGGCACCGCGACAAGAATCATGAGTTTGCGGACCAGCTTTGACGCGCCGATCCCGCAAACGATGAAAGACCCGGCAGCCGTCCGGGTCTTTCCCGTCTGCCGAAGCGTGCCGGATTCGGTGTATTGTGAACAAATTCATTCTTTTTCTGCGGGCTTTTTGTGCGCATTCCGTCGCACCCCACGGGACCCCTTGTTTTTCGGCACCTGACGCGCCAAACGTTGCGCCCAAGAATGTTGCGGGCCGTTAAAGCCTCTGCTAGACGTGCGCCGATTTTGGACGGCCGGGTGATCATCTGGCCGGTGGGGACTGCCTTGACCCAAGACGGGGTAAGGCCAAAGTAGCGGAAGGATCGACGTGTCCGAAACAGCTTCGATTTCGACCGGCATCGCGAAACGGTACGCGACGGCCATTTTCGAACTGGCCAAGGAAAGCAAATCCCTGCCTTCCCTTGAAAGCGATGTGGATGCGATGGAGGTGGCGCTGGCCGAAAGCGCCGATCTGCGCGACCTGATCGCGTCGCCGATCTACACGCGCGCGTCGCAGGGAAGCGCTATCGTCGCTGTTGCCGAAAAGATGGCGCTGTCGGAAACGTTTCGCAATGTGCTGGGGCTGATGGCGTCCAAGCGGCGTCTCTACGTGGTGCCCCATGTTCTGCGCGCCCTGCGCGAGCGGATCGCCGCCGAGAAGAACGAGGTTACGGCAGATGTCGTGTCGGCCAAGAACCTGACGAAGGCGCAGGAAGAAAAGCTCGCCAAGACGC
>CAYGRI010000328.1:0-1090 GCA_964352155.1 uncultured Maritimibacter sp. | reverse complement strand
CGTCGGCATGGACGTGAAAATCATTCTGGCCGTCGATGAAAGGCTCATCGGTGGTCTTGTCGTCAAAGTGGGCTCGCAGATGATCGACACCTCGATCCGGTCAAAGCTCGCGAACCTGAAGAATGCAATGAAAGAGGTCGGATAACATGGCGATCCAAGCAGCAGAAATTTCTGCGATCCTGAAGGACCAGATCAAGAACTTCGGCCAGGAAGCCGAGGTGGCCGAGGTCGGTCGCGTGCTGTCCGTGGGCGACGGGATCGCCCGTGTGTTCGGTCTGGACAATGTGCAGGCTGGCGAAATGGTAGAGTTTCCTGGCGGCATCATGGGGATGGCGCTGAACCTGGAAAGCGACAACGTCGGCGTCGTGATCTTCGGCTCGGACCGGGACATCGGCGAAGGCGATGTGGTCAAGCGAACCAACAGCATCGTGTCCGTGGGCGTGGGTGACGCGCTTCTGGGCCGCGTGGTTGACGGCCTGGGCAACCCGATCGACGGCAAAGGCCCGATCGAGACGACGGAAACCAGCATCGCCGACATGAAGGCGCCGGGCATCATCCCGCGCAAATCGGTGCACGAGCCGATGGCCACCGGCCTGAAAGCCATCGACGCCATGATCCCGATTGGCCGTGGCCAGCGCGAATTGATCATCGGCGACCGTCAGACCGGCAAAACCGCCGTCGCACTGGACGCCATCCTGAACCAGCAATCCTACAACGAGGCTGCTGGCGACGACGAATCCAAGAAACTGTACTGCATCTATGTCGCCATCGGGCAAAAGCGCTCTACCGTGGCGCAGCTTGTGAAGCGTCTCGAAGAATCCGGCGCGATCAAATACACAACCGTTGTGGCCGCGACCGCTTCCGACCCGGCGCCGATGCAGTTCCTGGCCCCCTATGCCGCGACGGCGATGGCCGAATTTTACCGCGACAACGGCCGCCACGCGCTGATCATCTATGATGACCTGTCGAAACAGGCGGTCGCCTATCGTCAGATGTCGTTGCTGCTGCGCCGTCCGCCGGGCCGCGAAGCCTACCCGGGCGACGTGTTCTACCTGCATTCGCGCCTGCTCGAGCGCGCCGCCCGAATCAA
>CAYGRI010000327.1:0-6000 GCA_964352155.1 uncultured Maritimibacter sp. | reverse complement strand
TCCCGAGGTGCCTAGGGGATAGCCCTGAGCCTGCCAGCCCCGCCAGCGCTGGTTGAACCCGGTCAATTGCCAGAAACGGTCCAACTTGAGGCAGCCCGGCATCACCTCGTTGCCCGGAAAATGGCAGGGAAAGAACCAAAGGTCCGGCGTGATGTCGAACTCGGCGGTGATGTGCCCCTTGCCATGGGCGCCGCCATCGACCGACACATCGGTGATGCGGTCCATCATCAGCATCGGGGGTTCCGGCAATTGCGCATTGCCGGGGCCGAACAACTCACCTCGCGCGCATTTCAGCAGCGCATCCTTGTCGAATGACGTCGGGTATTGCGACATTCTCCCCCCGGGTTTTCGCGGTCTTGTCGTGGTCCTCACGGTCTGTAGCATCCGGGCGCGCGGGCTTGCAAGGCGCCGCGACGACCTGTCCGGGGGGGTGAGGGGCGGAAAACGTTTGAATAACCGGCGCGTGCCCCTTTATACTGCATTTGCAAAAGGACAGGGCGAAATGCAGCAGACCGAGATCAGGCTACAACGTGGGACCGACTGGCTGGACACGGCCGGGCTGCGGCCGACGCGGCAGCGGGTGGCCCTGGCGGCGCTGCTTGTGGGCGATGGCAAGAACCGCCACGTCACCGCCGAAAGCCTGTATGCCGCAAGTTGCGAAACCGGGGAAAAGGTTTCTTTGGCAACGGTTTACAATACGCTGCGCGCCTTTTGCGACGTTGGCCTGATGAGAGAGATCACGGTCGACGGCTCCAAAAGCTATTTCGACACCAACACCTCCAACCACCCGCATTTCTACTGGGAGGACGAGGGGCGCCTGAGCGATGCCCCCACGGACGAGTTGGAAATCGCGCGTTTGCCCTCGGCGCCCGAAGGGGCAGAGATCTCGAATGTCGATGTTGTGATCCGTTTGCGGCCCGCCCGACCGTAATATTCCGGCAAACGCCCGGCGGGGACCCCGCAGGAGTCCCGAGGATTTTCGGAAAGTTGTGAGACCGCTCAGGCGGCGCGGATCGCGCTGTCCAGGTTGCTCCTACGCCAGGGTCTGGGCCACATCCGCATCCCCGGCCGCACGTAGCGCACAAGATCGCGCGCCTGGGTGTGGTTGATCTCGACCTCGAACAAGCGGTCGGGCGTGTCGCGGAAATAGTTGCGAACCATGTCGTGATGGCGGTGGAAATCGTCCGCCCAGAGGTTAAGGATCCCGCGCCGGCTCATCCCCGTGCGTTTCATCGCCCGGTCCAGATACTGCCCGCCCGCCCGCAACATCCGCGCCTGAAGCCAATCGTCGGAATCGCAGGTATTCAGAAGGAACCTGGCTTGGGGATAATCCTCGGCAATCCGGTCGAAATGGCGGAAATTTTCTATGTTCCAGGCGTCTTGCACGTATTCCAGGCCAAAGAACGCCTCGAAATCCTCCAGCCCGACCAGCGCCGGGCGCCCGGCGCGCAGGTTCGCCTGGATGATCAACTGCGCATTGCGGCCCGCCACCGCCGGGTGGCCCTTTTCACGCCAGTATGCGCCGTCGCCGTGAAGCGTGCGCAGTCCCGTGTGACGGACCAGCTTTGAAAGGGCGGTGGCGCCGCATTCGTTAAAGCCGATTTGTACGATCAGCATGGCCTGTATGCCTACCTAATGTGGTTTGTCCACTTATTGGCAACAGTCCTAAATTTTGAATGCGGCGAAAATTGGGCGTGGGCGCGGCGGCGCCCGGTCAGAACCATTGCCCCGGCTCCATCAGCCCCAAATCCAGCAATTGCTGCGGGTTCCAGGTGAAACGGGTGGAGTTGTGCCAGTGGAACGAGTCGATCTCGCGGGTGGAGCCGGCGTTTGTTTTCAGCGCCTTGGCGGTGCGGAACGAGCAGATCGCGGCGGTGATGTTGTTGTGCCAGGGGCAGGCATAGGTATTGTATTCCTCGACCGAAAAGGTGTGATCGGGCCGCAGGCGCAGCCCTTTCGCGGCGCGAAAGATGGCGATCCGGTCGATCTTGCGGCTTGTGGGCGCCACATGTTCCTCGAACCGCCAGCGCAGCCCGCCAAAAAAATCCAGTTGCCGGTCCTTGGGGTGGTCGTGCTTGTCCGGATCCGTGCGCGCCTGCGCGTAATAGCCCGACCGGTCCAGATAGGTTTCCTCTGTGTTAACCGCGTTGGGGCAGGCGGTCAGGTCGGCGGCATAAAGGTCGATCACATAGGTCAGCATCGCATCGCGCCGTTCCTGGGTGTGAAACTCCAGCATCTCGGCGATCGAACGGGTGTCGCAGAACGGATAGAACAGGAATTCCGCGTTGAAACAATAGTACATCCAGGTGCCAGGGGCCGCATCGTTGATCGCATTCACCGCCCGGGTCAGCGCATCGGCGGCCTGCATCGAATAGGTGATGCGGTGGATCTCTGCCTCTATATCCGACGACAGCGTCAGTTCCGGCGGGGCGAAGACAAGGATCGCCCCGAATTTCAGCGTCATATGGTGCAGGATTGTCGCCTCGACTTCTGCCAGATCCTCGACAAAGATCATCGCGACGGGGCCCTTGGCCAGCACGTCGTCGCCTGTTGTCAGAAATGCATCGAGGCTGGAGTATCGCATGGTCGCTCCGGGGGTCGCGCATGAAGCCCAAGGATCTCTTAACGCCGGGATGTTTGCAAGATCATGCGGCACCGTGTATCCGGGCGGCCACGGCGACAGGAGCAGGGCGCATGGCGGATCCCAAGCGGTTATTCATCAAGACCTACGGCTGTCAGATGAACGTCTATGACAGCGAGCGAATGGCAGAGGCCATGGGCGGCGCGGGCTATGTGGAAACCTCCACCCCGGAGGATGCCGACATGATCCTGCTGAACACCTGCCATATCCGCGAGAAGGCGGCCGAGAAGGTCTATTCCGAACTGGGCCGCTTCAAGGAACTCAAGGCCGCGCGGCCGGATCTGAAGATCGGCGTGGCCGGATGCGTGGCCCAGGCCGAAGGGGCAGAGATCATCCGCCGTCAGCCGATGGTGGATCTGGTTGTCGGCCCGCAAAGCTACCACCGCCTGCCGCAGATGGAGGCACTGGCCCGCACCGGCGCCAAGGCGTTGGACACCGATTTCCCCGAAGAGGACAAGTTCGAACGTCTGGCCAAGCGGCCGCAGGCGCGGCGCGGCCCCACCGCCTTTCTGACGGTGCAGGAGGGGTGCGACAAGTTCTGCGCCTTCTGCGTCGTGCCCTACACCCGCGGGGCGGAGGTGTCGCGCCCGGTGTCCCAGGTACTGAGCGAGGCGCGCGATCTGGTGGACCGTGGCGTGCGCGAGATCACGTTGCTTGGGCAGAACGTCAACGCCTATCACGGGGCCAGCGCGGACGGAGAATATTCGCTGGCGCGTCTGATCCGCGAACTGGCCGAGATCGACGGGCTGGCGCGGATCCGGTTCACCACCTCGCATCCCAACGACATGTCCGACGATCTGATCGCGGCCCATGGCGCCTGCGACAAGCTGATGCCCTATCTGCATCTGCCGGTGCAATCGGGTTCGGACCGGGTGCTGAAAGCGATGAACCGCAAGCACACCGCCGAGAGCTATCTGCGCCTGATCGAGAAGATCCGCGACGCGCGCCCCGATATCCTGATGTCAGGCGATTTCATCGTGGGGTTCCCCGGCGAGACGGAAGCGGATTTCGAGGCGACGCTGGATCTGGTGCGCGCGGTTCGCTACGGCCAGTGCTATTCCTTCAAATATTCCTCGCGCCCCGGGACTCCGGCCGCCGAACGGACGTTGGTGGATCCCGAGGTCGCCAGCGCGCGGCTGGCGCGGTTGCAGGCCCTGCTGACCCAGCAGCAACGCGAGATCCAGGATGCGATGGTCGGCCGCGAGGTCAGCGTGCTGTTCGAGCGGGCAGGCCGGATGCCGGGCCAGATGGTCGGCAAGTCCGAGCATCTGCACGCCGTGCATGTCACCGCCGACCTGGCGCCGGGTGACCTGCGCCGGGTGCGAATCACCGAAAGCGGCCCGAACTCTCTGGGCGGGGAACTGGTCTGACGCCCGGACTGGCCACGCAGGGCTATTGTGGTTAATTCGCGGCTGATTCCCGGCGTGATGAAGGCATTGTTTCTGCCTTGCGCACAATGCCCTGTCATCTTTGGCGATTGATGTCGGACCGGCTATTGTGGCGGGGTCGGGAAGCCTGTGTGCGGCAGCGATTGCGCGGGGGCACGGAACATCTGGAAACTGGGGGTAGGTTCTTGAAAAGGCTTGCATTGCTTGCGGCGTTCGCCGCGTCGGTCGCTCTGCCTATGCAGGCAGGCGGGAAACATTTTCAATACGGCAACGGCGCCGCGACGCGGGTCATCACCGTGTCTTGCTATCGCGGGCCATTGCAAAGGGTGATCTGGGACCGGCCTCAGCCCGCGTTCATCGACAGCCTTGTGGCGGTCGGCTACGACTACCCGACCGCCCATGCGATCGGCGAGCGGGTGTGCCGCGACCAGTCGCTTGTGAACAACCCCGGCTCTCTGAGCCGCACCATGCGCGAGATCTACTACGCGGCGCCCGTCTACCGCTGAGATTCGTCTACCGCTGAGACACGTCTGCCGCGAAGGCCGGTCTGTCGCGAAGGCCCGTTTGCCGCCAACACTGGTCCGCATGACAGCCAAGATGCGATCATGGGGCGGTCCGGCCTATCCGCCGGGCGCCCCGTTTCCCGTCCACGCGCACCCGCCTCCCCTGTTTTTTCAGGGTGATTCTTGCGCAATGCCGTCAGGTCAAGTATTGTTTTTGAAAGCAAAGACTTGTCCCGAAGTAAACGCGCCACTGTGGATAAGTTGAAAAAGCATAGAGTCCACGGGCGATTAGAGCTGTATAACCTGATTCGCTCGCGCCCCGGTTGCCAGGAAAGCCACTACATGTGGTGAAATGCGCTTCACAAGCCCCCCAGAATTGCTAGGCTTCCCGACATACAGCAGACCCTGCTGCGATCCCGGCACCATCGGGTATCGTCTTGGGCGAGCGGCAACACCAGGCAGAGGACAGGGAAAGTGGCGAACGGCATTTCCAAAGCAATCCAGGCCGGACTTGCGTGCGCGGCGGCGGCGGTTATCGCGCTGACGTCCACCGCGGCACTGGCACAAGGGGCCACCAAAAACGTGATCGGCGAGTCGTATGTTCCGACTGTTTGGGTCGACCCCGACGGGTGCGAACACTGGGTGATGGATGACGGCTGGGAAGGCTACATGACCCCCCACGTGACCCGCCAGGGCATTCCGGTCTGCCGCCGGGGCAACACCTGCGCGGTGATGAATTCGGACGTGCTGTTCCAGACCGGCTCGTACCGGCTGAGCCATCAGGGCCAAGCTTGGCTGCAAGAGTTCTTCGCCAAGGCCGCTGCGACCTCCTATGTGATCGCGGGCCATACCGACAGCCGTGCCAGCGATGAATACAACATGCGCCTGTCGCTGAACCGTGCCAATGCGGTCGCCTCCGTGGCGTCGAAAATGGGGGTCCGGATCTCGGATGTCCGCGGCTATGGCGAGCGGATGCCGATTGCGCCAAACAACAGCGCCCGGAACATGCAGAAAAACCGGCGTGTCGAAATTCTTTGCATTCGCTGAACGGACCACGAAGGGGGACGATGAAATGAAAATCGTGAAAGGTCTCACGCTCATCGCCGCGGCTGCCGCGCTGGCGGGGTGTGTGGACAACAAGGCGGACAAGACCGTGGACCGCGGCATCGACAACAAGCATCTCAGCCAGTTAAAGGCCGGGATCTGGGTTGACCCGACGGGCTGTGATCACTGGATCATCGATGACGGCGCCGAAGGTTACCTGTCCCAGCGTCTGGACAAATACGGCAAGCCGGTCTGCTCGGGCGCGGCCCCGCCGAACACCGCGATCGGTCCGTACAAGTCCGGGTCCTTCATCTCGGACCCGATCTGAGCGGGTTCGATTTGAGCGAGCCCGATATGACTGGGCCTGACATGACTGGGCCTGACATGACTGGGCCTGACATGACTGGGCCTGACATGACTGGGC
>CAYGRI010000326.1:0-6064 GCA_964352155.1 uncultured Maritimibacter sp. | reverse complement strand
ATACTCCACCGTGCAGAACTGGTATCCGGGCGATGAAAACGGCAAGGGCGGCATTTACAACTTCGTCACCAAGCGCGCCGATTGCCGGGGCGACCGGGCCAAGGTGATGTGGACGCAAGTGGAAACCGGATCGGCCGTGACGTGGAAATATCCGTCCTGCATCCTGCGCGGCAATGACAGCCAGGGCGAGTTCTATTCCATCGCCATCACCAACAATTACCAGCAGGCCGATACCGGCACCAAGATGATCCATCTGGGCAAGAACACGAAATCGCGGATCGTGTCCAAGGGGATCAGCGCGGGGCGGGCGCAGAACACCTATCGCGGTCAGGTCTCTATCCATCCCAAGGCGAAGGGCGCGCGCAACCACACGCAATGCGACTCGCTGCTGATCGGCAACCAATGCGGGGCGCATACCGTGCCCTATATCGAGGTGCGCAACAATTCGAGCCGGGTGGAGCATGAGGCGACGACCTCCAAGGTGGATGACGAGCAGATGTTCTATTGCCGCCAGCGCGGGATGGATGAGGAAGCCGCCGTCGCGCTGATCGTCAACGGGTTCGCCAAGGAAGTGCTGCAGGCGCTGCCGATGGAATTCGCGATGGAAGCACAACAGCTCGTTGCGATCTCGCTGGAGGGCTCTGTGGGGTGATGCGGCGGGTCAGACATCGTATGATCCTGGCCCTGTGCATCCTGGGGGTGATCGTGTTGGGCTTTGGCCCGCTCGCCTTCCCCGGCGTGCTGTCCGCCCTTGGCAACAACGGACCGGTGGGCGGTGTGCCGGAAGTCCGATCCTATTGGTGGTTCTAGACTCGGATGGGCGGTCAGGTGATACGGGCGGCTTGCGCCACGGGCGCCTTTTGCGCTGTCTTCGCCGTTCTGGTGGGGGTGGCGACAGAAGAGTTGCGGCTTTGGCAGGTCGGTCTGATCGGAGGCCTGTCGGGGTTCCTGGGCAGCCTCTTTGCCAGCCTCATCCTGGGGAGAGAGCGTTGAGTGTGTTTGCCCTTCTGCCGGCTCCTCGGCATCCCGTCCGGGTCGGGCGGCGATGACCGTGCCCGCGCAAATAGAGCGTCCGGTTCTGACCCTGCCGCCGGACGAGGCCGCCTGGCTGACGGAGCGGTATGCCGCCGCCAGGGTGATCCTGGAATATGGCAGCGGCGGGTCCACCGTGCTGGCCGCCGAGATGCCGGGCACGACGGTCTATTCGGTCGAGAGCGATCTGGACTGGGCCGAGAGGATGAGCGATTACTTCGCCGCCAATCCGCCCGTTGGCACGGTCCACATGCATCCGGTCAAAATCGGCAAGACCGGCAAATGGGGCGCGCCGATCGATGATCGGGGATGGCGCAAGTATCATCACTACCCGCTGACGGTCTGGGACAGGCCGGATTTCATCCATCCCGATCTGGTGCTGATCGACGGCCGCTTTCGCGCCGCCTGCCTGATCGCCACCTTGATGCGGGCGGAACATCCGCTGACGGTGCTGTTTGACGATTATCTCGGCCGGCCCAAATATCACGAGGTGGAACGCTGGGCCTACAAGGCCGAGATCCGCGGCCGCATGGCGCGGTTCGAGATCGAGCCCTGGACCCCGCCGCGCGACGACCTTGTCGACATCCTGTCGATCTTCAACAGACAGCAGTGATACCAAGATGTTCGATGTCAAACTTGATGTGAGGAAGCGATGATCCTGACGACCACCCCGACCATCCAGAGCCGCGGAATCGCGACCTATCATGGCATTGTCACGGGCGAGGCCATTCTGGGTGCCAATGTCTTTCGCGACATTTTCGCCGGGATCACCGATATCCTCGGCGGACGGTCCGGGGCCTATGAGAAAGAGCTCGCCAAGGCGCGGGAAACCGCGATGGCGGAAATGGAAGAGCGCGCCCATGCCATGGGCGCCGATGCGGTGGTCGGGATCGACCTGGATTACGAAGTCATAAACAACATGCTGATGGTGTCGGTCTCCGGCACGGCGGTAAGCCTCAGCTAGCGGAACAGACGGGCGGGTGCCTGTCGAGGAAGGGAAAATATGCTGGATATCAAGAACCTGCACGTCAAGCTTGAGGAAGAAGATAAAGTGATCCTGAAAGGGGTCAATCTGTCTGTCGGCGCGGGCGAGGTGCATGCGATCATGGGCCCCAACGGGTCGGGCAAGTCGACGCTCAGCTATGTTCTGTCGGGGCGCGAGGGCTATGAGGTTACCGATGGCTCCGCTGCTCTGGAAGGGGTCGACCTGCTGGAGATGGAGCCCGAAGAGCGCGCCGCCGCCGGTCTGTTCCTGGCGTTTCAATACCCGGTGGAGATTCCGGGCGTCGGCAACATGACCTTTCTGCGCACCGCCGTGAACGCACAGCGCAAGGCGCGCGGCGAGGACGAGATGAGCGCCGCCGATTTCCTGAAATTCGTTCGCGGCAAGGCCAAGGATCTGAAGATCGACGGCGAGATGCTGAAGCGTCCGGTCAATGTGGGCTTTTCGGGCGGCGAGAAAAAGCGCAACGAAATCCTGCAGATGGCCGTTCTGCAGCCGAAGATGTGCATCCTTGACGAGACGGATTCGGGCCTTGACGTCGACGCGATGAAGCTGGTGTCCGAAGGCGTGAATGCGCTGCGCGATGCCGGGCGGGGCTTTCTGGTGATCACCCATTACCAGCGGCTGTTGTCGCATATCGTGCCTGACGTGGTTCACATCATGGCCAACGGGCGCATCATCAAGACCGGCGGCAAGGAACTTGCTCTGGAAGTCGAGGAGAACGGCTATGCCGACATCCTCAGCGAGGTGGCGTGATGGCGCTCCCACAGGCAAAACTCGATGCGACAGAGGCGCGGCTGGCGGGGATGAGTCTGCCAAAGGGCGCGGCCTGGGTGACGGCGGCGCGCAGCGATGCCCTGGCGCGGGTCCGGGCTGCGGGATTACCTGGCCGACGCGATGAATACTGGAAATACACCCGGCCCGACGCGCTGACCGTCCCCGAGGCGACCCCGGCCGCAGTGTTCGAACCGGACGAGCGGCCGCTGTTCCAGGACATCGACCGTCTGCGGCTGGTCTTCGTCGATGGCGTCTTCGACCCCACGCAATCCGATGATCTGACGCTGGCCGGTGTCGAGATCGAGCGTCTCAGCGATGCCACCCAGACCGACATCCACTGGGCGCGCGACATCTATGGCGTGCTGGAATCGCGCGGCCAGAACCCTGTCGCGCGGCCTCTGGCGGCGCTGAACACGGCCTTTGCCAGCGACGGCATCCTGATCCGGGCAACGGGCAAGGCGGCCAAGCCCGTCGCGCTGGTTTATCTTCATAAATCAGAAGTTTCGGATGTGACCCTGCATCATTGCATCAAGATCGAGCAGGGCGCCGAACTGACCGTGCTGGAAAACGGCCCCGCCGCCGCACGCTTCAACAAGGTGATGGAGGTCGAGGTGGCCGACGGCGCCGCCTTTCATCATGTGCGCGCCCAGGGCCGGGATCACGAGCGTCGGGCGATGACCCATATCTTCTCGCGTCTGGGGGCGGAAAGCCGCTTCAAATCCTTCACCATGACCGCCAACGGCATGCTGACCCGCAACGATTGCGTGATCGAACTGACCGGCGACAATGCCTCGGCCCATGTGGCGGGGGCGGCGATGGGCGACGGCGATTTTCACCACGACGACACGGTGTTCATCACCCATGACGCGGTGAATTGCGAAAGCCGTCAGGTGTTCAAGAAGGTGCTGCGCAACGGGGCGACGGGCGTCTTTCAGGGCAAGATCCTGGTCAAGGCGGGCGCGCAAAAGACCGATGGCTATCAGATCAGCCAGTCGCTGCTGCTGGACGACGACAGCCAGTTCTATGCCAAGCCCGAGCTTGAGATCTATGCCGACGACGTGCAGTGTTCGCATGGCTCGACCTCAGGCGCCATCGACGACACCGCGCTGTTCTATCTGCGGTCGCGCGGAGTGCCCAAAAGCCGGGCGCAGGATCTGCTGGTGCTGGCCTTCCTTGCCGAGGCGATCGAAGAGATCGAGGACGCGGCGATTGCCGAGGACATCCTGTCGCGGTTGAGTGGCTGGTTGGACCGGCGGCGCAAGGACTGACCCATGCCAGACCGGATCGCTCAACGTGGCGCGGATTGCCGCAGCCTGCCGTCGGGGCCGTTCTGATGGCGGTGTCGAGCGATATTGCCGCGATGTACCGGCGCCCGAGCGCTGTGATCCGCGCCAAAATGGCGCAGCCGCGAAACGAGCCGCGGCTGCTGTCCTATCTGTTGGTGGGCTGTTTCCTGATGTTCGTGGCCCAGGCTCCCGGGCAGTCGCGCGCCGCCTATCTGGATCCGGAAGTTCCTTTGGAAGCAAGGCTTTACTGGAGCTTCCTGTTTCTTGTATTCATCCTGCCCTTCGCGTTCTTCCTGCTGGCGGCGGTCAGCCGGATCGTGGCGCGGGTGCTGGGCGGGCGCGGCAGTTGGTACAGCGCGCGGCTGTCGCTGTTCTGGTCGGTGCTGGCGGCGGCCCCGGTCTGGTTGCTGACGGGCATGGTTGCGGCTTTCATCGGCCCCGGGCCGTCCCTGACCCTCACCGCCGGGGTTGCGCTTGGGGTCTTTCTGCTGTTTTGGGGGAGGAGCCTCGTCGCAACGGAAACGGAAAAGGCGGATTTGCCGGCATGATGCCCTCCATTGGTACGTTTTTCAGCCAGGCCTGGGCCAGTCTCCGGCAGCCGCGCGATGTGGCGCGCTGGGTGATGTCCTTCGACCTGCCGCGCTTTGCCCGGTGGGAGGCGCTGCTACTTGTGGTGGTGCTCTCGACGCTGTTCGCGCAGCTCACCGTGTCGATTGCCGCGCAGCCAGAGACGATCGCTTTCTTTCAGGTGCTGATGAACCCCTGGATGATGGGGATTGTGCAGTTGTCTGTGCTGGTCATCGGGGTCTTCGCGATCTTCTGGATCGGCCGCGCGATGGGCGGCAAGGGCGAGTTTGGCAATGCGATTGTGCTGGTGGCCTGGCTGCAGTTCTGCATGGTCTGCCTGCAATTGGTGCAGACGACCTTCATGTTTGTCTTTCCTCCGATTGCCAGCCTGATCGGGCTGGCGGGCTTTGTTGTTTTCTTCTGGCTTCTCTGCAACTTCATCGCCGAGCTTCATGGATTCCAATCGCTGCCGCAGGTGTTCGTCATGGTGATCGTCTCGATGATCGGCCTGGTGTTCGGCCTGTCGCTGATCCTGTCCCTGATCGGTATCGCAATGCCCGGAGCTCCCGGTTATGTATGACGTCCAGAAAATCCGCGCCGACTTTCCGATTCTGTCGCGCGAGGTGAACGGCAAGCCGCTGGTCTATCTGGACAACGGCGCCTCGGCCCAGAAACCGCAGGTGGTGATTGACGCAGTGACGCAGGCCTATTCGATGGAATATGCGAATGTTCACAGAGGCTTGCACTATCTGTCTAACCTTGCGACCGAAAAATATGAGGCCGTGCGCGGTACCATCGCCCGTTTTCTGAACGCGGGGAGTGAAGACGAGATCATCATGAACTCGGGCACGACAGAAGGGATCAATATGGTCGCCTATGCCTGGGCCGCGTCTCGGATGAAGGATCCGGACAGCGAGATCGTGCTGTCGGTGATGGAGCATCACGCCAACATCGTCCCCTGGCATTTCCTGCGCGAGCGTCACGGGGTGCAGCTGACCTGGGTGGACACGGACGCGACCGGCTATCTCGATCCGCAAAAGGTGATCGACGCCATCGGGCCTAAGACCAAGCTAGTGGCGATCACGCATGTTTCCAATGTGTTGGGAACCGTCGTTGATGTGAAGGCCATTGTCGAGGCGGCCCATGCCAAGGGCATTCCGGTGCTGGTTGACGGGTCCCAGGCCGCGGTGCATATGCCGGTGGATGTGCAGGATCTGGGCTGCGATTTCTACGCGATCACCGGGCACAAGCTTTACGGCCCCTCCGGTTCCGGCGCGATCTACATCCGCAAGGAGCGGATGGCCGAGATGCGGCCCTTTATCGGCGGCGGCGACATGATCCGCGAGGTTCACAAGGACAGCGTGACCTGGAACGCTCCGCCGATGAAGTTCGAGGCGGG
>CAYGRI010000325.1:0-6070 GCA_964352155.1 uncultured Maritimibacter sp. | reverse complement strand
TCGGTCAGGGCGACGTCGGTCATCGGCAGCGCCGGATTGTTGTTCCCGATCGTCAGCACCATGGTCAGTGCGTCACCCTGAACCGCCGTATTGGACGAGAACGCCTTGGTCAGCGTGGGGTTGGGCCCGGGCGTGACGGCGATCGCGGCCTGAGCCTGGATCGCACCGGCATTGAGGCTGGAGGTCATCGAGGCGGTGTTGACCAGGTCCGCGTTGCCAGTGACCGTCACGCCGACGGTGATCGTGCAGGCAGAGCTCGGCTCAACCCGTCCGTCCGTCAGGGTGACGCTGTTCCCGCCGATCGTGCCCGAGGCGGTGCCGCCGGCGCAGCCGGTGTCGCCGCTGGGCGCCGTGGCGACCACAAGGCCCGCGGGGAAGGTATCGGTCAGGGTCACATCCGTCGCGGGCACAAAGGGATCAGTGTTGCGGATCGTCAGCACCATGGTCAGCGTGTCGCCCTGCACCGCCGTGTTGGACGAGAACGCCTTGGCCAGCGTCGGCTCGCCGGGAGGCGAGACAGAGAGGAACGCGGTGGCGGTGTTGGGCGTGGTGTTGAAGTCCGACACGACCGAGGCGGTGTTCGACAGGCTGCCGCTGGCATTGGCCGTCAAGCCGACCGTCAGGGTACAGGTTTGTCCCGCCGCCAGCGCGCTGCCGGTGTACAGGATGTTGCGCTCGCCCGGCGCGCCGTTCAGCGTGCCGCCAGAACAGCCACTGTCGGTCACGACGGCTGTCGTGATGTCCAGCCCGGCCGGCAGCGGGTCGGTCAGGTTGATATTCGAGATGGTGGCGAACGGGTTGGGATTGGACAGCGTGATCACCATCGTCAGGGGGCTGCCCTGGGGAGTCGCGCTGCCCGAGAACGCCTTGGTGATGGTCGGTCCCGCGGGGGCCGCGACCGTCAGGCTGGCGGAAGCCTGCGCCGTCGTGGCGTTGACCGAGGAGGTCAGCGAGGCCGTGTTGGTCACGCTGGACAGCAGATCCGTGACCTGCACCGGCACCGTTATGGTGCAGGTGTCGCCCGGCGGCAGCGACCCGGCAAAGCTGACTTGCGAGGTGCTGCGCGTGGTCGTCCCCCCGGCGCAGCCCGCGCTGGAGGTGGCATCGCCGGTTGTGACCAGCCCCGTCGGAAAGCTGTCTGTCAGCACCACCGAGGTCGCTGTGGTCAGCACGTTCGGGTTCGCGAATGTCAGCGTCATCGTCAGCGGCTGGGCGATGGCAACGCTGGCCTCGCTGAAGGACTTGGTCAGGGTCAGCGGCTGCAACGGGTTCACGGTCAGCACCGCCGTCGCCTGGGCCGAGTCGCCCAGCGACGAGGACAGGGTGACCGCGTTCGTCTTGCTGCCCGACGAGGTGGCGACCACGTCGAAATTGACCGTGCAGGATGCGCCGCCCGCGACCGTGCCACCGGTATAGGAGATGTTCGTCGTGCCCGAGGCCGCGGTCAGCGTGCCGCCGGTGCAGGTGGTGCTGGCATTCGAAGGCGACGCCACCTCCAGCCCCGCGGGCAGGTTGTCGGTCAGCGACAGGCTCGACGCGGCGCTGGACGCTCCGGTGTTGTCGATCGTCAGCGTCACGGCCGAGGTCATCTCGGTCTCGACGGTGGTGGGGGCAAAGGTTTTTGCCAGCACCGGAATGGGTTCGACGGTCAGGGTCGCAGTGGCGGCATTGTTCACGTCCAGCCCAAAGCGCCGCAAGGGGCCGGTCGTGTTGGTGTAGGTGCCCGGGGTTGCGGAGCTGGGGACAACAACCGTCACCGAGAAGGAGCACGAGGAAGCCGCATCGACAACAGCGTTCGCCAAGACGAGCTGGCTTGTTCCGGTGATCGTGCTGCCGGTGCCGCAGGGGGCGCTGGGCAAGCCGGTGGCCGTGGCGCCCGACAGCATCACGTTCAGGTCGTCGGTAAACGCAAGGCCGGACACTTGCGTCGCGTCGGGATTGGTGATCGTGAAGGTCAGCGTCGCGGTCCGGCCGGGGCCGGTCGGGGCGGCAAAGGATTTCGTCAGAACGGGCGCCACGGGATCGTTGATCGTCAGGGTATCCGTTGCAGCAGCCGAGGAAAAATCGATCGTGGTGCCAGAGCCGGCCGGCTGGATCTTGTAGGCCAGCGTACTGGTCGTGTTGGTATAGGCGCCGGGCGTGGCGCCGCTGTCGACGCCGAGGGTGGCTTCGAACGTGCAGCTTTGCGCAGAGGCCAGCGACAGATTGCTGGCGGTCAGGGTCGTGGTGCCGGTCAGCGTTGACCCGGCACCGCAGAACCCGTCGGCCGGCAGGGTTGTGGCGGTCAGGAACAGCCCGCTAAGGTCGTCCGTAAACGTGATGTCGGTGGCGGTGTAGCCGTTGGAGGACGGGTTCGTGATCGTGAAGCTCAGGTTCACAGACCCGCCGGGCGCCGCCGAGTCGACGGAAAAGCTCTTGCTGAACGTCAGCGGGGCCGCGGTGACGATGAACGTGTCGATTGCGGGATCGGTGGTAAAACCGCCAGCGGTCAAAAAGTTGGCTGTCAGATTCGATGTGCGGTTTATATAGCTTCCGCTGACCGCGCTCCCGGGAATCTGCACGGTCACGTCAAACGTACAGGTCGCGCCAGCAAGGACTGAGCCGCCACTAAAGTTCAGTCTTCTGTCTGAGGAGGTAAGACTTACGGCGGCTCCGCTACAGGGTAAAGCGGGCAACGACGAGGGCACAAAGGTCATACCTGACAAGACCGTCGACAGGTCGTCGGTAAAGACGATAGCGTTGAAATCGCCCCCGGCGTTGGTCGCGTCGATGGTAAAGCGCAATGTGGCCTGTTCGCCTGGCACAAGGTTATCGCTGAGGAACTGCTTGCTGAAGGTCGGCAGCTGAAAATCCTGGACCGTGATGCTGTCCGATGCGCCGGCCCGGGTTACGGCAACGCCCGCAGTATAGCTGAGGTCGGAGGTGGTGTTGGTATAGTCGCCGGCGGCTGTGCTGGCGGGCACCCTGACCGTGATTGTGATGGCGCAGGATGCCCCGCCGCCAGGCAGCGTGCCGCCCGACAGGCTGAACGTGCCTGTGCCTGCACCGCTGGCCGTGCCGTTGCAGGTGTTGCTGTCGATGCTTTCAACCGTTGCGCCGCTGATAAAGCCGGGCGTGCCTGCCGTTCCGACGGCATCGCTAAAGGCGATATCCGACACCGCATTCGAATCGCCGGTGGTCGAGATCTCGAACGTCAACGAAACCGTTTCGCCCTTCGCCACGTTGCCGGAGCCGAAGGCTTTGCTGAAAGTGACGCTGGCCGTGCCGTTGATCGTCAGGTCCGCGCTGGTGGCCAGCCCGGTCACGCTGCTTGCGCCGGACGTGGCGCTGACCTCTGAGGTTGTCCCGGTAAAGGTTCCGGCCGGGCTCGTCCCTTCTGTGCTGATGTCGACGGAAAAATTACAGGTTGCAGACGGGGCAAGCGAGGCATTTGATATGACAAGGGTCTCAGCGCCGGAGGAATCGAACGTCCGGCTCACACTGGACCCTGCCCCACAAAAGCCGCCAGCGGGCAAGCCAGTAGCCGCCGTGCCTGCCAGAAATCCTGACAAGGGATCCTCAAAGCTGATGCTGCTCAGCGTGTCGCCCGTGTTTGGATTCGTGAGCTGGTAATTGATCGTCGTCGTTGTGCCAGGATTGATCGCCGACGGGCTGAAGGATTTTGTCAGGACAGGGGGCCGGACATCGAACACGGTGAGGTTGTCGGATGCCTGATTTCCAGCGATCGGGATGCCGTTGATCGTGGCGGTCGCGACGGATGATGTGCTTGTATAAGTACCACCGGTGGCACTGGACGGAATCTGCACGTCGTACTCGATCTGGCAGGTGGCGCCGGCCGCCAATGTTCCGTTGCTCAAAGAGACGGTGCCGCCGCCGGAGGCCGTACCCCCGCAGGTGTTGGAGACCAGCGTGCCCGTGCTTCCGGCCACCACCGCATTCAGGTCGTCCGAGATGGCAACGGCAGTGGCGCTGAAGTCTCTGGACGTATTCTGCAGGGAATACTGCAGCCGCACAACGCCGCCAGGACCAACGGGATCGTTGGTGAACTGTTTGGTGGCCAGGATGCTGTCGTCGCCCGGTGAGGTGACCGTCAGGGTGTCACTTGCCACGCCGCCGACGGAAAAGACTATCGTATTCTCCTTCACGCCTGCCGTGGTGGCGCGCACCGTGACCGTCACGGTGCAAACTGCGCCCGACACCAGGGTCGGACCGGAGAAAGTAAAAGTCGAACTTCCGGGGGTCGCCGCCACGGTCGTCGCGCAGGTTGTGCTTGCATTGGCGGGGGACGCGACGACCAATCCGTCCGGCAGGCTGTTGACGAATGACGGGCCGAACACAAAGCCGGAGTTGGCTGAATTATCAATGGTGTAGGTAATCACGGATGACGCGCCAACACTGATCGAATCCGGCGCGAAGGTCATTGCGAAGGCGGCACTGGTGGTGTCCACGGTCAACGTGGCCGAGGCGGTTCCCAGGTTGCTGGTAGAAGACGTCAGAGCGCCCGACGTATTGTTCAGGGCGCCCGGTGTCGTGGTCGTTGCGACGTTGAGAGAGATGGTGCAGGACCCACCGGCTCCGACTCTGCCATCGGCAAGCGTGATGCTGCTTCCGCCGCCTGCAGCGGTCACAGTGCCTTGGCACGTGTTCTCGATCACGGGCGTCGTAGAGACGGTAAGACCGGACGGCAGCGAGTCGGTGAAGGCCAGACTGTCCAACGCAGTGGCGCCGGCGGTGATGTTGAACGTTAGCCGCGATTCCGAGCCCGGGCCCACGGTCGATGGTGAGAAGGCCTTGTTGAAGGACTGCGCCAAGAGTCCGGGATGCGCGAGGCCGGCGCCAAACAAGATAACAATTGCGGTAAGAAAACTGACAAACTTGCGATCGCGCATCGGAGTCCCCGGATAATAACCTCGGTCGAACGGGGACGACGGGCGCACTGATCGCCCAAACGACCGGCACCCAATCCGATAAACGGATTTTCCCCAAGCACTGCAAGGTTGCACCAGCGGAAGTGATTCAGGAATGAATTGCGGGCAGTGTTGCCCAATAAATGCGCCTTTATGCAAAAATGAAACACCTGACGCGCGGTTCTACGGCATCGGGGGATGGCGCGTTCGGCGTCGCATTCCCAAGGTAGATGGGGGTACTGTGGATTAAGTCTAGGGTCCGCGCTGCAACCTTGGGGCGCAGGCGGGTCTGCCTCCGATTCCGGGGCATGCGCCGATCCGCGGGTCGATCTGCAGGCGCAGGTTATTGCTTTGGCCGGGCGGCGAGGAACGCCTCGATCTCGGCCAGAATCAGGTCTGGCGCTTCTTCCTGGGCCAGATGGCCAAGGTCCGGCAGCGTCCTGAAGCTGGCCGCCGGCATCGCCGCCGCGGCGCGCCGGGCCACATCGGGCGGCACCGTGGCATCCCGCGCGCCCGCAAGAAACAGGCAGCGTGTGGCGATCCGGGGCAGGCGGGCGATCAGCTGCTCGATGTCCCATTGCGCCATCATTTGCAGGGTGCCGTCCACATGGGTCCGATCCGAGATCAGGCGCCCGTACAACGCATAGCCCTCCGGGTCGAGGCGGGAGCCGGTGCTGTCGATCAGCCGACGGGCGCGTGCGGCGGGATCGGTGCCCAGCACGAACAGCGGCGCGGTCAGCGGGTTGACGGCCAACAGCTTGGCCAGAACGGGGAACAGCCAGCCCGCGACGCCGGGAAACCGATCCAGCGCCGGGTTGATCCCGATCACGGCGGGGGTCGGGTCCAGCTTCTCTGACACTTGCAGGGCCAGGGCGGCACCGGCGGAATGGCCCAGGATGGCGCCGGGCGCCCAGCCCCGCGCGGCGCATAGGGCGGTGACATCCTCGGTCATCGCGGACAGGCCGCAGCGCCGGCGCCCGCCCGCCCGCGAAAAGCCCTGTCCGGGCAGGTCCAGCGCCACGACGTGGAACCGCGCGGCCAGCCGCGGGATCAGCGCGCGCCAGGTATGGGTGGAGGCCCCCGCGCCATGCAACAGCAGCAGGGTTTCGCCCGCGCTCTGGGGGCGGACTACCTCGGCCTGCCCCGGGCCGACGCGCAGCGCA
>CAYGRI010000324.1:0-6111 GCA_964352155.1 uncultured Maritimibacter sp. | reverse complement strand
TGTCCTCGCGCATCAGCGCCAGACCATAGGCGAGGTCGGCGGTGTCGGCGTTGATCTCGGCCAGCCGCCGGTCGGTGCGCATCACTTGCGAGATCACCTGCACACCGATCAGGGCGACGACCGCGAAGATGGCCATCACCACCACAAGCTCCAGCAGCGAGAATCCGGCAAAGCGCGCGGTTTTGGGCGGGTTAGGGTGGCGGTGGATCGGGGTCATTGCGGCGGCGGCCGGATGAAGACAGTGGTCAGCGCCCCGGGCTGGTCGGGCGATTTGGCCAGAACATTGGCCTGAGCAAAGCCGCCCGCGGTCGCCTCGGTCGTGACCTCAAGCTGCCAGTCAAAGGGGCCCACGCGGACCTCGGCCGGCAGGGTCGCGCCCTCCGCCAAGCCCAGCAACCGCAGTTCTTCGGCGCGGTTCAGCGCCGCCTGCCGCGCCATCAGCCGGGGCAATTCCTCGCCAATGCCGCGTTGCGCCTGACCCAGCGTGCGAAAGCCCGCCACCACGCCGATGGACAGCACCAGCACCGCCACAACCAGTTCGATCAGGCTGATCCCGCGCGCCTGATTGCGGCTCAGCGGGTCCCGCATGTCACCGCGGCCCATCCGTCGCTTTCGCAGATCGTTTCCGGCGCGCCGCCGCCGCCCGCGCTGCCGCTGCCCGCAAAGGCGACTTGCACCGGCGTGCTTTCGCCGCTGGGCAGAAAGGCGATCACATTCGCGGTGCCGAACGGCCGGATCACGCGCACCGGCCCCGACCATGTCGCCGGGGTGCCATCCTCTGCCCAGCCGCGAGGCACCCGGCGCAAGCGGCTGTAGCCCTCGGGCCGCAGGCGCAGCCCAAGCACGACCTGGCCCATCACCGCCTGTTCCCGCAGCCGGTCATGCATCCGTTCGAACCGCGCCCAATCAGAGGCGCCGGCGGTGCGCGGGCGGTTGACCCCCATCACGGCCGTCAGCGTCAGGAGCGTCAGGATCGCCACCACCACCATCAGCTCGATCAAGGTGAAGCCGTCGGTCCCTTTCGGCGATCCGGTGCCTATTCCAGCGTCCATGTGCCGATATCCGCATCGGATCCAGAGCCGCCCTGCACCCCATCCGCGCCAAAGCTGAAGATGTCGAATTCGCCATGCACGCCGGGCGAAAGATACATGTAATCGGCGCCCCAAGGATCCTTTGGCAGGCGGTCGATGTATTTCGACCAGTTCGGCGGCGCGGGTTCGGACGATGGGCGCGTGACCAGCGCCTGCAGGCCCTGTTCCGTCGTCGGGTAGCGCAGATTGTCCAGCTTATACAGGTTCATGGCGCTTTCCAGCGTCGCCACGTCGGATTTCGCCCGCGTTACCCGCGCCTGATCCGGCCGGTCGATCACCCGGGGCACGATGACCAGAGCCAGAATCGACAGGATAACCACGACAACCATCAGTTCCAGCAAGGAAAACCCGTGGTCGTCGTGCCGCGAGGCGTTGCGGTCTGGCTGGTTCATGACATGCGGCTCCGGCGGCTGTGACTGCGCCGAAACTAGACCACATCCCGCCCTGATGGAAGCGTTGCCCAGAGAAGCCCGGCGCGCCCGCGAGCGCTTGCCAGCGGTGCCAACCGTCCCGGCCCAAACGCCGGACAGACCGCCCGTCCGGCCCTACAGCATCTTGGACAGCTTGTTTTGCAGCGCCAGCGCGGTGCGACGGTGCACGACCGGACCAAGCAATTCATGCGCGGCCGGGGTTTCCAGCGGATTGAACACCATTTCCGCAAGACCATCGTCGATTTCGCTCTGTCCCGCCACAACCTCGATCAGCGCGGCGGCCCCATCCGCGCAGATTTCATTCAGCATCGCCCGGTCCACGAACAGCGGGTCCTGGGTGATGGTCCCCCCGGTTTCCTTGGAATAGGGCCTATGGTCGGACAGCCACAGCAACACCACAGGTCCGTTGATTCGCTCGATCAGGGTTTTCATCCGCGACACCCAGGCAGTCTGCACCTCGCGCCGGACGGACTGCAGCCGGGTCTGGCAGACCCGTGCCAGCGCCGTCAGCATATGGCCGGTCAGCTCGAACTCGCGAAAGTCCACCTCGGGGTACAGCTCCTTGAGCCGCTTTGTCGCCCGGATGAAGCGATGGTTGCGGCGCGGATCGACGTTGTAGAGCCGGTTTGACATATTCGCGGCGCCCAGCACCTGAATCACGGTCACCTGTGCCTTGCCCGCAATCTCGATCAGCCCCGGACATGTCATGAAGGTATCAACGCCCGCATCCCGACAGCCGAGATTCGCGCATGGAAGGTCCAGCGCCTCTTCCAGCAGGGATGGATAGGGATGCGGGATGAACTGACCAAAGGTTTCGGACCCGCCCAGGCAGGCCACATAACCGCCGTGCAGATCCCGCTGCGGCCCCCGAAACAACAGCCTCGACGTGCCATACCGACACGGGTTGTAGTCCAGTGCCTCTGTATGTGCATTCATCATCGTCACAATACACCCTTAACGTATGACGTTGCCCCGGCCCGAGTTGGAGTATGGCAGAAAGGGCTTTCGGAAGTGCCAAGATAACCGGCCCAATTTTACGCAACCGGGTCCAGGGCCGGTCTTTGGCGTCCATTTGGTCGCGCTGTGGGCGGCGCCTCGGAGTGGCAGAAACTCCCGCAGGGCGGGCATGGGGCATGACCAGCTCTGCCAGGAGGGGCGAATTTGCCGTGTCGCGGCAACGTCGGGAGACCTGTGGCGGGACCGGATCACGGCCGCGCAGGTCGGCTGCCCGCAGACCGATGCAACGCTCCTTCATGACGATCCGCGCGGGTCAGGCGGGTTTCCGGGCGAGCAGGCTGACAAACAGGATTGCGCCATAAAAGGTCCCGTCGCGCACCCGCCGGTCGGTTTCTGCGTTGAAGCCTGCGGCCAGATCCGGCCCGCATTCCCCGGCCCGCGCCGCTGCGTCGGTGCCGCGCGCGATCAGGCTCCGCAGATACGCAGGCTTGGTGGTCTGGACATAGCCATGCGCTTTGGTCGTCTTGGGAACAAAGCCCGCCTCGGTCATCAGCTTGGGCAGGCGGCGCATGATGTAGGGGTCGTGGACCATATTGCGAAGCGTCGCTGCCATCGCCGCTTGCAGCGGATCGCCGTCGAACAGGGCGACCGTGTTGGTGGCATAATCCCCGTCAAAGATCGCGAGGCATCCGCCCGGTTTCAGCACGCGCCAGGCCTCTGCCAAAGCGCCGGCAGGGTCAGGGATATGGGAGTAGACCGTATGGGCCACCACCACGTCAAAGCTGGCATCCGGCTGCCCGGTGGACAGCACATCGCCGGGGGCGAAGGTCATGTTGGGGGTTTCGCGGAACCGCTCGCGAGCGCGCTGCAACAGCCCGGCAGACGGGTCGACCCCCGTCAGCGACGCCGGGGCGGCATAGCGCTGCAAAAGCGCGGTGCTGGCCCCGTTGCCGCAGCCAATCTCCAGCATCGTGGCGCTGGGGCCGGGCAGATCCGTCATATAGGCGGCGCAGATCTCTTGCATCGCCGGCTCGTTGGCGCGCGCGTCCATCGAGGCGGCAATGGCATCCAGCACCGGCTCGGGTTGTGCGGCGATGTTCAGGTAAAGGTCCGGCATGTGCGCCCCCTGGTTTGCGCGGCGACGCTACCACAGTCGCTGGTGAAACCCGAGACCCTGTCGCAAAGAGGCCGCGCGCAGATGTCTGCCCACGACCCCAAAGGTTCGGTGTCATGCGGGCCGGCCGCGGCTGGTGCGGCGGGTCAGACGCTCATGCAGATGTATTTCATCTCCAGGTAATCCTCGATCCCGTGATGGCTGCCCTCGCGGCCCAGGCCTGATTGCTTGACCCCGCCGAACGGCGCCACCTCGGTCGAGATGATCCCGGTGTTGACCCCGACGATCCCGTATTCCAGCGCCTCGGCGACCTTGTAGACCCGGCTGAGATCCTTGGCGTAGAAATACGAGGCGAGGCCGAAGATCGTATCATTCGCCATCGCGATCACCTCGTCCACATCCGAAAAGCGGAACAGCGGGGCGAGCGGGCCAAAGGTTTCCTCGGTCGCGACCAGCATGTCCTGGGTCGCGCCGGTCACAATTGTAGGCTGAAAGAACAGCGGCCCAGCCGCGTGCACATCGCCGCCCGCGAGGATGGTGGCGCCCTTGGCCTTGGCATCGGCGACATGCTCGCGCACCTTCTCGACCGCGCTTGGTTCGATCAGCGGCCCGAAATCGGTGCCCGCCTCCAGCCCGTCGCCGACCTTGCGCTTGGCCACCGCAACCGCCAGTTTCTCGGCAAAGGCATCGTAGACGGCGTCCTGCACGTAGATCCGGTTGGCGCAGACGCAGGTCTGGCCGTTGTTGCGGAACTTGCACAGCATCGCGCCTTCGACGGCGGCATCCAGATCGGCATCGTCGAAAACGATGAAGGGCGCGTTGCCGCCCAGTTCCATCGAGGTTTTCATCACCTGCTCGGAGGCCTGCTTCATCAGGATCCGCCCGACTTCGGTCGAGCCGGTGAAGGACAATTTGCGGACGATCGGGTTTTCGGTGAATTCCTTGCCGATGTCGGACGCGCGGCTGGACGGGATGACCGAGAAGATGCCCTTGGGCAGCCCGGCGCGGTCGGCCAGCACGCCCAGCGCCAGTGCCGACAGGGGCGTCAGCGAAGGCGGGCGGACGACCATCGCGCAGCCCGCCGCCAGGGCGGGGGCGACCTTGCGGGTGATCATCGCGTTGGGAAAATTCCAGGGGGTGATCGCGGCGGTGACGCCGATGGCCTGCTTGATCACGGTCAGGCGCTTGTCGGGCTGGTGGCCGGGGATCGTCTCGCCATAGACCCGGCGGGCTTCCTCGGAGAACCACTCGACGAAAGAGGCGCCGTACAGGATCTCTCCCTTGGCTTCGGCCAGCGGTTTGCCCTGTTCGGCAGTCAGGATCGTTGCCAGATCATCGGCATTGGCGACCATCAGATCGAACCAGGCGCGCAGCAGGTTGGAGCGGTCCTTGGCGGTGCGCCTGGCCCAGTCTTTCTGGGCGGTTTCGGCGGCGGCGATGGCGCGCGCGGTTTCGGCGCGGGTCAGGTCGGCGACCTGGGCGATGACGTCGCCGCGGGCCGGGTTGGTGACCGCGAAGGTGGCGCCGCTGTCTGCGTCGACCCAATCGCCGGCGAGGTAGGCCTTGCCGGTCAGCAGGGCGGGATCCTTCAGGAGAGCGGAGAGATCGGTGGACGAATCAAGCATGGTGGCCTTCCTTGGTTGGCGCGGCAACGGCTACAGAAGGTTAGGGGAGAGAACAAGGCTATGGATCTGACAGAGGCTTATGAGAACGGGGCCCATATTCCCGGTGCCCAGCACTATCCGCCGCGGTGGCGCGCGGCGGCGGCCGCGTTTTGTGAGCGTCTGGGGGCGCGGGCCGAGATCGGGCTCGCCTATGGCACGGCGCCGCGGCAGCGGTTTGACCTGTTTCATCCCAAGGGCACCGCGGCCGGTTTGGTGATGTTTGTGCATGGCGGGTATTGGCGGCGGTTCGACCGGTCGGATTGGTCGCATTTCGCAGCGGGGCCTTTGGCGCGCGGCTGGGCGGTGGCGATGCCGTCTTATACGCTGGCGCCCGAGGCGCGGATTTCCGCCATGACGGGCGAGATTGCGACGGCCTTGGCCGCGGCGGCAGAGCGGGTTGCCGGGCCGATTGTTGTGACCGGGCATTCGGCGGGGGGGCATCTGTCAGCGCGGATGCGCTGCGCGGATGTGGCGCTGCCGGATGCCGTGGCGGGGCGGTTGCGGCGGATTGTGCCGATTTCGCCTTTGGCGGATCTGCGGCCGCTGATGCAGACCGAGATGAACGCGGATCTGCGGCTGGACGCGGCGGAGGCGGAGGCGGAGAGCCCGATGCTGGCCAGGAGCCTGCGAGCGGTGGAGACCCTCGTTTGGGTCGGGGCGGAGGAACGGCCCGCGTTTCTGGATCAGGCCCGCTGGCTGACCGAGGCCTGGGCCGGGTCGCGGCTGCATATCGCCCCGGGGCGGCACCATTTTGACGTGATCGACGGTTTGGCCGAGGCGGAGAGCGAACTGACGGAGGCGCTTGTGGGATAGGGCGCCTTCCGGCGGGCAGGCTCGCTCCCACCCGCTCACGC
>CAYGRI010000323.1:0-6127 GCA_964352155.1 uncultured Maritimibacter sp. | reverse complement strand
TGCACCGACACATCCAGCGCCGAGATCGGCTCGTCGCACACAAGGTTTTCCGGCCACAGGAGAAGGACGCGGGCGATGGCCACCCGCTGACGCTGCCCCCCCCCGACAGCTGGTTGGGGTAATTGTGCAGGAAGGCCCGCGGCAGGCCGACCGTGTCGAGACTCTCTGCCACGCGGGCGCGCCGTTCGGCCACGGTGCCGATGCCATGCACCGACATCGGTTGGGCTATGACATCGGCGACGCTGCGGCGCGGGTTCCGCGAGAAATACGGGTCCTGAAAGATCGGCTGGATCAGCTTTGCCCGGTGCACCCACACAAGCGCCCCGACCGCCGCGCCATTGACCTCGACCCTGCTGTCGGTCGGAGTGTCGAGGCCCAGCAGGATCCGGGCCAGGGTGCTTTTAGCAGACCCGTTTTCGCCGACCGGCGCGAAGGTCTCGCCGCGCCACACGGACAGGTCGACATTGTCCACGGCGCGGATCTGCCGTCGGGGCCGGAGCAGGCCGGGCCGGGTGCCGAACACGCGGGTGACGCCCGACAGCGAGATGACAGGCGCGTCGTAGATCACCGGGCCGTCTGGAATCTCGGGCTGGGGCGCGACGGCCTCCGCCACGCGGTCCGGCGGCAGGATGCAGCGATAGGCATGGCCCCGCCCCGCCGCGCGGGTGTCGGAATGCGCCTTGCCGCATTCCGGCTTGGACAGGGGGCAGCGGTTCTCGAACACTCAGGCGCGGCGCTGTCCGTAGACCGGGCGGATCTGGCCGGGAATGGCCGCGAGGCGACGGCAGGTTCCGTCCGGCTCTGGCGCGGCCCGCATCAGGGCGGAGGTATAGGGATGTTGCGGTCGGCTCAGGACCTCTGCGACTGGCCCTGCTTCCACGAATTCGCCGGCATACATGACGGCGACACGGTCGACCGTCTCGGCCACCACGCCAAGGTCGTGGGTGATCAGGATCATCGCCATGCCCAGATCGCGCTGCAGCTCCGCCGACAGTTTCAGGATCTCCGCCTGCACGGTGACGTCCAGGGCGGTGGTGGGCTCGTCCGCTACGATCAAGTCGGGCCCGGCCATCAGCGCCATGGCGATGACGATCCGTTGGCGCTGCCCGCCAGAGAACTGATGCGGATATTGATCCATGCGGCCCGACGGGTCGGGCATCTGCACCCGGTCCAGCAACTCGATGGCCCTTTTCCGCGCCTCGGCCTCGGTCATCAGGCCCGCGCGGACGACACCTTCGGTAAGCTGCCGCCCGATCAGGTAGACCGGGTTCAAGGAGGTCATCGGTTCCTGAAAGATCATCGCGGCCTTCTGCCCCGCGATGGTTCGGGCGAAGTCTGCATCCGGCATCTTCGTCAGGTCGTGATCGAGCAGGCGCAACATGCCGGCCGTCCGGGTGGCGCTGCGCGGCAGAAGGTTCATCAGCGCCAGCGCCGTCATCGACTTGCCCGACCCGCTCTCGCCCACGATGCCCAACGCTTCGCCGCGTGCGAAGTTCAGGTCGATGTCATACACTGCGTTCAGCGGACCGTTTGGCGTCCGCAGGGTGACTGAAAGCCCGCTAGTTTCCAGAACCGGCTGGGTTGTCATGTCAGTTATTCCCCTCGGGCGACGTGATGTCACGCAGGCCATCGCCCGTCAGGTTCACCCCCACCACCAGAAGGAAGATCACAATGCCCGGCAGCACGATTCGCCAGGGACGGAAGAAGATGACCTCCTTGCCCTCGGCGATCATCAGGCCCCAGGAGCGTGCCGGGGGCTGAAATCCGACGTCCAGAAAGCTGAGCGCGCTTTCGGCCAGGATCGCGACGCCCACCTCGAAGGTGAAGATCACCAGGATCTGCGGCACCAGTTTGGGCAGGATCTCGCGCAGCAGGATCTGTATTCGCGACGCGCCCAGCGCTTGGGCGGCGGCGAAGTCGATCTCGCGCAGGCGCATCGTGGCCGATCGGGTCACCACAAGACAATGGGTCCAGCCCAACGCGCCGACGATACCGATCACCATCCAGACCGACAGCCCGATGATGAACACCAGCGCCATGGCAAGCAAGAGGCCCGGCAATGCAAGCTGTGCGGTCAGAACGAAGCGCATGGCGTGGTCGATCCGGCCGCCGAAATACCCGGCCAGCACCCCAAGCGTGACGCCGATGACCATTCCGACACTCGCCGCGCCGAAGCCCACCAGAAGCGAGATCCGCGCGCCGTAGATCAGCCGGCTGAGGTTGTCGCGCCCGACCAGATCGGTGCCCAGCAGATACTCCCACCGCCCGCCGTCCTCCCAGACGGGCGGCAGCATGCGCGCCGACAGCGTTTGGTGAAACGGGTCGTGGGGGGGCAATAAGCGGCGCGAAGATCGCCGTGAGAAACAGGGCCGCGATGATGGCAATGCCGATCTGGAACCCGCGATGGCGTCGGGCGCGGGCCCGGATCGTCTGCCACGGCGACGGCGCCATATCCTGCCCGGCCATCGCATCGGTGTTGTCCCACACGACGGGTTCCTGCCGATGCTCATGTGCCCACCCTCAGCCGCGGGTCCAGGGCCGCGTTCAATATGTCAGCCAACAGTTTCATCGCCGCGAAGACCAGGGCGAACAGGAAGATCAGGATTTGAATCGTAGGGATGTCCGACCCCAGGATCGAGTCCAGCACCAGCCGCCCCAACCCGTTGATGGCAAAGATCGTCTCGGTGATGACAGAGCCGGAAAACTAGTGCCCAAGCTGCACCGCAAGCATGCTTGTGACGGGCAGGATCGCATTGCGCAGGGCGTGATGGCGGAGAAGCGCCGCACCGCGGAACCCCTTGGCCCGGGCGGTGCGGATGTAGTCGCTTTCCATCACTTCCAGCATCCCGGTCCGCGTCTGGCGCATGACCGCGGGAACCGAGCTTGCGCCCAGAACGAAGGCGGGCAGGACGAAATGCCTCAACGTGTCATCGCCCGACACCGGGAAGATTCGCGATGTGACGGCGAATAATACGATCATGATCAGCCCAAGCCAGAAGTTTGGGATCGCCTGCGCCGAGACGGCGATGCCCAGCGCGACGTGGTCCACGAAGGTGTTCAACCGCAGCGCCGCGACGATCCCCAGCGGCAGCGCGATGACGATGGTGACCGACAGGGACATGAACGCCAGCAGCAAGGTAACGGGCGTGCGTTCCAGCACCATCTCTGCCACCGGCTTCTTCCAGTAGTAGCTTTCCCCGAAATAGCCGCGCAGCACCGCCGTGGCCCATTCGAGGTATCGTACCATGACGGGCCGATCGAGGCCGTAGGTCTTGCGGATCTGCTCGACCACTTCGGGTTCCGCATCCTTACCGGCGATGGCATAGGCCGGATCGGTGGCGAAGTTCAGCAGCAGGAACGTCACGAAGGACAGGACCACTGCGACCGCCAGCGCCAGGGCGAGGCGTTGCAGGATGAGTTTCAGCATTGGATTTGGCTTTGCGTTAGGTTTGACGTTGCGTCGCGCGCGGGGTGGTGGCCGGGCCGCCAGCGCTCACCGCCAGCTCGCCCGGTAAAGCCGGGGCAGACCGTCGCGATAGACCGGGAAGCTCACCTCAGAGCTGACCAGGAAGTTCTGGGCATAGGACACCATCGGCACCCAATATGCCTGGTCCGGGATGATGCCCAACGCTTCGCAGTATAGGCGGCGGCGTTTCTCGACGTCGGTCGTGACCTCGGCGGCCAGAACCAGGTCTGTCACCTCGGGATTGTTCGACATGTTGCGGTCGCTGGTATCGCTGAAATGCACCCGCAGGATGGCCGCCGCATCCGGCGTGCCGCCCGAGCCCCAGGTGCCGAAATACGCCGGAATGTCGCGATTGGCACGGGCCTCGTTGAGCGAGGCCAGTGCAACATGGCGCAGGCTGACATCGATACCGATATCCGTCAGATCGGAGACAACGGCCTCTGCGATGGCCCGGTCGCGATAGGACCAAAGCTCCAGCGCGAAGCCGTCGGCATAGCCTGCCTCGGCCAGCAGCGCGCAGGCGCGCTCGGGATCGAATTCGTAGCGAGGGGCGCTTTGATCGCAGCCGAACTGGGCGGGATGGCAGGCCGTTTAGACAGGTTGGGCGCCGCCGCCCATCAAGTATTGTGCGATCTCCGGCCGCTCGATCGCGTGGTTCATCGCGCGCCGGGCCAGAACGTTGGTCAGCGGCCCATCGGGGTCGGTATGCCCGTGGGCGTCGAGCACCAGAATGCCGTTCCGCAAGTCGGTCGAAACGACATGGTCGATCGTCGGCGCCGCGCCCATCGCCTCGGCCACGTCACGCGACACTTTGACCATCCAGTCGATGCCACCCGACATCAGTTCCGCCTGCTGCGTCCCAAGGTCGGGAAGGTTGCGGATGACGATGCAGCCGATGTCGATCGGTTGCTTAGGGCTTTCCTTGAAACACCCGTCATAGGCCTCCAGCACGATTTCCTCGCCGGGGGCAAAGGACGCGACCCGGTAGGGCCCGAGGCCGACATGGCTTGTCGCCATGGCCGCCTGGTCGCCGTCATAGGCACCGTCGGGCCGGATCGCTACGCGGTTCGCCATGTCCCGGATGGCCGGCGGATATTCCTCCAGCATGTGGAAACGCACCGTAAGATCATCCACGATCTCGACCTCGTCGAGCCAACGCTCGATCACGCCGCGCGCCTGGGACTCGCTGTCCTCGGAAATGATGAGGTTGTAGGTATAGGCCACGTGTTGGACCGTCAGCGCCGATCCGTCGTGAAACGTGATGCCGGGGCGCAGCGTCACCTCGATGGTCGTCGGGTCGAGATAGTCGTAGCCCGTGGCGACCGCCGGGATGTTTTCGTTCGTGTCCGGATCGTAGTCGAACAAGCCCTCGTCGATCAGGTCGGACAGGATGATGTATTCCCGTTTCGTCGTATAGTTGTAGTCGAGGTTCAGTAGCTCCTCGGCGAAGGCGACCCTGAGGGTGTCGTCCTCCGCCCCGGCCAAAGCCGGGATAGGTGCAGTCAGCGGCAACAAGTCGGCAGCCACGGCGAAGCGCACGCATCCACGCATAGACTAAACCAACCTTTCCTTATGCCTTGACCGTATGGCCCACCCACTGGTCGAACAATTGCATTGAATGCTAAAGATGCATCAATGACTCCGGATCCCGTGCGCCATATCTGTTGCAAGATCCAACCGCACAGCGTCGATGGGGATGTCACAGGCCGCAGGCCGTCTGACCTCTTCGCCAAACCACCTGTCGCAAAAGGAGAGATCTGGAGTTTGGGACGGTCCACGCCGCCCCGCCCGCCATGGGAATCGCGCCGGAACGCTCCGGTTTGCGGCATACAGAGGCGCCGGCCTGGGCCGGGGTGGAATTCCGATCCCGTTTGCGCCTTGATCAAGGACCGGACGACCAGGGGCGCACGGTGG
Source organism: uncultured Maritimibacter sp. (assembly GCA_964352155.1). Taxonomy (GTDB): domain Bacteria; phylum Pseudomonadota; class Alphaproteobacteria; order Rhodobacterales; family Rhodobacteraceae; genus Psychromarinibacter. The sequence continues at coordinate 747 of CAYGRI010000323.1, read as the reverse complement.
CGAAGGCACCCGCAGCACAACGCCGCATCCGGTCGCGGCGGGTGCCCATCGTTGCAAAAAGGTCGGCATGCGAAGGACACACCGACCTTTGCCGAGTCTGAAAGCCGCTTAGTCCAGCGTCACGCGGCCGGCGTCGATCCCTGCCAGAAACGATCCGTCGATGAACGGCGCAATCGACTCCGCGGTCGGCGGCTCTCCATCGATCGAGCCGCGCCCGACGATCCATGCGCCTTCATCGACCATCAGCTCCAGCATCTCTTTGTTGAGCTGCATCTTGAAGCTGTAGTTGACCGAGGCCGCCGCCACGTCTTCGGGCGACAGCGTGCCCCCCAGGACGTTCGACACAGATTGGTGCGATGCGGCGGGGTCGGAGATCACGACCTGCTCCCCCGCATAAAGCGACGCGAGGACGGCGGTCACCACTTCGGGGTTTTCGTCGATCATCTCTTGCGTCGCGACAAGGATGAAATGCGTGCCGTAACTGTCGACGGGAATCTCCTGATAGGCATCGCCCAGAACCTCCGCCGCACCGGCATAGAAGGACGGGAACATCGCGCCCGCATCGATGTCGCCACGGGCGAGGGCCGGAACGATGTCCGGCGGGCCGACCGAAACGATTTCCACGTCGATCCCGGCGGCGGCCACTTCGTTTTCGAACATGTAATGCACGTTCGTTCCCGCCGTCAGGCCGACCTTCATACCGGCCATCTCGGCAATGGTGTCAATCTCGAGGTCGCCGCCGTGGAT
>CAYGRI010000322.1:0-6141 GCA_964352155.1 uncultured Maritimibacter sp. | reverse complement strand
GCCATGACCCATTGACGCCCTATCCGCCCCATCGTCGCCGCGCGGCACGCCTCCTGCCCCGCCCGGTCGAAAACAAGCAATGCACCCGCCAAAATCCATCGGCTCGGCGCGGCAACTCTTCCGCCCCGGTTGCGCCCCGCAAGAGCCCATTGGCCCCCATTGCGCCCCGACAGCCCGGCATGGCGCCGCATGTCGCCGCATCGCGACCTATTGCATTGGCGCCCGCTGCGCCACAAACGCCGCGCGGTGCACCCAATCAGCCCCAGTTGCGCCCGAACAGCCCTCGGCCCGGCCGGCAGGGGATGTCAGCCGCTCCGCACGCTGTCCCAATCCAGCCCGAACCGCCCGAGATACTTGCGCAGCCGATCGCTGTCGTTCCGGCTGGCCTTTTGCCCGCGCGACACCGCGAACAGAGCCCGGCCCGCGGCGCTCAGGCTCGCAGACCGGCGGCAGGTCCGGATCACTTCGGCCAGTTGCACCCGGTCGAACAGATCCAGCGCCGCGCCGTCCAGCACCTCGGCCACCAGACGTGCGTCGTCATCCGCCTCGGCCAGGGACCAGGCCGCGCGCATCCCGGCAATCTCATCCTCCACCATCGCGCGGGTTATCCGGCCGCGCGGCGCCAGAGTGCACAGCCGTTGCACCGACCCGGCCAGGTCGCGAAAATTGCCCGGCCACAGCGTCGCCGGATCGGTGGCAAAGCCCAGATAGCTTTGCCAGGCATCGGCATTGAACCCCACCTGCGTGCCCAGCATCCGGTCCACCCGCGCCAGTTCAAACAGCAGGTTCGGCGCGATATCCTCGGGCCGGTCGCGCAGGGATGGCAGCCGGAACCGCCACAGGCTTAGCCGCGCCAGCAGATCCGGGCGAAACCGTCCCTCGGCCGCCAACAGCGTCAGGTCGCGGTTGGATCCGGCGATCACCTGGAACCGGCTTGTGACCTCAAAATCAGAGCCCAGCGGGTAATAGCGCCCCGTCTCGATCGCGTGCAGCAGCACGGCCTGTTCGTCGGGGCCAAGCTCATCGACCTCATCGAGGAACAGCACCCCGCCATCCGCCTCGCGCAAAAGGCCGCTGCGTTCCGACCCGGCCAGCCCCGCATGGCCCCGCCGCTGCCCGAACAGCGTTGCCAGCGCATCGGACCCGCGCAGGGTCGCGCAATTGATCTGCACCAGCCGCCCCTTCACCCGGCGGCGGTTGAGCTTGAGCTCGTGGATCCGCTGCGCCAGTTCGGTCTTGCCCGTCCCCGTCTCACCCTGCAGCAGGATCGGCGCGTCCGAGGCGCTGGCCACCAACTCGATCCGGTCGATCAGGGCGTTGTAGGCCGGGTTCTTCGTCTCGATCCCGCCTTTCAACAGATCCGAATATTCCCGCGACAACTGGTCAAAGCGCTGTTGCAACCGGTTGTATCGGCTCAGATCCAGGTCGATGATGTCAAACGACGGCCGCAGCCCGTCGCCCCGGGGTGGCCCGGTCTGCACCAACCGCGCAGGGACATGGCGGCTTTCGGTCAGAAGGAACCAGCAGATCTGCGCCACATGCGTGCCGGTCGTCAGATGCACGTGATAGCTTTCGCGTTCATCGTCGAACCCATAGCCCCGGGCGAAGTCAAAGAGCTTGCCGTAGACCTCTTCAAAATCCCAAGGGTCGGTCAGATCCATGCGTTGCAGCAGCACCTCGGCCTCGGGCGCGGTTTCCAGGATCTCGGCGCGGACATGGTCGGCCAGGCCCCGGAACCGTTGATCATAGAGCAGTTCCAGCCGGTCCACGGGAAAGGACGGCTGCTGAAACAGCGAGCGAGTGGGCTTCCATTTGCGATTCTTGCCCCTGTCGAGCTGGGTGCCCAGAAAGCCGATGACCACGTTGCGCATTCCAGCGATCCGTTTGGATAAATCCCTATACGAAAAGATTGTATCCGCGCCCACCCAGAAACGCCAGAACCAGATTATCCATTTAAAATCATGATTTTACCGAGAAATCAGGGACTCCTCCCGAATCGCGGCGGCGGATGGCACATTGTCCTTGTTCAAAACGAGAAGGACACGAAAGCAATGGCAAACAAATCCGTGTTTGCATCGATCAAGGGCCGGCTGCTGCCGAAAGCAGACACCGTGAACGCCGAAGGCGCGCCGGCCTACGCCAACGATGCCCCCCATGCGCTGGCCCAGATGGCCGTGACAGGGACCTTTGCCGACACCTTCTATACGTCGGCGGAAATGGATGTGGCCAAGACGGTCGCGCTGGCCAACTCGGCCGATCCGCGCTTTCTGGCCAAGACGGCGGTCTATGCCCGCCAGAAAGGGTACATGAAGGACATGCCGGCGGTGTTGCTGGCGGTGCTGGCGCGGCGCGATCCGGCGCTGTTCCGGGCGGTCTTTGACCGTGTGGTGGACAACGGCAAGATGCTGCGCACCTTCGTGCAGGTCGTGCGGTCCGGCCAGACGGGGCGCAAGTCGCTGGGCTCTGCTCCCAAGGCGATGGTGCAGCGCTGGTTGAACGAGGCCTCCGACTGGGCGCTTCTGAATGCCAATATCGGCAATGACCCGTCCTTGGGCGACGTCATCAAGATGGTGCACCCAAAGCCGGCCTCGCCGGAGCGGGAGGCGCTGTTCGCCTGGATCGTCGGGCGGCCCTGCGATGTGACGCTGCTGCCGGAGGCCGTGCAGGATTTCCTGGCGTTCAACAAGAATGCCAGGGGGCCATTGCCGGACATGCCGTTCCAGATGCTGACTCAGCTGGCGCTGACGAAAGCACATTGGGCGCAGATGGCGACGGGCGCCTCCTGGGCGCAAACGCGTCAGAACCTGAACACCTACCTGCGCCACGGCGTCTTTGACCAGCCGGGGATGACACGACGGGTCGCCAAGGTGCTGCGCGACAAGGATCGGATCGCAAAGGCCAGGGCCTTTCCGTACCAACTGATGGTCACGGCGCTGAATGTCTCGGGCGATATGCCATACCAGATCCGCGAGGCGCTGCAGGACGCGATGGAAGTCGCGGTGCGCAACGTCCCGGTGGTGAAGGGCCGCGTCGCGGTGGCAGTCGATGTGTCGGGGTCGATGTTGTCCCCGGTCACCGGCTGGCGGAAGGGGGCAACCTCGGCCGTGCGCTGCGTCGACGTGGCGGCGCTGGTGGCGGCGGCATTTCTGCGGAAGAACCCGCAGACCCAGGTGCTGCCGTTCGACGGCAAGGTCCGCACGCTGCGGCTGCAACCGCGCGACACGATCCTGACCAACGCGGAGAAACTCGCGGCGTTGGCCGGGGGGGCCACCAATTGCTCGGCCCCGCTCGAGCAATTGGCAAAGGGGCGGCATGTACCGGACCTTGTGGTCTTCGTGTCCGACAACCAGTCCTGGATCGATGCCCAATGGGGCAACCAGGGCACGGCGACGGCAAAGGCATGGGAGGCGCTGAAGCGGCGCAACCCGAAGGCAAAGCTCGTCTGCGTCGACATCGCGCCTTACGGCACGACGCAGGTGAAGGAGCGTGTGGATGTGCTGAACATCGGCGGCTTCTCTGACGCGGTCTTCGACCAGATCGCCGCTTTCGCCGAGGATCGTCTGGGTCCCGATCATTGGGTCGGCGAGATCAAGGCGATCGACCTGTAACAAAGGCCCGGGCGGCATGGCTCGCCCGGGTCCCCCAAAACGATGGCCCGGCGAATGCTGGCGGAACTACAAGGTTTACCTAATCGGTCGCGGGTTCGATCCCCGCCCCCGCGGTGCGGGGTAGCTCAGCTGGTAGAGCAATTAGACTGTTTCGCCGCCCGCTTGTCGCCGGGCCCGATGAACCCAAAGCCCTCCCGGGCCGACATATCAGACACCGCAGGGCTCCGCCCTGCCCTGAACACAGGAACAGGCCCCGGCGAATGCCGATGGAACTACAGGTCTTACACAACCCCAGGTCGCGGGTTCGAGTCCCGCCGCGCCGACCAACACCGCTTTGCCCCGGCAGAACGGCACAAATGACGGCGCGTAGCTCAGTGGACAGAGCAGGTTCGTTTCATCCCGCCTTGTCGCCGGGGCCTTTGATCACTTGGATGCCGCCGGGCATCCGCCCCTCAACGCGAGGCCCCAAACGGGCCGCGCCCAGTTTGAAAGGACGCCACCCCGGCGAATGCCGAAGGAACTACATTGCCTCCAACTGAATGGGATGTGCCTGGCGGGTTCGACTCCCGTCTCGGCAAGCGCTCTCTGGCATGGGCGGGGCCTCCCGATGTTTCTTCTCCCTTGTCGCCGGGGACCAATACCTCCGGGGATCCGGCCTTCCATTGGCGCAATGGCCAAAGGGTCAGGCCCTCCCGGACCAGACAACCACCAGGAAGACTTCCTGCGGGACTACGTTCGTTGACAGCCGGTTCAACTCCGGCCCGCCCGCAAGTGGCGAGGCGCGTCCCGCCTTCCCTTGTCTTCCTGACCTCTTGCAACCCGGAACCGGGGCGTGCCTGTGAGACACTGTCTGACACAGGCCCTGCGCCGTAGCCGGGACCGGGACCGGGACGGGGCCCTTGCCCTCCCGACAGATTTCGAAGGAGTGTTACGATGATGACCGATGCAAGACCTGACCCGGTAACGGGAGACCATCTAAAGGACTGGGGCCACCGCCCCGGCCCGCATTTCCCGGCTTTGCTGCACAAGGCCAATGCATTGCGCGACCAGGGCTTCGGTCTGGTGCGGATCCGCGCCGAGCTGGAAGGCGAGATCCCCGAACAGCCGCCGCAACTGGATCTGCGCGCGCCGGACGAGGTGCCGTTCCACGCCAACATCGACAGCGCCGATCCCGATGAAGAAGCCAACGTGGTCTCGGTCCGCCGGTCCATGCGGATGCTGATGCGCACCCCCACGATCGAGGCGGGGGCGATCATGCCCGATGCCTGCCCCGCCGGTCCCGACGGCACGATCCCCGTGGGCGGCGTGGCCGCGGCGCGCAATGCGATCCATCCGGGCATGCATTCGGCCGATATCTGCTGCTCTGTCATGATCTCGGATCTGGGCGATGCCGATCCCCGGGCCATTCTGGACGCCGCGCAATCCGTCACCCATTTCGGGCCGGGCGGGCGCAAGGACGCCAGATTCTCCGCCCCGCCCGAAATGATCGCGGCCTTCCGCGCAAATGCGTTTCTGAACAACGAAAAGATCCTGCGGCTGGCCGATACCCATATGGGCACCCAGGGCGACGGCAACCATTTTCTGTTCGTCGGCCGCTCGCGCCGCACCGGGCGCACGGCGATGGTCACCCATCACGGCTCTCGCGGGCCGGGGGCGCTGCTGTACAAACGCGGGATGCAGGCGGCGGAAAAGGTCCGCCAGGCGATATCGCCCGCCACGCAAAAGCAGAACGCCTGGATCCCCGCCGACAGCGACGATGGCCGCGCCTACTGGGAGGCGCTGCAACTGATCCGCGCCTGGACCAAGGCGAACCACATCGCACTGCATGACGCCACCGCGGCGGCATCCGGCGCCCGCGTCGCGGACAGGTTCTGGAACGAGCACAATTTCGTCTTCCGTCGCGGCGATCTATATTTCCACGGCAAGGGCGCCACCCCGGCCTGGAAGGGCTTTGCCGAGGACGCGGGGGATCTGACGCTGATCCCGCTGAACATGTCGCAGCCGGTGCTGGTCGTGCGCGGCACGGATTCCGTGCATGGCCTGGGCTTCTCTCCGCATGGCGCGGGCCGCAACTTCAGCCGGGCGGAACACAAGCGCCGCAAGGCCGGGATGACCCCGGAACAGGTGCTGAAGGCGGAAACCGACGGGCTCGACATCCGCTTCTTCGCGGGCGGGATCGACGTGTCGGAACTGCCCTCGGGCTACAAGAACGCCGATGCGGTGGTGTCCCAGATAAAAAGCTACGGTCTGGCCGAGATCGAGGATTATATCGACCCCTATGGCTGCATCATGGCCGGGGACATCCCGCCGTTCTGGGCCAAGGAGAAATCCCGCGAGGCGCGGGGCAGCTGAAGCGCCTCGCGCCCGTCCGAGGACGCGAACTCCCCCGCCGGACGGAGGCAAGCCCTGCCTGCCCCCTCGGTCCGGCCCCTGAATTCGGTTTGGCGCGACAAGCTGTGGCCCCGCGACACCACACCCCCGCCGCGCTATCTGGTGCCGGGCGATGTGGTTGAGGTGGAGGTCGCGGGCATCG
>CAYGRI010000321.1:2118-6162 GCA_964352155.1 uncultured Maritimibacter sp. | reverse complement strand
GACGCGGTGGCCGCGGACGCCAAACGCTTTGTGGCCGCGGTGCGGGCGTTGCCCTGCGGTTCGATGTCAGAGGCCATCAGCCCCTGCGCCTTCAACGCGTCGAAGGCCGCCCGCTCGCTTTCGGCCACCAGCGTGCCGGTGCGGCGCTGGCCCTTTCCGTTATAGGCGACATAGGAAAACGGTTGCATCAGCCCGCCCGCCGGCCAGACATGCGCGCCATCCTACCCGGTCCCCAGAACGCGACGCACTTCGGCCAGGCTGGTCCGCCCCTCGGCCGCCAGCGCCAGCCCCTGACCATAAAGCGTCCGGCCCTGGGGCACGGCGAGGCGCCGCAGCTCCAGCTCGCTGATGTTCTCGCCGATCCGGGCGGCGATCTCTTCGGTGATCTCGACGATCTCGAACACGCCCTGCCGCCCGGCATAGCCGCTGCCGTCACAGGTCTCGCACCCTGCGCCATGGGCCAGCGCGTCGGGCACTTCGGCGCCGATGTCGCGAAACGGTGCCGCATCCGCCTCGGACGGTGGCGCCATCTGAACGCAGTCGCGGCAGACCAGCCGCAGCAGGCGCTGGGCGAGGATGCCCCGCAGTGTGGCCGCGATCAGGTAATTGTCCAGCCCCAGATCCCGCAGCCGGGTGACCGCGGCGACCGAGTTGTTGGCATGCAGCGACGAGAACACCAGATGCCCGGTCAACGAGGCCTGGGCGGCGACCTGCGCCGTCTCGCCATCGCGTATCTCGCCGACCAGAATCACGTCCGGGTCCTGCCGCAGGGTGGCGCGCAGACCGGCGGCAAAGGTCATCCCGATTTCGGCATTGGTCTGGGTCTGGCTGATCCCCGGCAGGTGATACTCGATCGGATCCTCGACCGTCACGATATTGCGCCGCCCGTGGTCGGCCAGTTGCAGCAGGGAATACAGGGTCGTCGTCTTGCCCGATCCGGTGGGGCCGGTGGCCAGCACAATCCCGTCGGGCCGGTCGGCCAGCCGCCGCAGCACGGCTTCCTGTTCCGGCTTCAGCCCCAGATCGTCCAGCGGCAGCAGCCCCGAATGCCGGTCCAGCATCCGCAGCACCACCCGTTCGCCAAACTGGCCGGGCAGGGTCGAGATCCGTACATCGATGTCGCGCCCGCCAAAGCGCAGCGAGATCCGCCCGTCCTGGGGCAGCCGCGTTTCCGAAGTGTCGAGCCCGGCCATCACTTTCAGCCGGGACACCACCCGCCGCACAGGCACGTCCGAGCGGTCCATCACCGTGCGCAGCATCCCGTCCACCCGCAGCCGGGCGCGCAGGCCGGTGTCATGGGGTTCCACATGCAGATCCGACGCGGCGGCGCGCACGGTCCGTCGCAGCAACTGGTTCACCAGCTCGATCACCGGCGCCTCGGTGGCATCCTCCAGCAGGTCGCGCAGGGCGGCGGAGTTGCCCAAAGCCTCGAGATCAAAGGTCAGATCGGCCTCGCCATCCTCGGTATTGCCTTGGTGGTAATGGGCGTTCAGCAGGGAGTCGAAAGCCTCGCCCGCGATGGTCTCGACCGTTACGGGGCGTTTCAGACGGCGCCGCGCCTCGCGCAGGCCAAGCGAGGTGGCGCCGGGTCCGCATACCAGACGGTCCCCCTGCAGCAAGAGCTGCTGATCCCGGGCAAAGACAAAGGGAAGGTCAGCCATGCCCGACGGTAACGCGGGCGCGCGGCAATGGGAACGGGGAAATCGCTGGCCGGGGCCTAGCGCGCGGGGTCGAATTCCAGCCGCGAGGGGATCGGCGGAAAGGTCCGGGTGCGGGCGTAGGGGTCGATGAACCCGGCGTCGAAGGGCTGGTTCAGATTGGCGCCGTCATAGGGAAAGCCCGAGGCGGGCAGGCTGGGATAGCGGTCGTCCGACGGCGGCCGGATCGCATCGGCGGCGCGTCGCGTGTCCATCGCGATCTCTTCGGTCAGCAGCTGCGCGTCATGGTCATTGCGCACGATCCGGGGCCGAATCAGCAGCAACAACACCCGCTGGTTGCGGTTCACAGCGCGCCCGCGAAACAGCTTGCCCAGCAACGGCAGATCCTGCAGTCCCGGCACACCCTGGGTTTCGGCGCCAGAGCCATTCTCCAGCAGCCCGCCCAGCATGATGACGCGGCCGTCGCCCACCAGCACATTGGTGTTCAGCGTCCGCTTGGAGGTAATCTCTCCGCCCGCGGCAGAGGTGGAGCGGGTGAGATTCGACACCTCCTGCTCGATGGCCATCCGCACCGTGTCGTCTCCGGTGATCTGCGGCGTCACCCGCAGGGTCAGGCCCACATCCTTGCGCTCGATGGTCTGGAACGGCTGGTCCGGGATCGCATCGTCGCCCACGGTGGAAAAGCTGCCGGTCACGAAGGGGACCGACTGGGCCACGATGATTTCGGCCTGGGTGTTGTTCAGCGTCAGCACCGAGGGCGTCGACAAAAGCCGCGCCGAGGTGGAGCTGGTCAGCGCGGTGATAAAGCCCACAAAGCCGTTGCCGTCGTTCTGGCTGCCGATCCCCAGCAGGCCGCCCGACCCCGGCGAGGTTACCGTGCCGTCGATGGCGGCGGAAACCAGGCTGGTCAACGTTGGCCGCCCGCCCAGCGAGAACTCGGCCCCGCCAAACAGCGCATTGTTCAGCAAGGCGCCGAATTGCGCCGACAGATCGCTGAGCGTCTGCACCGACAACTCGAAGATCACCGCCTCGACCAGCACCTGGCTGGGCCGCTGGTCCAGACGCCGGATCGCCGCCGTGATCGTGCCCACCCGGTCCGAGGGCGCGGTGACCAGGATCGAGTTGGTCTGCGGATCGGCCACGATAGTGACGTCGCCGGCGCGGGTGTCGCTGGCGGCCAGAACCGACCGCGAGATCACCGATTCCATCTCGATCGCATCGGCGTAGTTCAGCTCCACCACCGCCGTGGAGACAGAGCGTTGCGGCGTATCGAGCTGGTTGACGACCTGCCGGATGCGGCTGCGGAACTCGTCATTGCCCGACACCACAACCGCGTTGGAACGGATATCGGCAGAGATCGAGCCGCCTGGCGGCACGATGTCCAGCGATTGCAGCGTGGCCAGAATATCTGCGGCATTGGAAAAGGATAGCCGGATCGTCTCGATCGTCTGACGGGCGGGGCGGTCCAGTTCGGCGATCAGCTTGCCGACCCGGTTCACATTCTCGCGCCGGTCCGAGATGATCAGCAGCCCCGATTGCTGCACCGTGCTGACCACCGCCTCGGACGGCAGCAGGGGGCGGATCACGTCGACCACCTGGGTCAGCGTTATGTTGCGCACCGAAAAGACCTGCGTCACAAAGGCGCCGCCCGCCGTGCGCACCCGGGCGCCGGGGGCCAGTTCGCGGGCCAGATCCAGCGGAACGATGCGGTCGACCTGCTCGCCCTCGATGATCGTCAGGCGGTTCAGTTCCAGCACATTCAGAAAAATCTCGTACAAGGCAGCGGAATTCACTGTGCTCGGCGCAATCACCGTCACATTGCCCTGAACGCGCGCGTCCAGAGTGAAATTCCTATTGGTCGCCTCTGCCACGATCTCGACGAAACTGCGAAGATCTGCATCGCGCAGGTCCAGAGAGATCTGGGCCCGGGCGGTGGTGACGGCGGCGCAAAAGACCGCGAAGGCGACAAGGATTGCTCGACTAACCCTGCCCAAGGTTGACCTTTATGATCTGGCGGGTTCCATCCCGAAGGATTTCCAGATCGATGGACCCGCCGTTTGTTATTGTGTCCGGCACGTAGGCCAGCACATCGGAGTTATCCACATTTTCGCCATTAATGCGAAGGATTTTATCCCCAGTGCGCAATCCGATGAGGTCATAAAGCGCGCCCTGTCGTATCCAGACAACATCCAGGGTCTTTGTTCCGTCGGCCCGGTCGGTCAGCACCAGGTTGCCGGCGCCCTCGAATGTCTCTGTCAGTCCGCGCCGGTCCAGCCGCTCCAGGATCACCGAGACTTCGCCCAGATCCTGCGGCGGGCTGTTGGAGGCGTTGGCGGTCAGGTCCACGGCCAGGCGGCTGGTGTCGGGCTTTTGCACCGGGATAAGC
>CAYGRI010000321.1:0-2108 GCA_964352155.1 uncultured Maritimibacter sp. | reverse complement strand
GCCAGGTGACCCAGACCCCGCGCTCGTCGATGCGGGTGACGATCTCGCCGCCCTCCAGCTCGTCGCCGACGCGCACGACCTCCTGCCAGCCGCCCAGGGAAATCATCGCCCAGCTGGCGTATTCGTCGGTGATCAGCCCGGTGAGCTGATAATCGTAGCGGATCTCGGGTTCCGGCTCGGGGGCGGCCACGACCTCCGGTTCAGGTTCAGGTTCCGGCTCTGGCGGCGGCGGGACGGTGCCAAAGACGGCGGGCCAGACGCGCTGCAGGGTCGGGGCGGTGGCGGCATCTGCGGTGGCGATCCCGGCAGGTTCCGGCGCGGCGAAAGGCGCGGGCGGGGGCGCGGTGACAGTCAGCCCAACGCTGCCCACAGCGAACCCGAGGGCGCCCACGGCACAAGACAGCAGCGAATTGGACAAAACGGTCAAGCGAAAGACTCACTTCACAAAAAGAGATGGAGGCACGGCATCAATACTTCTTTCAGTATCATTTCCATAAGTTTAACGCCAGTTCCTGAAAATCGCAGGCCTTTTAGCGTCTGGCCCCGCGCCGGGCCACCCTGTGATTGCGTCTTCCGTCGTGGGTTTTCCTTATGCGTGTGTTCGGCACGGGTCTCGGGTGCCGATCGGGCCGACCTAAGCCGTTGAACTGAAACGATTTTCCGTTCTGTCGCGCAAGTGACGTCAGATCGGTGACAGTGTGCAGTCCTTCAGCAGCCGCTCGACGGTCGCCAATTCGCACAATCTGGTGCCTTCGGTGGTGCAGGCGGCCGAGGCGGCGGCCACTCCGTAGCGCAGGCAGTCCGGCAGGCTTTTACCGAGGGCGAGCGACAGGGTGAAGGCCCCCACAAAGCTGTCACCGGCGCCGACCTTGCTGACCACTTCAATCGGTGCGCCCGCCGCGTGCCAGGACCCGTCCGCATTGGACAGGATCGAGCCATCCGCACCGCGCGCCACGATCACATTCGCCGCCACCCCGCGTTCGACCAGGCCGCGGGCAAAGGCGGCGGTGTCGGCGCGTTCAGGCAGGGCATGTCCGGCGAGCTCTTCGGCCTCCGGCCCGTCCATCCGCAGGACATGGATCGATTCGTGCGGGGCGCGGACGAGATTGAACAGCGCCGGGCCGGAGGTGTCGACGATCAGCCGCGCGCCCCGGCCGGTCACATGCTCTGCCAGGATCGAGGGGAATTCCTTGGCCACGCCGGGCGGCTGGCTGCCCGACAGCACCACAAGCGTGCCGTCGCCCGCCGCCTGGTCGATCGAGGCGAGGCCGCGTTCCACATCCGGTTCCGTCCAGATCGGGCCGGGCATCACAAAGCGGTACTGATGGCCCTCTGCCCCGTCGGTGACCGAAAAGCTCAGCCGCGACTCGCCGGGGCCCTGAAAGGCGACCGTCGGGACCCCCTCCAACGCCAGAAGTTGCAGCAATTGCGCCCCGGACCCGCCGCCAATCGCGATCAGAGCGGTCGCCGTGCCACCCAGCAGCCGCACCGCCCGCGCCACATTGATCCCGCCGCCGCCAGGATCGATATGGGGTTCGGAACAGCGCAGCTTGTGGTCCGGATAGACCTTGGGTGCACTCGTCGCAAAATCGACGGTCGGGTTCAGGGTGATCGTCAGGATATCGGTCCGCATCGGCGCGCTCCGTTTCAGCATTGGCGCCCCTTTTATCGCGCCGGGGGCGAAGGTTCCACCAGCTACTCCCACCATCGGTCGATGGCGGCCACATCGTCATCGGACCATCCGAAATGATGCGCCAGCTCATGCACCAGCACATGCGCCACCAAGGCCCCCAGCGGCTGCTGCGCACGTTCCACCCATTCATCCAGAATCGGGCGCCGGAACAGCCAGATCGTGTCCGGGCCATGCGGCTGGTCCGACACGGATTTCTCGGTCAGCGGGATGCCGTCGTACAGCCCGGTCAGCTCGAACGGGTCGGCGATTCCCATCTCTGTCAGGATGTGGTCGGGCGCGAAGTCCTCCACCCGCAGCACGACGGACCGGGCGGCGGCGGCGAAGGGCGGGTCAAGCTGTGCGATGGCGGCCTGGGCCAGCGCCTCGATCATCTCCAGGTCGGGGGCGATCCAATCTGTGGGGGGCCAATCTGTGG
>CAYGRI010000320.1:0-6163 GCA_964352155.1 uncultured Maritimibacter sp. | reverse complement strand
GAGCCAGATTATTCGCCACCATCGTCAACGTGAAGCGGGCGCAGACGCGCTCAACGCCGCGGAGCGTAGTCTGCGCCATACCGCCCACGGTCTTGGCCCAGCCAAAGGGTTCCTCGATCTTCTTGCGGTGCCGCTGTGACATGGCGTAGCCGGGATGGCGTGTGGTCCGGTCATCTATAGCGGAGTAGCGGGCCTTTTGCGCGACGTGCGGTGTCACGACCATCCGCCGGAGCGCTGCAATGAAGTCCGCGCTGTCATACCCCTTATCTGCTCCAAGCGTAAGTCGCCGGGTCGATCCCGGGGAGTGGCGATTGATCATCTCGAGCGCAGCCTTGCGCTCGCCATGGCCGTCGGCGTGGGTCAGTTCTGCCTGCACGATCAGGCCGTTTCGGTTCTCCATCAACGTATGCCCCATGAAGCACAACATCGCCGCCGCGCCGGGCGCCTTCTTGTAAAGGCGGGCATCCGGGTCTGTCACGGACACATGGGTCGCGTTCGAGCGCTTCTCGCCCCGGAAGTTCACTTCGACGTTCCGGGGCTGGCGAACAGTGTCGTGCATCGGCGGGGTCTCGGTTTTCTGGCGCTTGTCGGTGTCTACGGAGAGCTCGTCGGTTGGTGGTGGTGGCCCGCCGGGATCATCGTCATGCGGCAGCGGCGCGTCATGTTTTGGCTGGAAGCTCTTCATGGACGCCCACGCCTTGACCAATGTGCCATCGACCGAAAAGTGATCGTCCGAAAGCAGCGGCTTGACCTCTGGATGCGCCAGGATCGCGGCCATCACCTTGCGCGACATATCCGTTGTCAGCAGACGGTCCCAGTTCTTCGTGAACACCGTAGGGACCCAAACGGCGTCATCGATACCAAGTCCGACGAACCACCGGAACAGCAGGTTATAGTTCATCTGCTCCACCAGCTGCCGCTCGGACCGGATCGAGAACAGGATCTGAAGAAGGCTCGCCCGGATCAGGCGTTCCGGCGCGATGGAAGGGCGGCCGAAGTCGGTGTAGCGCGTGTCGAATTCGGCATCGAGGCTTGCCAGCGCGTCGTTCACGATCCGGCGGATCAGGCGCAATGGATGTTTGCTCGGAACACGCTTCTCAAGATCAACATAGCTGAAAAGCGTCCCGCTCGCATCGTCCGTTCCGCGCATCATCACCCCCAAATGCCATGCACAGAGTGAATCATGTTCTCAAAATCGCGTCGAGAAAGACTTTTTCAGCAGCCTGCTAAACATAACATCGGTGCGCAATACATACTTTACACCGCTGTTGATTGAATCGCCTCGGTGTGAAAGTGGATGGTGAAATACTAGCGCTTTTCCCACGGCTGGCTCGATTGTGAAGTCCGTAAATACATACGGCGAAAACACGTCTGCAAAAGAGGTTCCGCCTCCGTCCACCCCACCGTTCAGGTAAATCATCATAGTAAATTTGCTTACAGACCCATCGGTTTGTTGAAATTCACCGTCTTGATGCCAATCGAAGAACTGACCTGCCACATATCTGTAAACACGAAAGCGTTTATTTATGCCGGTTGCTGTCAGGCCCTTAAACGGTTTCCGGAAGTGAGACGATACCCGAAGCCATATTCCTTCAGCAAAATCAACGTCATCAAAAATTACACGGTCGTTGTTTCGGATTTCTGGCGCAACCAAAGTTCCATTTTCGGACGTGATGGTCGCAGGTTCAAAACCGATAGCGTTTGCCCGATCAATAACCCGATTACAAAAATCTGTATCGGCAAATTCAGAAATTTCGAAAACAAGGTGCTCAAGCACCGAGGGAATAGTCATGCTTCATCTCCAGCAAACATTTCAACACGCGAGTATATGGGCCGAGTGCAAAGCGCTCAGCGATACCACGCCCGAAGGAGTGTTGAATGGTTTGGCAACCGAGATGATATGCATCGTGTGGTCATGAATGCTTAGTGGCTCATGATACGGGCGAAATCAAGACTTCAGCACTCGAAGACACTTGCGTTGAAACCGTCTGCTTCGGGCTCTTAGCTGCTTTGCGGCGGCGCGGCGGCGCGGCGGCACGACTGCAGCACAATCGTCTTCAAGCCACACCGGCCAGATGGCTGCAGACAGCAACTCCTGCACTTTCGTGATCTTGTAGTCCGGGATGCGGGCGATGGTATCGGCGAGCCAGGTCTGGGGATCGACACCGTAGGCGCCACTTTCCGTTCGGGGTTGCGCCAACCATACGAGTCTTCAGAGCGTCTGAATACGGTCTTCAAGCTGGCGCACCGGCAAGGTAGATCTTTCGGCATGGGTTTCGTTGACCGTCCCGCGCACCATCTCGTTGATGGTCGTGCACCTTACCCTTGATCGACCGGCTGCGTCGATTTTGTTGGCGGTTGTGGGGCTTCTGGCACGATCTGGTCGTTGAAGACTGCAAATGCCACGTAAAACCCGACCACGAGCAGGACCGTCAAAGCCAACGGCGTGACCCCCATAAGAAGCATGCCCTTGCCGCCGCGTCGCCACAGAAGGCCCAGAACCGCCGCCGCAACTGCCACGCCGAATGCCAGAAACTGATACCGCGCCAGAACGTCCAGCCGGCGGAAACCGGTATCGATGTTGCGCGGGCCTTCAATGCGCACCGACAGGAAATAGGACGCGGCGAACAGCGCGACCCAGACCAAGAGGAACGCGGCTAGTATCATGCGTCTGGGCGTCATGTCAGTCCCCCTGCCAGTAGCTGTTCAATGCCCCATCTTCGTCAAGATAAAGGATCACGCTGGAGCTGTCATCTTTTCCCAGAAGAAGGGCGTCTCCGCGCAAACGCGGCGGTGAGCCTTCACCCGCACCGGGGCGGATCGGACCCTGATGGATCCGCCACCAATCCGCGCTGGCGAAATAGCCGGGATCCAAATGCGCGCCAATGCGGCCAGCATATCCGGCCAGCAACAGCGTCTCATCCCCGATCAAACACAGAGCAAGGCCTGGGGCGCCATCGGAGCGTCGGGTGACGGGGATCACAAGATCTGGGATGTTGTCGCGGTCGAGATCGGGTCGGAGCATCGGCGCTTGACCGCGCTCGCTGCCGCCGGCCATGCGGTCTGATAGCCGGTAGGTCGCCGTGTCGAGCCCGCAGCCCTTCATCTCGGCGACAGCCGCATCAAACGCCACTCCGGGATCGGCATCGATAATCGGAGGAAGCCTATCCGGTTTGGTCAGCCAGACCAGGCAGCCGGTGAAGGACATCGACGTGATGGCGGCCTTCTCGCCCTGTCTGGCCGGTGTCAGGTGGAGCTCTGTCAGCCGCAAATCCCCCAGCCCGCCATCGGCTTCGCCATGCCCAAGCACACCGGGCGACACCTCTGGGTCGATAGCAAGGGTTCCGAACCGAAATCGGCGCAGATGTTGCGGTGCATTTACATCGCCGGTGTTCGGGCCGGTATTGGCCTTATTCCGAAAATGCCAGCCCGCAATGTTCAATGGGTTGGTCTCGACTGGCCGCAAGGGTGGCGCAAAGATTGGGACGTCCAGACCATCGCGCGTCATCCCGATCTGCCAGCCGGTATCGGTTGGCTCCAGCACCAACGTCCGTGGCCCCACATCGGCGGCGAAGCGATCTCCCCGCTGGACGGTGGCTTGAACGGTCTCAGCGCTCCAGCCCGGCTCGCCCCCACAGGGCTGCGTCGCCCAAGCGGCCGAGTTGGACCCGCAAACAAGGAGCAGGAGTATGGCCAAGCGTCTTGGCGCGAGGCGTCGACTGGGTCGCGCGACAGTCAAGGCCCTGGTCGGTTGGTCGGAATTGCACATCTTCATCGCTGACCGTCCTCAGACTATGTGATCCTGTCTTATGTTTCGTCGGGATGTGCCGTCAGGGCCCTCGTTAACAGTCGGGTCCCCGGGTCAGGCCACAGTCCAGCCCGGCGCGAATGCAGACAGGGCGAAGACGAAACCCGCTGCATGCCATCCGAAAAAGGCGCCCACACGATGATGCCACGCAAGAACGACTTACCAGCGGGCTCGGTGCGCAAACGCCACCACTGACTTGACTGTGCAGGCCAGCCAAGCCAGCAGCAGCCCACGCGCCACCCCCAAAGACGGCGCGCGCCGGACCGCGCTGTCATTGTGGCCGTTCAACAAGTTCAACGCGGCGATTGCGATCGCGCCCGGCGTCACTGGCATTGGAGAAGACAGGCACCAACGGGCCGACACCATGCGGGGTAAGCCGCGCGCGCGCGATGCCGAACCGGTCCACGAGGGCCGTCACCACCGCTGCCGCGCGGGCCTCTGACAGATCGCGATTATAGTCGAAACCGCCCACAGCATCAGTATGCCCGACGACGTAAAAGCTCTGATCCGGAAATGCCGAGAGATGTGTGGTCACAGCCTTGAGCGCAGTGTCACTCTCGGCGGTAAGAGTGGCGCTGTCGAATTCGAAGGTGATCCCGTCCAGCACAACGCGGCCCTTTTCGGACAGGTCTCGTCCGATGGCCTCTGCATCCACCGACACCAACCCAATCTCAGGAGGCGCCACTTCGACGACGTCGATGAGCGTGCCAACCATATCCTCGGAATGTTGTTCCACCGTCAGCACGACATAGACCCGACCCGCAGCGCGATCTTTGGTCGCCACGAAGCTGCCTGCGCCGCCCGCCGACGACGTGCCCGCGCTCATCGTCGCTGCATCGCCTGGAGCGGTAAAAGGGTTCTCATTCAGATAGACGGTCAACCATTGGCTGGCGCCAAAGTCGGTGCCCTTGCGGTCGTCCGAAATCCCTTCGCCCAGAATGTCAAAACCTTCGTCGGCAAAGGCGCTACGGAAGTTCAGAAAGATCTCGTTGGCGTCACGGTCGGTGCCGTCATAGCGGTAGAAGCTGCGGGTGACCCGGCCTTCGATATCGACCCAATCGCCGATCGTTCGGTATCCGGTCACCGGGCCGGTGGGGATGCGGTATGGGCGGAAAGTCTCAATGGTCTGCCAGGTCAGGTCAGTGCCAGGAAAACGGGTGACGAGCGGGTGTTCAAGAGCGCCGTCCATATCCTGGGCTGAGGCGGGAAAGGCCAGGCAGAGTGAGACGGCGGTGATCAGATTGCGGAGCATGGAACTGTACCTCGGGTTGGCCTCGGGTCGTGATGGTGGCATTTTGACGCATCTGCGCGGGGCACTGCCCTAGAAGTCGGCGCGATCAAACGTCCAGACCCGCCCCTCGGACGTCAGCGTGAACACGTTCACCACGCAGGTCCATGTACCGCCCGCCATCGGGGGGACGATATTGGGCGCATTGGGCACCGACATCCCGCCCATGGTCACCGAGGTGTTGAGCGCATCGCGCCTCAGTGACACGGCCATGGTTGTGTCATCCATCGACATTAGGTCGTAGTATTGCGCCCCGTCGAACCGGACAGTGACAGGGAAGCTGCCGCTACGCTGGGTATCGGCGGTGCCGCGCATCTCCCAATTCTGCCATGTCACCGTGACTGTGCCGCCGTCGGGATCAATATTGGCGATGTAATCCCCAGTAATTTCTTGGAGCGAAAACTTCGTGCCGGTTTGGCTTTGCGATGAGCCCTCGACAATGGACAAGAAGAGGTCTGTGTTGACGAGATACCAGTTGCCAGCCAGGCAACCCGTCCCTTCGGCAACGGATTGGGCATGGCTCGGAGCGCCCAGAACAGTCGTACACAACAGCGCGGCCCCAATGGCGGATCGAAACAAACGCATTCAAAGCACTCCCTAAAAAACACGATCCATGAAATGTAAAATGTGGTCGGATCCAGATAACAGTAGTTAATTTTGCGCCGATTTTCAAGTTTGTTCGCACCACCCAGTCCCGTAGTGGCAACTTGGACGTCCAGCCCTGCGCTGCCGGTGTGCTTCGATCTTGGGGGAGCGCGGTGTGGATCAAGCCGCATAGCTGTCGAGCCTCTTATGCCTGTTTCGATGCTGTTTTTGGTCATGCGGATTATGATGTTTGCGCAAGGTTTCAGATGGCTACAAGCAGCTTGCGCCAAAGCACGATCTCGCCGACGGCCAAACATCCAAAATAATCCGCTGGGACCCATGCACCATCGCTGGCTCGCACCTGCAGCGAAGGTCCGGAACGACGTACCGCACCGCATAGACGGCATGGTACATTGAACGGCCGGTAAGGTGAAGGTTTTCTGATGCGGGTCGCGGCGGAACATTACGCACTGGCGCGGGCA
>CAYGRI010000319.1:0-6187 GCA_964352155.1 uncultured Maritimibacter sp. | reverse complement strand
CCTACAGAGCCCCCATCGTCATCCCCCTCCGTGCCGCCGCCGGGCGTCTTGCCGCCCCCCGAGGGGCGCCCGCCGTCATCGACCAGCGTCAGGGTAAAGTTCCGCGCCGTCTCGCCCGTGTCGACCTCGCGCATCGACAGGGCCTCGTAGCCGCGCGTCTCGCAATCGGTGTCGCCGATGATGTCGAACACCTCGTTCGTGGCGCAGAACATGAAGCCCTGCCCCTCGAACACGCCCGACCCGGAATCGGCGTAGTAGTAGTAATATCGCCGCGTCAGGTCGCCCGCGACCACCGTAGCGCAATCGTCGGGATCGATGTTCCACCATCCCTGCGAGACCCAATCCGTCTCGCCCTTGAAGCCGATGGCGATGCTTTGCTTGGTGCTGGTGTCGTTGCAGATCTCCAGATCCGCCAGCGCCCCGGTCGAAAGCGCCAGCCAAAGCGCTCCCGATCCGAAGGCACCGGCGATGACACGACGGTGCCTCATCCCTTACCCCCCGCGAGAGCCGCCACGCCGGATGCGCGTCGGCCGATCATCTTCGTCTTCGTCATCCTCGACCTCGAACACCTCGGCCGGGCGGTCCTCGTCCAGATCGTCGAACTGCGGCGGGTCCTCGACCACGATGGTGTCTTCCACGGCCGGAGGCGTATCCTCGACCGGGGCATCGCCCCCGAATGTGGTATCGTCCAGCGGCGGCAGATCCTCCTCTGCCGTGCCGGTATCGGGAACGACGTCCGGATCCGTCAGGGTGGTGACGTCGGTTTCAGGCGAATCGGGCGTCTCGCCCGGCAGGTCGAAATCGAACACCGGCTCGTCCGAGCCGATGTCCACCCCGTCATCCACCGCAGGCGGCGTGTCCGGGCGGTCATCCTCCGGCGACACCTCTGAGTCAGAGGACAGGTCGCTTTCCAGCAGCGTGATGGTGAACGGTTCCGTCGTGCTGCCGGTATCGACCTCTGCATAGGCCTTGCGCTCATATCCGCGCGCCTCGCAATTCCCGTCGCCCACAATCTCGAACGGCTCCAGCATCGTGCAGAAGTAGAAATCCCCCGCGATGTAACCGCCCGGCGATTCGGCCCGGTAGTAGATGAAGCGGTGGTTGACCTCGTCCAGCCGGGGGCGCGAACAGGCGCCGGGCTCGATGTTCCACCAGCCCATCGACGTCCAGTCCGTGGCGCCTTCAAACCCGATGGTGACCGATTGCTTGTAGGAGGTTTCGTTGCACACCTCCAACCCGGCGCCGGTCGAGGTGACGACGGGCGGCGGGTCATTCACCGGCGGCGGGTCATTCACCGGCGGCGGGTCGTTCACGGGCGGCGGAGAGGTGTTGCCGTCTGCCGAAATGTAGAACGTATAGCCCTGCGCCGCGAGACCGGTGTCGATCTCGGAGAAGCTTTCGGTATCGTAGCCGCGCGCCTCGCAATCGGTATCGCCCTGGATCGAATAGACCTCGGGCGTGGTGCAGAACATGTAGCCTTCGCCCTCGAACGGGCCGGCCCGCACCTCGGCGCGGTAGTAGTAATAGCGCTGCGTCAGCTTGCCGCCCAGCACCTTGGCGCAATCGTCCGGCTCGATGTTCCACCAGCCCTCAGAGAGGAAGCCCTCGTCATTCTCATAGCCGATCGAGACGCTTTGGGTATCGCGGGTCTCGTTGCAGATGGTCAATCCCAGCTCTGCGGTGTCGCCAGGCCCCGGGGTGTCGTCATCGCGCGGCGGCGCCACGCCAGAGCCGCCCACTAGCGTATAGGTATAATCCGTCGCGGTTTCGCCTGTGTCGATCTCGCGGAAGGATTCCGAATCATAGCCACGGCTTTCGCAATCGGTGTCGCCGACGATCTCGTATTCCTGGGGCGTGGTGCAGAACATGTACCCTTCGCCCGCAAAGTCGCCGCCATCGACCTCGGCCCGGACATAATAATAGCGCTTGGGCAGGTCGCCCCCGACCACGATGGCGCAATCGCGCGGCTCGATGTTCCACCAGCCCTTCGATGTCCAGCCGCCGATTCCCTCGAACCCCAGCGAGACACTTTGGACGAATTCGGTTTCGTTACAAATCTCCAGACCGGCTTGCGCCGCGCCCGCGCAACCGACACAGCCGGCTGCCAGAATTAGTTTTCTGCTAAAAGTCATTGGATGCCTCCACTACTGAGAACAGTTTAAGCGCGCTTTTCCGGTTTGGTAAAGCGTTCTGCCGCCCCCACGGGCGCATCGGGCCACAAGGTTCTTTGTCCGGTCACGGTATGGTCCATGCCTTTCCCGGAAATCGAACGGATCGCGCCCAATTCCGGCCTGAAACCGCTCCTATCCATAGCTATGTCGCCGACGGGAATGGAGAGCCCTGAGCGCGGCGCAACCAAATCGTCCATCCCGGAGAGAAGACCATGAAAGCCATCAACCTGATCAACCGTTTCAAGCGTGACGAAGACGGTGCCGTGACCGTCGACTGGGTCGTCCTGACCGCCGCTATCGTCGGCCTGGGCA
This sequence comes from uncultured Maritimibacter sp., assembly GCA_964352155.1. Lineage (GTDB taxonomy): Bacteria > Pseudomonadota > Alphaproteobacteria > Rhodobacterales > Rhodobacteraceae > Psychromarinibacter. The sequence goes on along the minus strand of CAYGRI010000319.1, from coordinate 3,704 downwards.
TCGCCATGCTGACCACCGTGGGTGGCGCGACCTCTGACTATGGTACGCTGATCGGCGACGAGATGACCGCGCAGGGCATCAAGACCACCTACTAAGGTCCGCCCGCGCCGAACGGCGCAGAGCGACAGTTTCACAAAGGCCGCGTCCCCGCCAGGGCGCGGCCTTTCGGCTGTCGGGGCTGTATCCGTGACCGGGGCGAAGGCTGCGCTGGCCCAGAGAGCTGGCCCAGAGAGCTGGTCCAGGGAACAGCTACGGAGAACCGGCCCGAAAAACGGGTCCCGAAAGCAGTCGCAGAAAACAGGCACGCAAAGTCTGGAACGTGAGACTGGCAGAGTAGCTGGCCGAGCAACTGGCAAACAATACCTTTCACGCGAAAACGGGCCCCGACTTTCCTCAAATTTTCCCAAAAACAATCTTAAATGGCCACATTTGAGCCCGGTTTCAGGGGTCTAACAGCGTCATCGAAACAAGCAACGCACCGGTTTGTTGCAAAACCGGGCCACGCCAAACCAAAACCAGTCAGAGAGAGAAGACCATGAAAGCCATCAACCTGATCAACCGTTTCAAGCGTGACGAAGACGGTGCCGTGACCGTCGACTGGGTCGTCCTGACCGCCGCTATCGTCGGCCTGGGCATCGCCATGCTGACCACCGTGGGTGGCGCGACCTCTGACTATGGTACGCTGATCGGCGACGAGATGACCGCGCAGGGCATCAAGACCACCTACTAAGGTCCGCCCGCGCCGAACGGCGCAGAGCGACAGTTTCACAAAGGCCGCGTCCCCGCCAGGGCGCGGCCTTTCGGCTGTCAGGGCCGCACGCAAACGACTTGGGCGCGGGGCCGGACCGGGTACACTTGCGCAAGACTGTTTCGATTTTTAGCAAAAATAATCTTAAATGGCCACAATTGAGTCTGGTTTCAGGGGTCTAGCTGTCTCATCGGACCAAGCAAATGAACGGGTTGTCCCAACACCGGGCGACACCAATCAAAAATAGTCAGAGAGAGAAATAACCATGAAAGCCATCAACCTGATCAACCGTTTCAAGCGTGACGAAGACGGTGCCGTGACCGTCGACTGGGTCGTCCTGACCGCTGCCATCGTCGGCCTGAGCATCGCCGTCCTGACCACCGTGGGTGGTGCGACCTCTGACTATGCTACGCTGATCGGCGACAAGATGACCGCTCAGGGCATCAAGCAACCTACTGAGATCCGCTTGCGCCTATGGGAGCAGTGAGACAGTTTCATAAAGGCCGCGTTCCCGCCGGGGCGCGGCCTTTATGCCGTCAGGGCTGCGGATCCGGCGGGCACGACCGCCGGTTTCAGGGCCGGCACGGGCCTGCGCCCGCCGGCCGAATCCGCCCCGGGCAAAAGCCCAGCGACGCGGCCGAGATTGCGCCCCCTACATCAAAAAACACTCAAAAGGCCACAATCGTGACCGGTTTGGGGGGTCTAACTGTCTTATCGGACGAAGGAAATCGCCCGGTCCCCGCCACCGGGTCCAAACCAGAGAAACAAAGGACATACCATGAAAGCCATCAACCTGATCAACCGTTTCAAGCGTGACGAAGACGGTGCCGTGACCGTCGACTGGGTCGTCCTGACCGCCGCCATCGTCGGCCTGGGCATTGCAGTGCTGACCACCGTGGGTGGCGCGACATCTGATTATGGTACGCTGATCGGCGACGAGATGACCGCGCAGGGTATCAAGACCACCTACTAAGCTCTGACCGCGCCGCAGGGCGCGCGCAGATCAGGAAAGGCGCCCCGGGGTCTCCTCGGGGCACTTTTGCGTTTTGGGGCGCCTTTTCTTGGCGGCCGCTCCGCGCTATGGCGTCGCCATGCCGAGATATGCCCTGAAAATTGAATACCACGGCGGCGCGTTCGCCGGGTGGCAGCGCCAAAAGGATCTCCCCTCGGTTCAGGGGGCCGTGGAGGCGGCGCTGCGGCGGCTTGATCCGCAGATGCCCGGAATCGCCGCCGCCGGGCGCACCGATACCGGCGTTCATGCTCGCGGACAGGTGGCCCATTGCGACATGTCCCGCGCCTGGGATCCGTTCCGCCTGTCAGAGGCCGTGAATCACCACCTCCGGCCCAATCTGATCGCCGTGGTCGGGGCAGCAGAGGTGCCCGACAGCTTTCACGCCCGATTCTCGGCGGTGGAGCGGCGCTATCTCTTCCGCATGATCTCGCGCCGGGCGCCGCTGACCCATGACGCGGGGTTGGCCTGGCGCGTGCGGCAACCGATGGACGTGGAGGCGATGCAGGAAGGGGCCGCCTATCTGGTGGGCCAGCACGATTTCACCACCTTCCGCGCCACCGGGTGCCAGGCGAAAAGTCCCGTGAAAACAGTGGATTCCATGGTCGTCACCCGCAAAATCCTGGCCAGCGGCGAGGAGGTGCGAATCACCGTGCGCGCCCGCAGCTTCCTGCACAATCAGGTGCGCAGCTTTGTCGGCACGCTGGAAAGGGTGGGCGCGGGATCCTGGGCACCCGAAGATGTCCGCACCGCGCTGGAGGCCCGGGACCGCGCTGCCTGCGGCCCCGTCGCGCCGCCGGACGGGCTGTACCTCGAATCGGTCGGGTATGAGACCGATCCCTTCGCAGCCCCCTGACCTATTGCACAATCGCCGCCGCGCGGGTGACGGTATAGGCGTAGCCCGCCGCAATCGGCCCGTCGATCCGCGTCACCTCGCCATCCGGCCAGCGGATGTCCAGCGCCGCCAATTCCTCTGCCGCGCCGATCCCGAAATGCGCGACCGCTGCGTCGAAGGACATAAAGCCCCCGCCCATGGTCAGCTCGCGCGTCATCTCTGTCCCGTCCAGCAGCCGCGCCGTCAGATGCGCGCCGATACCCTGGCTGTTGCCCCGTTCATCGCGCAGCGCCACGCTGAGCGCCTGCCCCCCCTGCGCACCGTTCCGGAACAGCACCACCGGGCCATTCACCGGCTGAGTCACGATGTCCAGATCGCCGTCGCCTTCGATGTCAAAGGCCACAGCGGCGGCGGTCATCAGGTAATCCTCCAACCCAAACGGCCCGGACGCTTCGGCAAAGGTGCCGTCGCCCTGGTTGTGAAAGAACAGGTTGGAGGGCGACACCTCGTTCGGCACCCAGGTTCCATTGACGATATAGACATCCTGGAAGCCGTCATTGTCAAAATCGGCGATCTTCACATCCCAGGACCAGCCGCCCACCTCCAGCCCCTCTGAGCCCGCCGTGTCGGTATAGGCCGCCCCCGCGCGGGTCAGCAGCACATTGGCGCGCAAAATCTGCGGCACGGTGGCGTCGAAGTCTGACATCAGCGGTGCCGTGAAGGGCTTGAAATGAAGCTCACAGAATGCCTTTGCCTGCCCCTGCCCAGGCTGGATCAGTGCGCACAGCGACGGGTCGCGCCGCTGGATCGCCAGGTCCTTGATCAGCATCGCCTTGCATTCGGCCTTCAGGTCGCCCGTCAGCGTCTCGCACCGGCTGGCATAGGTCGGATCGAACTGGTTGCCGGATTTGTACCAGGTCTTTATCTGCATGTTGCGCAGGCACAGCGCCTTGGCCTCGGGGGTGACGATGCCGTCGCAATACAGGTCCAGATCCTGCATCTTGAGAACACCCGCCACGCCAGAGGAGCGACCGGCGATCTGGGCGTAATAGATCTCTGGCACGCCGTCATTGTGCAGATCGGCGGTCGCTCCTCTGGCGTGGCGGGTGTTC
>CAYGRI010000318.1:0-6202 GCA_964352155.1 uncultured Maritimibacter sp. | reverse complement strand
GCGAATTGGATGGCTTTATGGCGGGGCGTCAGGGGGTTTCGGCCAGCGCTGTGGCGAGGCGGCGCTGGTGGGCCAGAAGGGCTGGCAGGTCGAGGGCGGTCAACTGGCCGTCGCGGACGATCTGGCGGCCCTCGACCAAGAGATCGCGGACGCGGGTGGGGCCTGCGAGGAGGAGGGCGGCGGGATCCCAACTGCCGGCGCTGTCGATGCCTGTTGTGTCCCAGATCGCGAGGTCGGCGCGGACGCCCGGGGCGATCCGGCCGCAATCGTCCCGGCCCAGCACCTGTGCGCCGCCGCGGGTTGCGATTTCGAGAGCTTCGCGGGCGCTCATCGCGTCGGCGCCTTTGGCGACGCGTTGCAGGAGCATGGCCATGCGGGCCTCGGACATCAGGTTGCCGCTGTCGTTGGAGGCCGAGCCGTCGACGCCGAGGCCCACGGGCACGCCTGCGTCGCGCATGGCGCGGACCGGTGCGATGCCGGAGCCAAGGCGGCAGTTGGAGCAGGGGCAATGGGCCACCCCGGTGCGACTGCGCGCGAAGAGGTCGATTTCCGCCTCGTCCAGTTTCACGCAATGGGCGTGCCAGACGTCCGCGCCGGTCCAGCCAAGATCTTCGGCATATTGGCCGGGTCGGCAGCCGAACCGGGCCTGGGAATAGGCGATGTCTTCGTCGTTTTCGGCCAGGTGAGTGTGCAGCATCACGCCCTTGTCGCGGGCCAGCAGAGCCGTGTCGCGCATCAGCTCGCGGCTGACCGAGAAGGGCGAGCAGGGGGCCAGGCCAACGCGGATCATGGCGCCGGGGGCAGGGTCGTGGAAGCGGTCGACGACGCGGATCATGTCGGTCAGGATCGCCGCTTCGGCTTCGACCAGGTCGTCGGGGGGCAGGCCGCCGGCGCTGACGCCGATGGACATGGCGCCTCGGGTCGGGTGGAAGCGCAGGCCGATCTGGCGGGCGGCATCGATCGTGTCGTCCAGGCGCGCGCCGTTGGGGAAGAGGTAGAGGTGGTCTGAGGTAAGGGTGCAGCCCGACAGCGCCAGTTCCGCCAGGCCGGTGAGGGCGGAGATGCGCATTTCCTCGGGGCCGAAGCGAGACCAGATCGGGTAGAGCGTCTGCAACCAGCCGAACAGCAGCGCATCCTGGCCGCCGGGGACGGCGCGGGTCAGCGTCTGGTAAAGATGGTGATGCGTGTTCACGAGGCCGGGGGTGACGACGCAGCCGGTGGCGTGGATGGTCTCGCCCGTGGTGGTCAGGCCCGAGGTGATCAGGTCGGGGCCGATGGCGGCGATCTGGCCGTCGCGGATCAGGATGTCGCAGCGCTTGGGTTCGCTGCGCGCATCGTCCATCGTGAGGATCGTGTCGGCGTTCTGGATCAGGAGTTCAGGCATTGGGCCTCCTTTCCGGGGCGCCGAAGGCAGGCGGGCGCGCGGGGTGATAGCGTGTTTTTGGGTCAACCCAAGGCAGTGCGCAACGCAATTCCGGAGTGGCTGGGAGAGGAGACCTGGGTTTTGCGCGGCATCGATGCGCTCGGGGCCGCAAGCGCCTTATGCGTCAGCGGTTTGCAGGATCTTTAGGGCCTCGGCGTGGATGGCGGGGTTTGCGGCGGCGAGGATGCGGCCGCCCTGGGGCGCCGGATCGCCTTGCCAGTCGGTGACGCATCCGCCGGCCGCCTCGATCACCGCGATGGGGGCCTGGATGTCGTAGGGATAGAGGCCTGCTTCGATGACCAGGTCCACCGCGCCCAGGGCCAGAAGCGCATAGCCATAGCAATCCATGCCGTAGCGGGTCAGGCGGACCTGTTGCGCGACCCTGTGAAAGGCGGCGCCTTCGGCCTTGGTGCCAACCTCGGGGAAGGTCGACAGCAACAGCGCACCGGCCAGCGAGCGCGTGCTGCGGGTGCGCAAGGCGCGGGTGCCATGCGGGCCGGTCAGTTGCGCGGTGCCGAAGCCGCCGATGAAGCGTTCGCCCGTATAGGGCTGGTCGATCACGCCGAGGATCGGGCCGGTTTCCGGACCGACGGCGATCAGGACGCCCCAGGTGGGCGTGCCGCACAGGAAGCCCCGGGTGCCGTCGATCGGGTCGAGCACCCAGGTCAGGCCAGTGGTGCCTGTGGTGGTGCCGTATTCCTCGCCCAGAATGCCGTCGTCGGGGCGGCGGCGGGCCAGCACCTCGCGCATCGCGGTCTCCGCCGCGCGGTCGGCGACAGTGACGGGGTCGAAGCCCTGCGCGTCCTTGTTGTCGGCGCCCAGGCCGGGGGCGCGGAAATGCGGCAGGATCGCCGCGCGCGCCGCATCTGCCATCGCATTGGCGGTGGCGATCAGGTCCTGTTGCAGGCTTTCGGGAAGGTCGGGCATCAAATAACCGCGCCGTGAGGGATCACAGGCGCGGTAATTCGCAGGCCGCGGGGCGTCAAGCCCGGATGCGACCCGGCAAGCATTCGGTGTGCCTCAGGCGACGTCGCTCATCACCCGGGCGAGTTCGAACAGGCGGCGGCGCTGGTTCTCCGGCATGGCGTAGTAGGACCGCACCAATTCCAGCGCTTCCTTGTCGGCCAGGATATCGCCGGGGACGCTGGCGGAAGCCTCGCCATCGACGCCTTCGTTGATCCCGTCGAAGAAGAAGCGGACATCGACGTCCAAAGCCTCGGCAATGTCCCACAGGCGGGAGGCGCTGATGCGGTTCATCCCGGTTTCATATTTCTGGATCTGCTGGAACTTGATGCCTACCTTGCTGGCAAGCTGCTGCTGGGTCATGCCAACCATCCAGCGCCGGTGGCGCACGCGCTTTCCTACATGAACATCGACTGGATGCTTCATCCTGGGGTTTCCTCGTTCTTCATTTTACCCTTCAAGTAGATCACGCTTCACGGGAATTTCTCAACCTGTCTTTTTAGGTAGTCTGTGTTATAAATATCTGAGAAATAAGGAAATATGAAGTCTATTAACGCTATACTAACATCAGAAAGAAGCATTTTTCTACAATGCTTGGTTGAAGTTGGTTAATGGTTCCATGTTGGAAATGCTCGTTCAGGCGGAGTTCCCTAGGGTCACTTTTCACCAACTTTCCCCGTTTGTGTCCTGTCGCGGAGCGTCTAAGAAGGACTTGTTCGAAGCAGGGAGAGACCATGCGCGCGTTTCGGATCGAGAGTTATGGCAGCCCTCCGGGCTTTGTCGAGGTGGCAGAGCCTGCGCCCGGCCCGGGCGAGGTCAAGGTGCGGATAGCGGCCTGTGGGCTGAACTTTGCGGATTTGCTGACGATCGAGGGGCGCTATCAGGAACGGCCAGAGCCTCCGGTGACGCTGGGCAAGGAACTGGCCGGGGTGATCGAGGCGGTGGGCGATGGCGTGGCGCAGGAAGCACTGGGAACCCGGGTCGCGGTCTATGCCGGGCAGGGCGGGCTGGCGGAAGCGGGCTGTTTTTCCGCCGATCGCTGCGTCGCCTTGCCAGAGTCGATGCCGCTGCCTGTGGCCGCCGGGTTTCTGATCGCCTATGGCACCAGCCATCTGGCGCTCATCCGCCGGGCGGCGCTGCAACCCGGTGAGACGCTGCTGGTGCTGGGCGCTGGCGGCGGGGTCGGCTTGACCGCGGTCGAGATTGGCAAGGCGATGGGAGCGCGGGTGATCGCCGGTGCGCGCGGGGCCGAACATCTGGCCGCGGCGCGGGCGGCGGGGGCGGATCATCTGATCGACACCGGCACCGAAGACCTGCGCGAGGCGGTCTTGCGGATCGGCCGGGCGGATGTGGTCTATGATCCGGTGGGCGGAGCGCTGTTCAAAGCTGCGCTGCGCTGCGTGGCGCCCGAGGCGCGGATGCTGGCGATCGGCTTTGCCAGCGGAGAGGTGCCGCAGGTCCCGGCGAACATCCTGATGGTCAAGAATGTCAGCGTGATCGGGCTGAACTGGGGCAGCTATCTGAGCTTTGCTCCCGAAGCGCTGACCGGAAGCATGGCCGAGCTGATGGCCTGGTATGCCGAGGGGCGCTTGGCGCCGACGATTGGCCACCGCCTGCCCTTTGCCCACGCCGCCGAGGGGCTGGAGCTGATCCGCGAGCGCAAGGCCCTGGGCAAGGTGGTGATCGACATCCCCTGACGTCGCGGTGCTCGGAGGGCTTTTTCCAGAGGCATTTCTTGCAAGGTGGGGCAGATCGGGACTTGGCGTGCCGCCCCTTGCGGTCGTTGTGCGCCATAGTCCCCCGATCAGGATCCCGGTGGGTGTCTCTGGTGCGGTTGACCAAACGTCGCTTAGCCTAAGGCGCCGTGTTGATGCTGCCGCCTTGGGCTGCTGCCTTTTGTGTCCGCCGATGTGGCGCTGTCACGAAAGGGTCCCGCGGCAGCGTGTATCGCCGCGCGCTTGCCAAGAACGCCAGTGGCGCGGCTATGGCGCGAGCAGGCGTTCCAGGGCGGCGTCCAGCGGGGCCCAATCCGCGATCTGCAGCCGCACGGGCAGGGTCAGCACCTTTTCGCGGAAGGCCGGGGGCAGGCGGACCGCGTCTTTTTCGGTGGTGACCAGTTGCGCGCCCAGCAGGGTCGCCTCGGTCTGAAGGCGATGCATCAGCGCGTCGGTCAGGGGCTGGTGGTCGTCCAGCGGCTCGGCCCGCCGCAGCCGGGCACCGAGGCTGCGCAGGGTGGCAAAGAACTTTTCGGGGCGGCCGATGCCGGCAAAGGCCAGCACGTCGAGGTCTTGCCAGTCCATCCCCGTCTGCAGCGGGTCCAGCCGTCCGGCCAGCCGGGGCAGGGTGGCCGCTTGCGGCCAGCGGTGGTCAAAGGCGGTCTGGGCGGCGGTGTCTCCGACAGACAGCAGCATATCGGCGCGGGCCAGGCCGTTGGCGACGGGTTCGCGCAGGGGGCCTGCCGGGATCACGCGGCCATTGCCAAAGCCGGTGGCGGCATCGACGACGAGCAGCGACAGGTCCTTGACCGCCTGCGGGTTCTGGAACCCGTCGTCCAGCAGCAACAGCGGGGCGCCTGCGGACTCGGCGGCGCGGACCCCTTCGGCCCGGTGGCGGGCGATCCAGACCGGGCCGAAGGCGGCCAATAGCAGCGGCTCGTCCCCCACATCGCGGGCGCCGTGGCGCAGGGGATCGACCTGCAGCGGACCGGCAAGCTGCCCGCCATAGCCGCGGCTGACCACATGCGCCGCGACGCCCCGGGCCTGCAGGTGTTGCAACAGGGCGATCGCGGTTGGGGTCTTGCCGGTGCCGCCCGCATTGAGGTTGCCGATGCAGATCACCGGGATCCCGGCGCGGTATCCGGGCCGGGCCACACGCCGGGCCGTGGCCGCCGCATAAAGCGCCCCCAGCGGCGCCAGTGCCCGCGCCTGCCAGCCGGGCCGGTCGGGCGGCCTGCCCCAGAACCCCGGCGGACGCATCAGTCGGCCTCTGTCCGGTCGAACTCTGCCAGGATCAGGTCCATGGCGATATCCGTCACCTCGGCCCCGGTCGAGCAGATTTTCCAGGCCGCATGGGCCATGCTCGCCGTAAGATCGGGGGCCAGGAGTTCTTCGAGCGCGGTGGCCAGTTCCGCGGCGTTGCGGACCCGCCGGGTGGCGCCGACGCGTTCGAGGCGGGCATAATCCTGCCGGAAATTGCGGACATTGGGGCCGTGCAGAATGGCAGAGCCCAACGCCGCCGCCTCGAACGGGTTGATCCCGCCGCCGGTGCCCAGGGATTGCCCCATGAAGGAAATCGCCGCCAGGCGGTACCACAGGCCCGGCTCGTCATCGGTATCGGCGATGTAGATCTGGGTATCGGGATCCGGTTCATCCCCGTCCGAGCGCAGCGCGGCAATGAAATCCTGGGCGCGGACGTGATCCAGCAGGCCGGGGCCGGTCTCGGCGGCGGCGGGGCTGAGGATCAGCAGCAGCCGGTGCGAGCGGCGCAGGACGGTGCGATGGGCTTCGAGGATCGCCTCGATCTCGCTGTCGCCGCAGCGCGCGGCGAGCCAGACCGGGCGGCCCGAGATGGCGGCGGCGAGGTTGTCGCGCTCGGTCGCGTTGCAGGGCAGGGCGGCGGTGCCTTCCTGCAGAAAACCCGGGGTCTGGGTGCGGGCGGGCCGGGCGCCTAGCCGTGCGAGGGTGGCGGCTGTGGCGCGGTCGCCGGTCAGGATCGCGCGGAAGTCGCGAAGCAGCGTCGATTGGGGGCGCGGCCAGGGGCGCCAGCGCGGCCGGTCCGGGGTGGCGGTGCCTGCGTCGATCAGGAACAGCGGGATGT
>CAYGRI010000317.1:0-6225 GCA_964352155.1 uncultured Maritimibacter sp. | reverse complement strand
TCGTCAAGCCCGCCCACCCTGTCGAAGACGGCCAGCGGGATCAGGCTTCCTGACGAAATGAGGGCGGGCATCTCGGGGATATCCTCGCCGGCGGGCAAAGCGGCGTCCGTCCCGCGGTGCGGCTCGTCATAGCCGGGCCCGATCACGGCGGGGTTGTCGGCCTGCCGCCGGACAAAGGCCGCCTGCAGCGCGGCGACCATGTCCGGGGCGGGCTGGCTGTCCTGATCCATCAGCAGAACGGCATCTGCCCCGATCTCTCGGGCGAGCGCGATGCCGGCGTTCTGGGCCTGTGCCAGCCCGCCGTTCCCAGCCTGGAACAGCGCCCGATGGGGCCCGGCCCCCCGCGCCAGAAGCCTTTCGATCCCAACCTGCACCTCCGCGCCCGACCCGTTGTCGACCAGGACGATCCCGGTGACCTGCGGGGCCAGCGCCACAAGGGCGCTTTCCAGGACGGACAGGTCGGGTCGGTAAGTGACCAGAACCGCAACGATCCTTGTAACGCCTCCACCCATAGGGCTGTTTCCCTTGTATCGGGCCTGCCATGATTTGGCGCCGCCCAGGGCATCACTTATGCGGACTGACCCCTCGAAGGCCAATGGGCTTTTCGCGCCCCCACCCATAACCTCGCAGTCCGTATCACGCCGGGCATATGACCCCGCGCGGTGATGCCCCGGCAGGATGAACTCCTTCCGGGCGGCCAGCCCCCCGGGGGGGCGGGATTCGTCCTGACCCTTGGGCAAAAGGCGACATTGCGCTGTCCTGACCCCGGCACGTCGGGAGGAGGGCCGGCAGGGGCGGGGATCAGGCCGCAAGAACGGCGCCCGATCGCCTAGCCGCCGAACAGTCCAACGGGACTCAGGCTGGGATTGAGACCGAATATGACCGTTGCGCCCAGCATGAATTTTACCTCCTCTTGTGCCAGCATCGTTCCGGCGCCATTGCGCCCGATCGCGTTCGTGGCACTGAGGTCGATGCTGAAACGGGAATCCTGCGCGGCATACCGAGCACCGGCGGCCCAGACGGTGCCGGTGGCTTCGAGCATGGGGGTCACTTCGCCGATCAATTGCACCCTGTCGAAGATCGCGTGGTTCACCCCCAAGCCTAGCCCGTAGAACACCGACTCGTCCTCGGCGCCGACGGCCCCCAGTTTCGGCGACACCGCCGTGCCGGAGCCGAACACAAAGGTTCCCGTCAGATCGGCATAGAGCGCGCCGGGGCCGGGGCCGGGAATGGACCGCCCGGCGGACACCCTGCCCGCCAGCGAGAACGGGTCGCCATACCGGGTGTTCATCAACCCGAACTTGAGCCCGCCGCTCCACCTTGGATTGCGCCTCGCGCCAAATCTGGTGTCGCGAAATTCCTTGGCGAACCGGGTGGGCAGGCTGCCGTCGCCGGCATATTGCTCGATGTAGCCTTCAAGTTGCAGATCCTGCTCGAAGGCGAAGGCCGCGCTGATCCGGCGTTGCGATGACCTCGCGGTAGCTGGGCGGTAGCTGGGGCGGTAGCTGGGGCGGTAGCCCGGGCCCCGGCCCGGCGCATAGGTCAGCTTGAGGCCCTAGTACGGGTCATCGCCGCCCGGCCCGAAGGACAGGATGCTGCTGCCGGTGGTGACGCCGTAGCCATTGGTCACATAGAGATCGAGCGCGAATTTCGGCGTGAGGTTATAGCGCCCCCGACCGTATAGATCGGTGTGTTTACGACGCGCGGTCATTCGCGATCGTATTGCCGCCCGGCCCGAAGGGCACGCTCAGGCTGCCATAGGTCAAAAGCTGGGGCGATGCCTGAAAGCTGACCCCCGCGCCCAGGCTGGCCACGGTCCCGTAGAATTCGGTTCCGTTGACCTGATCGTGAAACAGGCTGACCCCCGGCGTCAGGTGGAACTGCAGCTTCTCGGTCATGTCCATGGTGATTGGCCCTTGCGCAGAGCCGACAAGAAACGTGGTATTGTCCTCGGACCTGTCAGAGGCATTGCCAAAGATCGCGGAATTCAAGGTCAGAAGTTCGAGCGGCCCCTGAACGGCAAAGGACAGGGTCCCGACCTGACCCAGCCGGACCTTGGCGCTGAGCCCCGGCTGCGACCAGCGCAGCCGCGGGGCCGACCCGTTGATCGGATCGGGGATCGGATCGGGGATCGGATCGGGGATCGGATCGGAATAGGTCTGGTAGAACCCGGCGATCTCGACATTGTCGGACAAGCCCCACCGGATCTCTCTGAAATAGGTCTGGTTGCCCGTGCCGCCGGTCGCGTTGAAGCTTTGATGTTGTCCGACCGAGAACAGGAACGCACCCTCGGACCGCATGTTCGCGGTCACGAAATTGGTCAGCACGGAGGGTTTCGTTTCCAGCGGAGTCAGCCCGTCCGGAGCGGAATCGGCATAGGCAAACGACCTTGCGACGGGGGGCCTCCCTGGCCATTGTATCGGGCAAGAACTCTGCCAGCCCCCGGGGCCGCAGCCAGCGCCGTGGCCAGAACACCCAAGGTCCAGGTCGTGCGCGGTCCGGAACGACGAAGCACCCGTGCAAAGCCGGGGCTGTCTCGTCTGATCATCCTGAAATTCCCGCTCGATTAGGCTTATTTTTGTTCAGGTTAACGAACCATGGCATCAACACGATGGCTGGAAAAAAGCTCTTGCCGCCCTGCCCCTGAAAAAGGCCGCCCGTGTTCTTTTATCGCCACAATGAAACCCGGATAGAGAAATATGCGCCCCCTTTCCAAGGAAATCAACGCCGGCGACAGGGTCCGCGGCGCCCTGCAAAGATCTGAACATCCCTTATGTTCACCTGTTGTTATCGCCGAGACTATAGGCCAGTTGTTTGGGGTGCTTGCTGCCTGGGACCGACTTCTTGAACGACAAACTCTTCCAAGAGTTGCACAGCGCCCAAATTCGCATCGAATGCCAAAGGAACACCTGCAACCCCGGACCGCCCAACAATCAACCCCGGACGCCCCCATAATGCCTTTTGTTTCCGCGAGTTCCCGCTCGCCTGCGTCAGAGAGCATCGCGCCGATGGACCGGTGACAGATCATGCACTAACACTGGGCTTGGACTATTCAGACGGGCGGCTCACGCCGACATGATGATCGATCGACAAAAGGCCGGAACCCGAACAGAACCTGCCCATGACCGGCGCCTTTCGGGCGGGCAGGTCACCCGCATTCACCGTTGACACAATTCGCTCCAGGCGGCATCTGCTCGACGCATAGACTTGATTTATTGACGAGGGAAAACTTTGGATGGCAGACCCAGCGCGCGATATGCCAGCTTTAGCAAAGAAAGAGCAGAATGCTTCCATTCGGCCTTTGATGCCAGGCATTTCGCCGGTCGGTCAGCCGCAGTTGGAAGATGAGATAAACATCGGTGAATTGCTGGGCACGCTGTGGCGCGGCAAGTGGGTCATCGCTTTGTGCACGACACTTACCGTGGTGCTGGGGGGGTATTACGCCTTCTTCGTTGCCGGGATAAAGTTTGCCTCCGAAGCCGAAATCGTCATGGAAGTGCGCGGCCAGAACGTCGTTGATCTGGAAAGCGTTCTGAGCGGCGTCGGGACGGACGAATCCGCGATCAACACCGAAATCGCCATCTTGTCCTCGCGGACGATGATCGGGCGTCTGGTGGAAGATCTGGACCTGATCGAGGACCCGGAGTTCAACTTGCGGCTGACCGAGCCGTCGCCCTATTCGCCGCGCGAAATCGTCTATGGTCTGGTCGACAACATCCGGGCCATGTTGGGCATACAGAACGACAACCCGCGCCTGGTGACCGAACAGAGGGTCTTTCTGGAAACCATAGAAGCCGTGCGCGAGACCCTGAGGGTTACCAATGACCTCGACTCCTATATCTTCCGGGTCAGTGTCACGACAGAGGACCCATACAAGTCCGCCTTGATCGCCAATCACCTCTCCCAGATCTACCTGGACGAGCAGATTGCGACCAAATTCGCAGCCACCGAATATGCGGTGAACTGGTTGTCGCAACGCGTGACCGAGCTGGAGCAGGAGCTCAAGCAGAAGGAAGAGGCGGTCCTGGAGCTGAACTCGGCGACCGAGTTGATGCCGGAAGCCTCGCTGGAGGCGCTGAAGGCGCGCGAAAAGGACCAGCGCTCCCGCATCGCCGATCTGGAGGAGGTGCGCGACGCCGCCTTGGAGCGTGCGGAGCAGCTGTCCGGGCTGATGGCCAGCGGCGTGTTCAATGCCGTGGCCGCGCTGGCCGAGGATGCCACGCTGGAAGGGTTGCGGACCGATGCGGCAGCGGGCGATGAGGAAGCGCGGGCGGCCTTCCGCGAACGGGTCGCGATATTGGTCGAGCAGGCCAGGGACGCGGCGGCCCAGGCCGGGCTTCAGGTGAGCGGGCTGCAATCGGACTATCAGCAGCTGGTTGCCGTGATCGATGCCGAAGACGACAAGCGGCAGGAGCTGATCCAGCGGGGTCGGGATGCCGAGGCAACCCGCGTTCTCTACGAAACCTTTCTGGCACGGCTCAAGGAAACCTCGATCCAGATCGGATTGCAGCAGGCCGACAGCCGGATGCTGGCCGAAGCAACGCCCGGAGAGCAGGTCGAGCCACGCCGCAGCGTGATCCTGGCCGTCGCGGGGCTTTTGGGCATCATGATCGGCATGGTCTTCGTCTTTTTGCGGCAATACATTCACAGAGGCTTCCGATCCTCGGACGAACTTGAACAGGCGACCGGATATTCCGTTCTGGGACAGATACCCAAGCTGCCGATCCGCCGCCGGCATGCGACTTTGGGGTATCTGAAAAAGCATCCGACCTCGGTCGGTTCCGAGGCGATCCGCAATCTGCGGACATCGGTTCTGCTGTCCAATGTCGATAATCCGCCGCAGGTCATCATGTCCACCTCGTCGATACCGGGCGAGGGCAAGACGACCCAATCGATTTCCCTGGCATTCAATCTCTCGGGTCTGGGCAAGCGGGTATTGCTGATTGAAGGCGACATCCGGAGACGGACCTTCTCGCAATATTTCCGAGGCTCCACGGCGGGCGGTCTCGTCAAGGTGGTGTCGGGCACCCTTACCCTCGAAGAGGCGGTGTTGCACGAGGAAGAGATGGGCTTCGACGTTCTGATGGGCGACAAATCGTCAATAAACGCCGCGGACCTCTTCTCGTCCGAGCGCTTCCGGAACATGATGAATACCGCCCGGGAATCGTACGACTATGTGCTGATCGACACGCCGCCCGTTCTGGTGGTTCCCGATGCCCGCGTGATCGGGAATTGCGCGGATGCGATTATTTACAATGTGAAATGGAATTTCACATCCAAAGAGCAGGTCGTCGCGGGCCTGCGCCAATTGTCCTCGGTGAACCTGCATATTACGGGCCTTGTCCTGGCACAGATCGATGCCCGCGGCATGAAACGGTACGGCTACGGGGGGCAGTATGGCGCCTATGCGAACTATGGTCAGGGCTATTATGACAAGTGAGCCTCCGGGCAACCCCTGACGGGGTCCTGACCCAGACGCCCCTACCGGCGCCATTGCGCGAGCGCGACAGCCCGCCACATTGCAGGTCATGCGGGGCCTGGCGGCCCTGTCGGTCGTGGTCTACCACACCTACATCATTCTGATGGAGCCACAATACGGCGGCCATGTTCTGTTCGCCCCCGTGGCGCGGCATGGCGTTCTTGGCGTGAGCTTCTTTTTCGTCCTAAGCGGTTTCATCATCAGCTCGGCGCATTGGCGCGACATTGGCCAACCCGCCGCGATCTCTCGCTACGCGGTCCGGCGCGCTCCGGATCTACCCCGCCTATTGGGTCTACCTGACGATGTACCTGATCGCGGCGGCCTGGGGCATTGGCCATCCGGATTTCTCCTGGGGTGTATGGAATCTTATATCTGCTGATCCCGCTGACGGCGGACGTAAGCCTGCCACTCAAGGTCGCCTGGACATTGGTATATGAGGTCCGGTTTTACGGTAACCGCCCGGTTTGGGCCGCCTCGTAGTTTTTGGCGGCTTTGATCACAGGTTTTTGCACAAAGGCTGCCAGTTCCAGGGGAGGAGCTGGTGGAGCTGTTTGTTAGGGTGGTCGTGGGTGCGGGTGAAGATGTCAGTAAGGTAGGCTTGGGGATCGAGATTGTTCATTTTGGCCGTTTCGTGACGGTCATGGCGCGGGCGAGGGTTTCTCCGCCGGTGTCTGATCCGGCGAAGAGCCAGTTGCGACGGCTGTGTCCGAACGGTTGGTGTAGGAGGCCGCGCGCGGAGCCCCGGC
>CAYGRI010000316.1:0-6282 GCA_964352155.1 uncultured Maritimibacter sp. | reverse complement strand
CGAGGCATGGGCCCGGTGGGCGGCCGAAAAGGCATCGTTGCAATAGACCTGCCCCAGCGCGGCCAGAGAGGCGGCGAAGATCGCGTCGTTCTTTTCCTCGCCCGCGTGAAAGCGGGTGTTTTCCAGCAGCAAGATGTCGCCCGGACCCATATCGGACACGGCGCGCTTGGCCGGACCGCCGATGCAGTCTTCGGCAAAGCCGACGGGCTGGCCAAAGGCGGCCTCCAGCGCGGGCAGGATCTGGCGCAGCGACATATCGGGCACGACCTTGCCCTTGGGCCGGGCGAAATGCGCCAGCAGCACGGGCTTGCCGCCTTTTGCCTGAATGTCCTTGATCGTGGGCACGATCCGGTCGATCCGGGTGGTGTCGGTGACCTTGCCGTCCTCCATCGGGACATTGATGTCCACGCGGGTCAGGATGACCTTGTTCTCAAGGGCGATGTCGTCGAGGGTTTTCCAGCTCATCGGATCCACTCCGGTCAATGTGGGGATTATGCTCTAGTTCGCGGAACCGCCCGGCGAACACAAGACGCATTCCGGCTTTTCCTTGCGCCGCAATCCGCCTAGGTTGCCGCCAATTCGACGATGAGGAGCCAAAAATGGCCTATGACGACCCCGAAAACACCATTCTGATCGAGCTGACCGGCGGCACTGTCGCCATCGCCCTGCTGCCCGACATCGCCCCGCTGCATTGCGAGCGTATGAAAGAGCTGGCCCGCGCTGGCGCTTACGACAATGTGATCTTCCACCGCGTGATCGACGGATTCATGGCGCAGACCGGCGACGTGGCCAATGGCAACACCGAAGCCGCCTTCGATCTGCGGCGCGCGGGCACCGGCGGGTCCGAACTGCCGAATCTCAAGGCCGAATTCTCAGGCATCCCGCATGACCGTGGCACCATCGGCGCGGCGCGGTCGCAGGATCCAAACTCCGCCAATTCACAGTTCTTCATCAACTTCTCGGACAACCACTTTCTGAACCGGCAATACACGGTCTATGGCCGCGTGCTGTCGGGGATGGAACATGTGGATGCCATCACCCGGGGCGAGCCGCCCGCGAAACCCGACAAGATGCTGAGCGTGAAGGTGGCCGCCGATGCGTAAACTCCTGCTGTCGTGCTGCCTGCTGGCAGCCTCGCCCGCCCTGGCCACCGGCCTGCGGATCACTGTCGAGGGTGAAGCCAACGGCGTGATCGAGATCGACCTGTTCGAGGACGTGGCCCCCGGCCATGTGGCGCAGATTGCCGCGCTGGCCGAAGACGGGTTCTATGACGGCGTCGTGTTTCACCGCGTGATCGACGGCTTCATGGCCCAGACCGGCGACGGCCAGTTCGGCAAGCTGGAAGGCGGCAACATGGGCCGCGCCGGCACCGGCGGGTCCGACCTGCCTGACCTCAAGGCCGAATTCTCTGACCTGTCCTTTGACCGGGGCGTGGTTGGCATGGCGCGGGCGAGCGATCCCAATTCCGCCAACAGCCAGTTCTTCATCATGTTCGCCCCGGCGCCGCATCTGAACGGCGCCTATACGGTGGTGGGTCAGGTGACCTCTGGCCTTGACGTGCTGGACAGCATCAAGCTGGGGCGCGGCCCGAACGGCGCCGTGATCGGCCAGCCCGATGTGATGGCCGATGTCGAAGTGATCGACTGAAAAGATTTCCGGCGGGGCAGCCCCTCGCCGGCGACACCCTCTGTACGAGTGCCTGTTCCTGGGTCTGTGCCAGTGCCTGGGCCAGTGCCTGGGCCAGTGCCTGGGCCGGAACCCGGCGCGGGGCCGACACGGCCCGGATCCAGTCGCCGGAGACCGTCCGGAACCGGCCCGAGCCCCCCCTTTTTACTCAGAACGCAGGCCCTGCATCCAAAGCGCTGCCGGTGCGCCCTTTTGACGGCGGCTTTTGCGCATGAGGCCCCTCACCGCTCACGCCCGCCCCGCCGGGATGTGATCAGCCGTTGCTTGCCCGGCGCGGCGCGGGCTGGCACTTTGGGTGGCATAGGAGGACCCGACCATGCGCCTTATCGCCCTGACCGCCGCCCTGTGCCTCGCCGCTGGCACCGCGCTCGCCAATCCCGATTTCTGGAGCCGCGAGTGGCCCAAGACCGATTTCTCGCAAACCAATGTCGAGAGCTGGACAGAGATCCTGTCCGGCGGCCCCCCCAAGGACGGCATCCCTGCCCTGTTCAACCCGGATTTCATCGCCGCCGCCTCGGAAACCCGGATCGGCGACCGCGAGCCGGTGATCACGCTGGAAATCGATGGCACGCCCCCGCGCGCCTATCCGATCCGCTATCTGACCTGGCATGAGATCGTGAACGATGTGGTCGGGGGCATTCCCGTGGCCGTCACCTTCTGCCCGCTGTGCAACTCGGGGATGACCTTTGACCGCCGGGTGAATGGCGCACTGCGGACCTTTGGCGTGTCGGGCAAGCTGCGCCATTCCGATATGGTCATGTATGACCGCGAGACGGAGAGCTGGTGGCAGCAGGCCGTCGGCATCGGTATCGTCGGCGACCACACCGGCGACCGGTTGCGGCAGATGCCGTCCTGGATGGAAAGCTGGGCCGAGTTCAAATCCCGCAACCCCGACGGGCTGGTGATGGCGCAGCCGCGCTACCCCCGGTCCTACGGGCGCAATCCCTATGTCAGCTATGACAGTTCAACCCGCCCCTTCCTGTACAACGGAGAGATGCCGCCCCACGGCATACCGCCCCTGGTGCGCGTCGTACGGGTGGGGGAGCGGGCCTGGCCGTTAACCCGGCTGTCGCGGGCGGGCAAAGTCACCGAGGCCGGGGTGACAATCAGCTGGACGGCGGGGCAAGCCTCTGCCCTCGACACGCAAAGCATCGCGGCGGGTAAGGATGTGGGCACGATCCGCGTTCAGGACGCAAGCGGCCGCGACGTGCCCCATGACGTGATGTTCGCCTTTGCCTTTCACGCCTTTTTCCCGGACGGGACCTGGATGCTGAACTAGCCCGCAGCGCGCAATGGCGCCGCGCCGGGCCGGGATTTGCACAAAGCCGCCCGTTCCGTCTACGGGTTCGTGCTGACGCGGCATGCTCTGGCCGTGGCGCCGGGTGGTGTGCCCCCGCGACGCCCGAGGCGTTTGGGCCGGACAGTTGCGGCCACCCGTCCCGGACGGAACGCCCGATGGCCCAGCCAGCATCAGCAATATCCCGCAACTTGCGGGAGAATACGGGATTTTCGGGATTCACAAATCCGGCTGGCTGTGCCACACTCTGACCGAACCCGTCCCCCAGAGACGGCGCGAGAGGCACGACCATGGGCAGACCCAGCAAGACACCGACGTTCGGCGTGATCACCTTCTTTGCAATCGTCTTTTGTCTTGGCAGCTACTTTACCTTTGCCAGCGTGCAGGGCGATTACGGGCTGTTCCGGCGCATCCAGATAGAGGCCGAAACCGATCTGCTGCGCCGCGACGCGGAACGCCTGCAGGCAGAGGTCGCCCGGCTGACCAATCTGACCCGGCGCCTGTCGGACGACTTCCTGGACCTCGATCTGCTGGACCAACAAGCGCGCGATGTGCTGGGCCTGGTGCGCAGCGACGAGGTCATCATCCGCTAGACCCTGTCGCCCCAAACCCTGCGATCCCAAACCTTGCCGCGCGCGGCCGGATCCTCGCCCCTGCCGGACGGAAAAAGACATGGTGTACAATGCGTTGCCCAAACGCTGTCGCAGGGGAGCGCGATCTGGCACGATGCGCCCAACGGCGGGGTCGCTCCAATCTGAACATCCCTCTGTCCAGCCTGGCCCAGGCGACAGCGGCGCACACCGCACAGACTCGCGGCCAGTGCCCCGCCCCGGCGCCAGCAAGCGACCTGCGACCCTGAAAAGCTTTCCGATTTTTCCGGTCGCAATCCGGTTTTGACTGAGCTAGACTTTAGTTTAACGCTAAACAAAATATCCAGTGACGGAGGAGGCGCCCCGATGGCCACCCGCAGCCGCGCAGCGAAGTCCAAGGCCTCGGCCGAGGAACTGTTAAAATATTATCGGGACATGCTGCTGATCCGACGCTTTGAAGAGAAGGCCGGCCAGCTATACGGCATGGGCCTGATCGGCGGGTTCTGCCACCTTTACATCGGGCAGGAAGCCGTCGTTGTAGGGCTGGAGGCGTCCGCCAAGGAAGGCGACCAGCGCATTACCACCTACCGCGACCACGGCCATATGCTGGCCTGCGGCATGGACCCCAAGGGCGTCATGGCAGAGCTCACGGGGCGCGAGGGCGGCTATTCCCGGGGCAAGGGCGGCTCCATGCACATGTTCTCGAAGGAAAAGGAATTCTACGGCGGTCACGGCATCGTCGGGGCCAACGTTCCGCTGGGCGCGGGGCTGGCCTTTGTCAACAAATACCGTGGCAACGATTTCGTCTGCTTCACCTATTTCGGCGATGGCGCCGCGAACCAGGGCCAGGTCTACGAGACGTTCAATATGGCGGCCCTGTGGGATCTTCCGGTGATCTTCATCATCGAGAACAACCAATACGCCATGGGCACATCGCAGAAACGGTCCACCTCGACCCCGTCGATCTATACGCGGGGCGCGGCGTTCGACATCCCCGGCGAAGAAGTGGACGGGATGGACGTGCTGGCCGTCAAGGCGGCGGGCGAAAAGGCGGTGGCGCACTGCCGGGCGGGCAAGGGGCCCTATATCCTTGAGGTCAAGACCTACCGCTACCGGGGGCATTCGATGTCGGAACCGGCCAAATACCGCACCCGCGAAGAGGTGCAGAAAATGCGCGATGAGCGGGATCCGATCGAGGGGGTGCGCAAGCTGATCCTGGAAGGAAAACACGCCAGCGAAGAAGATCTGAAGGCGATCGACAAGGAAATCAAGGAGATCGTCAACGGCTCCGCCGATTTCGCCCGTGAAAGCCCCGAGCCCGCATTGGCCGAATTGTGGACCGATATCTATGCCGATGCGCCCACGCAATCCGCTTGATCGCGCTCCCCGGATCCTTCGGGTGACTGGTGTTCCCGGCGGTATCGCGGGCAAGCGAAGGTCGCCGCTGGCCGATCCCGGGGACCAACCGGCGACGGCGCTTTGGGCCGTTGATCGGGACGGGTTCGGCGATGAGCGCACGAAGGCTCTGGCTTGCCCGCGGTCGCGGGGTCGCAGGGCACGAATCCAGCGCGGCGTTGATTCCGGTTCGGAGTGCGAGAAAGATGCAGGCGGTTCGATTGATCGCACGCGGCAGCGCGGCATTGGAGCCACCTGCGGACCCGGCGCCTCGCATGAAGGTTCGACGCGCCCTGGCGCGAGACGTCAAAGGCGGCGGGCTGTCTTCGCCCCACAAGCGTTCGATATGGGACAGGGGGCCTTAGATGCTGTTGATCTATGGCTTCTTCGGACTTCTGTTTATGCGGATCCTGGTGGAATCAATCCTGATCCGGATCGGTCTGCGCCGCCTCTACGATCGCAAGGTAAGGTTAGCGCCTGTGATGCTGGTCATGGTCCTTTCGACCGGCGCGTATTTTGCGGTTTTGTTCATGGCCTCCAGCGCGGGCCTTCCCAAAAGCGATCTGCTCTACGTCGCGATCGGCTATGCGCTTCAGATCCTGGCGCTATGGCTTATCGTTCGGGACGGTGCCGGTCAGCGGCTGCCCATTCAGATGATCCTTATCCCGCAGGGCCTGGCTTTGATCTCAACGATTGCGACCGCTGCTTTGTTGAGCATTTTGCACGCACCTCCAAGCGTCTGAGCCGAGCCGCCGTCATCGTGACTCGCGAACCGTGATGTCAAAACCCCGAAGGAGAAGCCGTCATGCCCGCGCATTTTGAGATACATGTGTCCGACATGGGCCGCGCTCGTGACTTTTACGGCAAGGTCTTTGGCTGGAGCTTTGAGCCGATGCCGGGAATGGGCCCGGACGTGGAATATGAGCTGATCGCCGGCCCCGACATCGGGGAAGGTCACAGCCTGACCGGCGCGCTGATCAGCCGGATGGGAGACGCGCCGGCGTCCGGCGGCCCGATCCGGGGCTGCACATTGACGTTCGAGGTGGCGGATTGCGATGCCACCTATGCGGCGGCCCTTGCCCACGGCGGGTCCGAAGCGCTGCCACCCGACGACCATCCCGGCATCGGCCGGTTCGCCTATGCAGAGGACGGACAAGGCAATGTCGTCGGAATGATCACATCTGAACAGGACACCTGATATGGCAACCGAAATCCTGATGCCGGCTCTGTCGCCCACGATGGAAGAGGGCACTCTGGCGAAATGGCTGGTGAAGGAGGGCGATACCGTGTCCTCCGGCGACATCCTGGCCGAGA
>CAYGRI010000315.1:0-6307 GCA_964352155.1 uncultured Maritimibacter sp. | reverse complement strand
AGCGCGCGCGGCGCAGGTCCTTGGCGGGACGGTCCACGATGGTCTGCGTGTTGGTCACGTCGTGGATCGTGGTGATCGAGCCATGGCGGATGCCGATGGCCTCGTGGATCACCTTCACCACCGGGGCCAGGCAATTCGTCGTGCAACTCGCCGCCGTGACGATGCGATGCGCGGCGCGATCGTAGATCTCGTGGTTGACGCCGTACACGATATTCGCCGCGCCGCCATCCTTCACCGGGGCCGAGACCACCACCTTCTGCACGCCCGCCTCGAAATAGGGGGCGAGCGCCGCCTCGGACTTGAAGACGCCGGTGCAGTCGATCACCACGTCCACACCTTCTAGTGGCAGCGCCGACAGGTCCTTTGTGCCGATGAAGGGCAGCCGTGTGCCGTCGATGGTCACGCTGTCCGCGTCATGGTCAAAGGCGGCGTCCCACCGGCCATGCACCGTGTCGAATTCCAGCAGATGCGCATGCATCTGCGGATCTCCGACCGCATCGTTGATCCAGGCAATCCGGGCCCCGCGCGCCAGCAGCGGTTTCAGGGCAAGCTTGCCGATGCGGCCGAGGCCGTTCAGGGCATAGGTGGTCATCAAAGCTCCTCTGGCGATGTGCGGCCGATGTCATCGATCTTTGCCTGCAAGGCCAGGCGGCCAAGGGATTCAATATTGAGCGCTGTGAACAATTCGATCCGCTTGGTCAAGGCGCCGTAGGCTTCCTGAAAGGCGAGCGCTTTCTGAGCGTCGTTCCCCTCTGCCTTGACCGGGTCCGGCATCCCCCAGTGACCGTTGACCGGCTGGCCGTCCCAGGGCGGGCATTCCTCATTGGCCGCCTGATTGCAGACCGTGAAGACGAAATCGAAATGCGGCGCGTCCGGCGTGGTGAACTCCGACACATCCTTGGACCTGAGCATCGAAATGTCGTGCCCCTTGTCCTTGAGAACCTGGATGGCAAAGGGGTTAAGCTGCGACCCAGGGCGCGTTCCGGCCGAGTAAGCTGTGAACCTGTCCCCCGCGATCTTGCGCAGGATGGATTCAGCAAAGATCGAACGCGCCGAATTGCCGGTGCAGATGAAGAGGACGTTGAACTTGCGGTCAGTCATGACAGGGGACCCCATGGCGAAAGGAAGAGAAACCGGTGAACAGATCTCCGGACGACCGCGGCAGCAGTCGAGGAGCAGATAGTCGAGCGTCTGTCGCAGCTCTGACATGTCGATGGAGTAGCGCAGCGAGGTCGCGACCCGTTCCTGGGTCACCAGCCCGGCCTGCATCAGGCCCGACAGGTAGGACGACAGCGTAGAGGCTTTGAGCCCCAGAGCCTCTGCCAGCTCCCCCGCCGGCACGCGGTCGGGATAGCGGCGCATGAGCAGCCGGAAGATAGCCAGCCGCTGCGGGTGACCAAGGGCGGTGAGGCGAGAGGGAATCAGCGTTTCCATATTTCATGAATAACAGAAATAGTGCCGATCTAGAGTGAAACATTTGTGTCACCGACAGGGCGCGCGGCGCCGTTTGGCCCCCTGTGGCATCTGTGGCAACGGCGGGATAGACGCAGGATCACACGCGATCAAGAATGTCCTGAACATGCGAGTCCAAGACTCATCTCTTGATATTTATCGGCGAATATTCAGGATATTATAAGCTTGCGTTACAGCGTAATTCTACGCTCTGGCCCGCCCTTTTTACGGTGGGGCCGCGCAAAGGTGACCGCCGGTCCCAGCCCGCGCACCTTCGGATCATAGCGGCTCCGGATCCGGCGGAAGATCCGTGGCGCCAGCCAAAGTTTGACCGGCCCGCCTCCCGGACCGGCAAGGACGGGCCAACGCGCCGCAGGGCGCCAACGCCGGGTACGGCACAGCCCGCGCTGTCGGATCGCAGGCTGCCATCCGCGCCTTGTGACGGAGACGTCTTGCTAAAAATCATAAAATTAGCTTATTATGTTTAGACGGGGCATTGCGCGCCGCGCTCCCCATCGGCACCGGTCGGACAGAGGGTTTTCAAAAGAATGAACATCGCCGTCAATGACCCGTGCACGCAAGGACCTTCCTGCGCGGGTGGCCCGCGGCCCAGCGCTGCCCTCCGGTGCGAGGACCGCGCCCGGCGGGCGCCACAGCCTTTCCAGCGTCTGGCCCCGCGCGCCGGCCCCTTGATCTTGGCAGATCCCTCACGGCCACGGGCGCACCGCCTTCGCGGGTCGGATCGCAGCGCGAAACGCCGCGTCTTTCGCCCCCATGTGGCAGGCTAAGATCATGACATCCCATCCGCCTTCCGCCATCGACAGCCGATCCGCAACTCTGCACCGGGGCGCCGCCACCCTGTCCTACCGAGTCTGCGGCGCGGGGCCAACGATCGTACTGATCCCCTCGCTGGGCCGGGGGACCGAGGATTTCGACCTGATCCTGCCCGCTCTGACACAGGCGGGCCTGCGCGTCCTTCTGCCCGAACCGCGCGGGATCGAGGGGTCTTCGCCGCTTGAGGCGACCGACAATCTGCACGATATGGCCGCCGACATCGCCGCCATCATCGAGACCGAAGGCGCCGCTCCGGCCATTCTGGCCGGCCATGCGGCGGGCAATTGGGTGGCGCGCGTGCTGGCCCGGGACCGGCCCGATCTGACGCGCGCCGTGGCCCTTGTCGCCGCCATCGTGACCAATGTGGTGCCTGCGCAGCTCAAGGTCTCGATCTCTGCCAGCCATGACATGGCCCTCGGCGATGCTGTGCGGCTTGGCCATCTGCAACAGGTCTACTTTGCCCCCGGCGCCGATGCCTCTGTCTGGCTGCAAGGCTGGTGGCCCGAGGTGTCGGCGGCGCAGCGGCGCGCCGCGGCACAGACCCGCGATCAGGGCTGGATCCGCGTGGCGGATCGGCACCCGACCCTCTATGTCGCGGCGGCGCTGGACGTGATCTCTCCGCCCCCGGATCCGGAGGCGTTGCGCGCCACCATCGGGCTCAACGCCCAGGTCCGGGTCATCGGCGCGGCGGGCCATGCGCTGATCCCCGAACAGCCAGAGGCTCTGGCCCGCGCGCTGGTGACCTGGATCGCCGATCTGCCGCCGGTCGCCGCCCAGACACGCCGCGGGACTGGCCCGGCCTCCGAACGGCCTGGCCATTAAACTATATTACTAGTCTATTGACTTTAATAAGGAGCCCGCGTGATACTTCCCGCGCAAAAGGAAGGGGACGAGGGCAGACAGGATCCCGCCCCTTTCCAGCGCTTCAAGGACCGAAAGACGGCGCGCCCCTTTCGGCGACAGTTCAGGGAGGACTCACCACATGATCTCAAGGTATCTTTCAACGACGGCGCTGGCCTGCACGCTGCTGGCAGGGGCCGCCCATGCACAGCTGACCCCGGACAGCTGCGCGGCGATTGCCGATCTGGTCTATCCCGATCTGCGCGTCGCGCAGGCGGAGTTTCTGACCGGCGACGCCGCGATGATCGCCGACAAGCCCTATCCCGACCATTGCGTCGTGACCGGCTTCCTTGAAGAGCGGGTGGGCACCGATCGCCAGAATTACGCAACCGGATTTGAACTGCGGATGCCGGTGGACTGGAACCAGCGGTTCTTTTTCCAGGGCGGCGGCGGCATCGACGGGTCGATCCGCGCGGCCGTGGGCACCAACACCGGGCATATGCCGGATGGGCTGACGCTTGGCTATGCCGTAGCCTCGACCGATGGCGGGCACAACCTGGGCAGCCGCGCCGATGTCAGCTTTGGCGCCGAACGCAAGGCGCTGATCGACTACGGCTACAACTCGGTGGAATTGGTGGGCACGACCGCCAAGGCGATCCTGCGCGAAGCCTATGGGTCCCATGCCGCCTACAGCTATTTCATCGGCTTCTCGAATGGCGGGCGCCAGGCGCTGCAATCGGCGATGCGCACACCCAATCTGTTCGACGGCATCGTGGCTGGCGCCCCGATCAAGGAGCAGACACGGGGCCATGTCGCCACCGCCTGGAGCCTGCATGTGCTGGGAGAGATCGCGCCGAAGGACAGCGAGGGCCGCCCCCTGCTGTCCAAGGCGTTCTCGGCCTCGGATATGGAGGCGATCAACGTGACGATCACCGCGCAATGCGATGCGCTGGACGGGTTGGAAGACGGCGTGGTCGACAGCGCCAAGATGTGCGACGTCGACCTGTCGGTGATTGTCTGCGCCGGCGACAAGGCAGAGGGCTGCCTGAGCCAGGCGCAGGCCGATGCCTTTGACCGCGTGCTGAGCGGGCCGGTCAACTCGCAGGGCGAGGAGCTTTATGCGCCCTATGCCTATGACGCGGGGTCGGATTTCGTGCGCTGGCACCTTGGCGATGCCGAGGCATGGCCCAACAACGGGCGCAAGGCGCGCAACAGATCCATCAAGATGGTGTTCCGCCAGCCCGCCGATCCGTCCTTCGATCCCTGGCAGTTCGACTTTGACACGGATCCGATCCCGATGGCCCATGCAAGCCAATTCGTCGATGCCAGAAGCGCCGATCTGGACGCCTTCGCCCTGGGCGGCGGCAAACTGATCGTCTACCACAGCATCGGCGACAGCGGCCCCTCGGCGATTGACACCACACGCTGGTTCGAGACCGTGCAGGACCGCTACGGGATCGCGCAAACCGACGCGTTCGCCAGGTTCTACCGGCTGACCGGCATCGGGCATTCTCGGTCTTCGGGCATCGGGCCCGGAAAATTCGCGGGGCTGGACGCCATCGTGGCCTGGGTCGAAGAGGGCATCGCACCAGAGATGGAGATTTCGGGCGGCAAGCCGGAGCGGACCCGACCCATGTGCGCCTATCCCACCTTTGTTATGTGGGACGCGGCCAGTGAGTCCTGGGGCTGCGAGTAACCTGTCCTTCTGCGCCCCGGCGCCGCCAGCGCTGGGGCGCAGCAAAGATGGCTGCGGGGCAAGTCCCTTCCCGGCGAGCCCCGTCGATGAAGGGGCCCCGGCAGCACGCCTCGACACAACCTCCGCCACAAGCGTTCACAAATGATTCCGCTTTTTCGGCGAGCCTCGGGCACATCAGAATCAGCGAGGGTCCAGATGGGCGCGCAAAACACACCTTTGCCCGACTTGATCGAGCTTTCGTCGATCAATGCGAATGCGACCTTCTCCACCGCGCCGGGCGGCGGCGGAGACATCCTCGGTGTCACGGACACTGCCACCTACACCGGTGGCGACCGGACGAACTCGTCCAGCCAGATCGGTGAACTAAACGAAACGTTTAGCCGCAACGGCGGGACCCTCACGATTGACGGGACCGAGTACAATATTCAACTTGCCGTGCCCGCAGGCGCCGACGGCACCGTGACGGTCACCTACGACGGTGGCGGCTCGACCACGCATCTTAACGGCAACGACTATGTGACCGAGATTGCGTTCATCATTGCCAGCCCGGTGGGCGGCGGGGCGGACCGGTACTTTGCGGTCATCGACGATGGGATCGGGGATCTTCCCGACATCACCTCGATCCAGACCCGGGACCTGGACTTCAATCCCAGGGGCGACGATGTCCATATCAACCTGGACAGGAACCAACATGTCGCCCCAGTTTGCTTTACGCCGGGCACACAGATCCTGACGCCGAGCGGGTGTATTGCGATTGAAACGCTTCGGCCCGGCGACCTGGTTCTGACAGAAGCGGACGGCCCCCAGCCGATCCGGTGGATTGGCATGCGGACAATGAAGTTTACGCCCGACACCGGGCGGCACAGGCCGGTCCGGATCAAGGCGGGCGCCCTGGGCGGTGGGGTGCCATGGCGCGATATGGCTGTCTCGCCGCAGCATTGCATCGTCTTCGAAGGACAGGCGGTGCAGAGCTTGTTCAGCGAGGGTCAGGTGCTGGCGCGGGCCAAGGGCCTGACCGGCCTGCGCGGCATTCAGGTGATGAAGGGCAGACGGCAGGCCACCTACATCAGCCTCCTTCTGGACCGGCACCAAGTGATCACCGCGGAAGGTGTCCGGACAGAAAGCCTTTATGCCGGGGCCATGGCGCTGCGCGCGCTCAGCCGACCCCAGCGCCTGGAGATTGAGGCGATCTTCCCTACGCTTCGCGACGATCCAGAAAGGGGATATGGCCCGACTGCCTGCAAGGTGTTGACCCGGCAGGTCTCGGCCCGTCTCGCCCAGCGGCTGAGGGCCACGCCTGCTTTGTCCGACACGCGGCAATGGGCACGGGCCGAACGGTCGGACTGGACGTTGGACCATGCCGGTTTCAGAAGCCAGACCAAGCATTGACCGCGGCAACCCGAGTGAGTGGCAGCCTGCCGCGCCCGACCAAAGCCGCGCTGCCGCCTCCGGCTCCTGCCCCTGCCCCTGCCCATGCCCCTGCCC
>CAYGRI010000314.1:0-6321 GCA_964352155.1 uncultured Maritimibacter sp. | reverse complement strand
GGCCTACATCAAGTGGGAATGCCAGCATGCATGACCCCATCTCAGCAGAATTTCCGGACCTCGGGTTGCTCAATCCAGTTGGGGCATCCACACATGTAGCGTGGTCCTTTCCCTTCACCGAACTTCGATCCGACGCATCATTGACCGCGTCGGACGCGCAGCAAGGCACCGATCAGTGGCAGCAAAAGCACCAGTGTCGACAGCAGCAGAAGTGTCAAAGAAATTGGTCGCTCAAGGAAGATGGTCCAGGACCCGCGACTGATGATCAGGCTCCGGCGGATGTTTTCTTCCAGGATGGGGCCAAGGATCAGGCCAAAGGCCAGAGAAGCGGGCGGCACGCGTATCACGTAAAGAAAATAGCCGACAAAACCGAAGAACAGCATGATGAAAACATCACTGACTGAATTGCGGATCGCGAAACTGCCGACGACACAAAACAGGGTGATGGTGCACATCATGATGTGTGCTGGAACGCGTATGACATAAGTGATCAGCCGCATCAGAAGCAGTCCCAAGAGGAAGGTCATGACGATTGAGATCAGCAGCGCGACATAAACATTGGCGACAAAACTGGGGTTGTTTGCAAACAGCAGGGGGCCCGGGCGAAGCCCGTGGATCAGCAGTGATCCCATCAGAACCGCTGTCATCGAATCCCCTGGAATGCCCAGCGTCATCATTGGCACCAACGCACCACCGACACCGGCGTTGTTGGCGGACTCGGGGCCCGTGATACCATTAGGCTCGCCCTCGCCAAACTTCTCGGGAGTCCTGGAGAGTCGCTTTTCCAGTGCATAGGACAAGGCCACAGCGATTGCCGATCCAGCGGCCGGAACCGCGCCGACGAACGTTCCGATGACGCCGCCGCGCAGGATGGATTTCCACTGAGCGGCTATCTCGCGCAGGGGCGGCAACAGGCTACCAAGCGGCGGAACGCGCGAAATCTGAGCCGTTCCGGCCGAGAGGTTGCGAAGGACTTCGGCCAATCCAAAGATGCCCACCGTCACCGGAACCAGTTCTATGCCGGCCTGCAGCGACTCTTTCTGGAAATCGAACCGCCCGATATCCGTCAACGTGTCATAGCCTACCATGCCGCAGATCAGCCCGATCACCCCGACAAGTATACTGCGGAACATCGCGCCTGGGGTCGCGAAGGACAACAGAACCAGCCCGAATACCGCCGCCATGGCAAATTCCGGGCTGCGGAAATTCATCGCCGCAGCCACTACCATGGGAGCGAGCGTCATCAAGAGCCCGAGACCGATCAGCCCGCCGACACTGGATGCAAGGAGCGCATAGAAGAGCGCATGACCGGCCCGGCCGGACCGCGCCATTGGATAGCCGTCGAACTGGGTAACGATGGCGCCGGGCGTCCCGGGAATGTTGATCAGGATGGCAGAGATCGACCCGCCATAAACGCTCGATATGAAGACTGCGATCAGGAAGAGGATGGCGGCGCCAGGCTCCATCCCAAAACTGACGGGCAGAAGGATCGCCAGTGCCATGGTCGAACTTACCCCGGGCAGTGCTCCGAGGACGATGCCGATAGCAGTTCCCAGAATAGCCAGAAACATCGTCTCTGGTCTGGCAAGCGTCTCGGGAAGGGCCGAGAAGAAGGTGTCTAAAAGCATTCGCCCTCCCTCAGCGCGGTAGCGAGATGCGCAGCACCTCGACGAAACCGTACCAAATGCCAAAGGTTATGGCCGCCGCCAACCCCATTGTTACCAACGCGCGGCGCCACAGCGGCTGATCATTCGAGGCCAGCACGAAGAGCCAGAAGGTGGTAAAGCCAAACCCTACTGGCACGAAGCCCACAACCGGCAATAGCGCAACGGTCAGGATCAGGCTGGAAAGAAAGGTCATCGGTTTAACATGGCTGCGCAGGTCCGGCAGCCCTTTGACGGGGCCTTCCGGCGGGCGCAAAAGGCAGATGACACCGCGCAACAGAATGATTGCGCCGCCTGCTGTCAGCAGCGAAAGCGTGATCAGCGGCAACAGCGCAGGGCCCGGATCGGGGCCACGGAAAAGACTGGCTCTTAGAGCCGCATTGCCCAGATAGGCAATCCAGCCGACACCCGCCCATAGCAGGAAAAACCCACCTGCAACCAGGTTCAAGGCAGGTGAGTAATGTGTCTGTTCCGAGTCAGCCTGCATTCTTTGTCTCACTTGAAATGTTTGCCCGGCGGCCCGACACCCCCGGGCAAACATCAGTTTATTTCTGCCGGGTCTTGACAAGATCCGCCTCTAGCAGAACGGGATAGACGCTTTCGTCCAGGGCCCTGAAAAGGGCATCGGCATCTGCTGACCCCAGCGGCTGTAGCGTCAGTCCGGCCGTGGAGCCTGCGGCCTTGAAGCCGTCGCTGGCCATCGCATCCAAGAGCGCCTTTTCCACTGCGCCCTTCACATCCGCATCCATGCCGACCGGACCAAAGATCATCACACTGTCAGCAAAAACAAAGTCATAGCCCAGTTCCTTGAATGTCGGCACATCCGGGGCGGCAAAGTTACGCTCTTCCGCGGCGATGGCGAGGATCTTGATTGTGCCCGCTGCGTGCAGATCGGCGACCACCGGCACAGGTAGCGAGGCAGAGTTCACTTCGCCTGCGACAAGTGCTGCCACGGTCGGGGCATAGCCCTGGTAGGGCACCTTGGTCAGTTCGATGCCCAGTTGCCTTTCCATCAACTCGACGGTCAAGAAAGAAAAGCCCCCTGGCGCATCATTGCCGTTGATGATCATGCCTGGATTGGCCTTGGCATACTCGATGAACTCGGCAAGCGTGTTGATCCCAAGGTCGGCACGCACGGAAATCGCCGCGGAGTTGCTGTTAACCATGACCAATGGTGCGATGCGCTCCAAGTCGGTGGCATTTGGGTTGATGTAGGTCTGCGCGATGACATGCAGCCCCATTGTTCCAATTGTGTAGCCATCGGGTGTGGATTCCTCGATAGCTCGGACCCCGTTCGCACCGGCGGCGCCTGGTACGTTCGATACGACAACAGATACGGGGACCTGCTGGTCGAGAAATTCGGCCAATATGCGTGCGACACGATCCTGTCCGCCGCCCGCCGGCCAGGGTACGATCAGGTTAATCGGCTCGTCTGGCCAGTTCTGTGCCACGGCGGGGCTGCCCTGGAACGCCACTGCCATTGTAAGGGCAAGCACCCCCTTGACGACGGCTATCTTGGTCCTCAGCTTTTTCATTTCATACTCCTTTTGGTTAAGAATAGATCGGCACGCTACCAAGATGCCGCTCTGGATACGGACCCGTCCCGGCGCGGTTTCCCGGCGAATTCGGTAGACGTTCTGCATTTCGCGACGATACCGAAGCCTTGTTCTGCCGCGGATTCGAACCCATTTGGGGAGCGACCGAAGCGGCTCTGTGACGTTTCGCCAGATCGGCAAGAACCAGCGCGGCACCGCGTTCCGCGATGGCAAGGATCGGCGCCGCCAATCCGCCCGAAAGCGGAGCAGGTATCACCGAAGCGTCGATCACCCGCAGTCTCTCTAACCCGACCACACGCAGCGCAGGGTCAACCACCGCATCAGGCCCACGCCCCATTCGTGCCGTGCCGCAGGCGTGAAACAGCGTGCCCGCAAGCTGCGCTGAGGCTGATAGCACTTCGTCGTCAGACTGTATCGCATCGCCTGGCCGGTACTCCTGTGGTGAAAAACACTGCATCGGTCCTGTTGCCATCAGCGCCCGCGCCAGACGGACAGCCGCCACCGCCCTTGCCATGTCGCTGCCCCCAGACAGATAGCCGGGCGCGATTGCTGGAGCGCGGTGCCAGTCGGGGCCGCGCAGATGGGTTTTGCCACGGCTATCGGGCTGAACATTACTGACGCTGACGGTGATCGCGTCAAAAGCGTGCAGAGGTGAGCCGAAGGCATCCAGCGATAGGGGCTGCAGGTTCACATGCAGGTCCGGAGCGGGCCGTTCGGGGTCTGATCGAAGGAACCCGCCCGCCTGGCTTGGCGCCATGCTGAGCGGCCCGGACCGACGCAGCGCATAGGCAAGCGCAATGCCGATCTTGCCTGCCAGGCCGCGCGACCGGGTGTTCAGGGTCTGGGCACCGGTCACGCGGAACACCGGTCGGATCTGTAGATGGTCAATCAGGTTCTCGCCCACCCCCCGCAGATCGTGCAGCGGCGCGATCCCCTGCGTCTGCAGCAGCGCAGCATCGCCCACGCCCGACAGTTCCAGAAGATGCGGCGTGCCGAAGGCGCCTGCGGCCAGGATCACCTCGGCACGTGCAATAAGCCGATGCTCGCCATCCGCGCGCTGCACAGCAACGCCGATTGCACGCCGCCCGTCGAACAGGATACGGGTCGCGTGCGCCCCGGTCAGCACCGCCAGATTGGTTCGCCACCGGACCGGCGCCAGAAATGCCGTGGCCGCACTGGCCCGCAGCCCGCCCGATTGCGTGACATGAAACCGCCCCGCACCAGTATTGTCGCCGGTATTGAAATCTTCGACCAGCGGCAGGCCGAGTTCCCCCAGCCCCGCCACCGCCGCGTCCAGCACCGGCCAGGAGAGCCGCTGACGCGCCACTGGCAATTCGCCGCCCGTGGCATGAAATGGCGCGGGCGAATGGAAATCCTCATGCCGTAGAAACCACGGCAACATGTCGTCCCAGCCCCAACCTTCGGCACCGGCGGCAATCCAGGCATCGTAATTGGCGCGATGGCCGCGCATGTAGATCATGCCGTTGATCGCGGACGACCCGCCCAGCACTCGCCCCCGCGCATAAGGCAGCGAACGCCCGTTCAGACGCGGCTCGGCCTCGGTGCAGTAACACCAGTCTGCCGCGGGATTACCGATAAGGCGCAGATAGCCTGCGGGAATCCGGATCCAAGGGTTGCGGTCCCTGGGCCCCGCCTCGACCAATGCCACGCGCAGGGACCGGTCGGCAGAGAGCCGGTTGGCCAACAGACAGCCTGCCGTGCCGCCGCCGATGATTACGATATCAAATGCGTCGGGCACGGTCACCGGGCCTCCTCCACCGCGGTCAGAGGCGCCGTAACAGTGTGGACATCAAAAAGGGCCATCGAATCCATCGTCATGTTCACGAACGCCGGCGCTGTCCCGCTCGCGCCGTCATAGCAGACCGCCTGGCACCAGCACTGACCGAGGCCCTGCGCAGAACCGTTCTGCATGTGCCGCTGTAATGTGGAGTCATCCAGCGCCCAGCCAAAAATCGGTACCACGAGCGCGCGCGGCTGCACGATCGCTCTGGTCTCAGGTTCGAGTGGACCGCTGATTATGACGCGAGCATCGTGGAGGGCTGGAGGAGCGATCATCGGTGCCAAATTGCCAGCAGGGTCAGGGCCGACGCAGTGGTGATCACAGGAACGCAGGCCGTGCCGACTGAAAATCCTGTACCTGCTCCGGTGAAGTTCAGCGACCGAACACCTCTATCGGATTGGGCTGTAACGGCAGTTGCCGACGATTGTGTCATTCGGGGCTCCCTGACCGCTCTTTTGGCAAATACTCATCGGTGAGGCGTCTCAGCAGGGGTCGAGTTTCCAATGCATCATTCTGCATTACATATGGTCAAGCCTGCATGCAGAAAGAGGCCTTGAGAAAACACATGTGATGTAAATTACGCCGCATTGGGCGTCATTGTGCTGATAATTTGGGCGATCTTCCCCCGCTTCGAACGCCGATGCCCGAGCTTCGCGCCGCTTTTAGCGCCAGAACGTTTCGGTTATTGACCCTTAGTGGATACGCTTGCGCATTCCGGAACATCCGGCCACCCATTCCGATTTTATCCGGCCACCAGTTCCGACGCATCCGGCCGCCTGTGATGCGTTGCCGTGAGGCAGTGGAATTCGGGTATCAGGTTTAGGCGTTTCGTCATCCATTGTTGCGATGGTTTTCCGCATGGGCTGGCCTTCGAGCTCCAGGCGATAGGCGTTGTGGACGATGCGATCCAGGATGGCATCGGCGAAGGTCGGCTCGCCGACTACGTCATGCCATGCCTTGATGGGCAACTGGCTGGTAATCATGATCGCGCCGCGGCCGTACCGCTCCTCGACGATCTCCATCAGATCGCGGCGTTGCGTGGCGGTGAGGCTATCCGGACCCCAGTCGTCCAGGATTAACAGTTGCGCCTTGGTGATGCTGCGGAACAGGCGGAGAAAGCGCCCGTCACCATGTGCCAGTTCCAGTTCTTCGAAGAGCCGTGGCATCCGTTTGTAGACCACGGTGACGCCGTCGCGACAGGCCGCTTGAGCCAGGGCGCAACCGAGCCAGGTCTTGCCGACCCCACACAAGCCAACGACAGACTGCCCGCTTTCCGGGATCTGAGGTTCGGATTTGTTAT